>CP051187.1:5400000-5765470 GCA_038087035.1 Gloeotrichia echinulata CP02 | reverse complement strand
TTCGGGATTTGAGGACGAATACCTCGTTTGCGTAAGTCAGCGCGTTTTTGCTTTGAGTCGTAACCTTTGTCAGCAGCCAGCACCTTGATTCGCTTACGTGGTCTACCCCGCCTCAAAGTTTTTAATTTTACCTTGTCAAGCAAAGGTAATACTTGTTCTCTTTCACTACCGTTAGCGGCAGTTGTAGAGTTCGCTAAGGGCATTCCATTACCCTCAGTAAGAGTGTGAATTAGAATACCTTTGCCTTTGCCACCATAAGCAACCTCTTCACCACCACCCTTTCCAGGGGGAAAAAGACCCGTCAACCGCGCCAAACTCCCAATTTATTAGTCCTTTTTCATCTGCGTAGGCGTAGCCCGCCGCAGGCATCGCTAAGACACGCGCTTGTAAATGCTCCAATGTTCCGTCTTCACGCCACCGCTTTAACCATCGATGGGAAGAGCTTTTTGATGCCCATCTATCCCCCTGTGGTAGATCACACCATCGACACCCAGTAATCAAAATATACAGCAGACTATTTAATACATAGCGATACGGGACATGAGGCATTCCTTTGCCACGCTTTTCTGGCTCCTTGGGAAACATATCCTCAAATAACTTCCATTCCAGATCGCTCAATCCTTCAAAACGTCCGGCCATCACACCATACGCTCAACTCTATTGAGAAGTAGATTACCATATTCTTATATTAGTGGGATAGGTTCAAGAATCTCCGCACTTTTAGGGCGGAGAGCGTCAAAAATGGTAGTTTGTAGAGGTTGATTCTTGCAACTGCAATTGACCTAATAAAAAACTCCACGCCACTTGCGGGATGGAGTTTTAGGGCATGGGGCATGGGGCATGGGGCATGGGGCATGGGGCATGGGGCATGGAGAAAAGCGACCAATGCCCTATGCCCTATGCCCAAAGTCGGCGGGCGGCTGTCCCTCTCCACCCACTCTTGGGATGGAGTTTCCCGCCGACTTCCAATAAACCTTCCAATAAACATAGTTGGGCTAATTATTAAATAATTAAATTTATGGAGCCAAAGGTTGAAATTCGCCGTTTATTAGATATAATGCCTGCTTCTAGTCGCATGACCACAAAAATTGTCAGTAAAGCAGAACAGGCGAAGGTAATTGAGGCTTCCTTTCCATTGCCGTGGAATCGAGAGCGACCAATATATATTAATTTCGATCTGTGGGGTCGCTTGACGAAACCACAACGAGACTTGCTGCTATTGCAAACGGTTAGCTGGTTGACGGGGGTGAAGTGGTTTAAACCCGATATCTATCAAGGTGTGGTCGTGGCGGGGCTATTGGGCGGATTAATAGAATCAGCACAGTCGGATATCGTGGGTGTGGCGATCGCCGGGGGATTAAGTGCGATCGCCGCACTTCGCATCTGGCGGAGTAACAAATCTCAAGAGTCAGACTTAAATGCTGATATAGCAGCCATTCGCGTAGCACAGCGGCGCGGTTACTCAGAAGCTGAAGCTGCAGCACATTTGTTATCTGCGATTGAGTCGGTAGCCAAAATAGAAGCACGTTCTGGTTTAAATTTTACCGAGTTGATCCGTTCCCAAAACTTACAGGCGATCGCTGGTTTGTCACCTGTGGGTGTCCCAAAAACTCACAAAAGCATTTAACAATCCCAGTCCCCAGCGATGCACTGAGCTTGCCGAAGTGTCCCCAATCCCCAGTCCCTATTTTCCAGCTAGATGACAGTGATAAATTTTGTATTCATAGCCGTTGATTGCTGGTAAAGATTGAGTGTCAACAACACAGTTTTTCACTTCCTCTGGCTCGGTGGCTTGAAAGTTCACTAACCATAAATCCAGGGGTCGGGGAAAATCTTTTAACGTATTTTGCAAAGTAATGGTGGGAATATTGGGGTCTTCGTCTTGATGCGCCAGGAGAAACAGAGAAAATGGGAATTTTACATTTTGCATTTTCAATTCCCTCCCTATTCCCATCATTTCGCCAATCTGCACATGGGTTTGTTGAGTTGTAGCAATCAGCACTGGTACTTTAGATGTTTGTTGAATTAGTTGCACTAACAGGTCAGGACGGTAGTATTTTTGATAACCCAGATTCGAGATGACCGTAACGGCGCTCACAAATCCCATCAGCCAAATTAGCATCACGGCTTTTTTGCTGGTGATTTTCCATCTTCTGGTTACGTCCTGCGGTAGACGCCAAGAAACTGCGAGACTTGCTCCTAATAAAACTATAACAGCGGGAAAATAAACAAAATTATAGCGGGCGCCCCTTGTGAGATTAATACCAAGAAAGTATGTAAAAACAAAAAATAAGGCGATCGCTGCTACCACTATCCCAGCAAACAACTGAGTCATGGAACGGGTTTCAGGTTGCTGTAGTTGAACTTTGAACCCACGAATCAGAATCGGTATCGCCCAAATCAAGAAAATCAACATTACCAACCCAGAGAGAATCACAACCACTAACTGCGGTGCTTCCACTGGTGGTAAACAAAACATTGTAGTCCAGGCGGCTAAAACTTGAAAAATTGGTTTTAACCAAGTAAATCCTGACAGTGGATGCTGTATCCATTCCGTTAATTTACTACCGTAACGGTTGTGTGAAAATACCGGAATCCAAACCACAAACGTGACAAAACTACCAACAGCAACGGCATAGAGACGATTCCAGGAAGGGTATGAGAGAATGGGTGGAGAATTTTTGCTACTAATGTGAGTTTGAAGTCTCACCAGAAAAACTAAAACCAGGGCTTCGGTACAAATCGTCAGGATGAAGAAGTAGTGAGTAGCAATACCTAAAGCATTAATTCCCACCCAAGAGAGTACAAGCCAAATAGGTAACTGTGTGCGGTTTTCGATGTGACGGACAGCAAATACCAAGCAGGCTAGGGAAGCAATTACCCATAAAATTGCCAAGGTGTAATGACGCGCTTCTTGAGAGAGAAAAATGCCATAGGGTGACACTGCCATCATAGCAGCGGCTAAATGACTAACTAACACAGAGCGAAAGGAAAGCCAACTTAAAGCATAAATAGCTGGAATCGATGCGACACCAAAAAATGCAGCCAGCGATCGCGCCCCCCATAAAGAGACTAAACCCTGTTGTGTCGGAAATAATTGCATCCACCAGTGAGCCAGCACAAAGTATAATGGGGGGTGATTAGTTTCATGACTCAAGTGTGCCCATAACTCTTGGATATCAGCGGTGGGTTGTGGTTGTAGGGGTTGCAAAAGGACATCAGGAGCGATCGCTTGATCTAGGGGTACTGACAAAAAACTATTCCCCAAGCTAAACACCAAGGTAGAAAACTCATCAGTCCAAGGAGGTTTGTCCGTCAAGTTGGCTAGACGTAACCCAATACCGATAATTAACCACAACCACAGCAACCACAGGTGAAGCCAGCGAGACTTTTGGAGAGGAATGGTTAGACTTGACATTTTGAATTTAGAAAATTCCAAATAAAAAACATTCAATCATAACCATTAACCTTTAACACTCAACTGTTATTGTGATTATAAGGAAGGCAGGCCCAAAACCCTTGAGGAACAGGCGCACCGCGCCGTATTCCGTACTTCTCCCTTGGCGTTAGCCTCTCCCTTTGGGAGAAGGGGAGACGCTGCGCGAACAGGCAAGGGATGAAAGCTGCCAGAAGCGGTTTACCGCTCAGTGATGTTCTGATTTTTTGGTTCTGGTAAAGAATCTATCCATTCATCTACAAGACTGCTGATAGTCCTATCTATCTGCGTAGATAGCATTACTAACTTGTAGTAGCGCTTGTCAGTTAGTCGCACATTTAATCTTTTATTTTTCATCTTGCCCCCCGTTGGCGTCACAAATATGTTAGCATAAAGATAATAAATAAAAACAAGGAGGTGATTAAGTTGCTAGTTCTAGAGTACAAAGTTAAAGCTAAAAAACTTCAATATTTAGCAATTGAGTCAGCAATAAAAACTACCCAATTTGTCAGAAACAAGTGTTTAAGATATTGGATGGATGCGCCAAGGGAGGCAAAACTCAACGGGTATTCATTAAACAAATACTCAACAGAACTACGCAACGAATTTCAGTTTGTAGCTAATTTAAACTCAATGGCTGTGCAAGCTTCAGCAGAAAGAGCATGGCTTTCCATATCGAGATTCTACGAGAATTGTAAAAAGAAGGTATCTGGCAAGAAAGGATATCCACAATTCCAGCATGATAACCGTTCAGTAGAATACAAAACCTCTGGATGGAAGTTAAACCCGGTTAAACGACGCATCACCATTACCGATAAAAAGGGAATTGGTGAGTTGAAATTGTTGGGTAAATGGGATATCCAAACCTACCCTGTCAAGTCAATTAAGCGCGTTAGATTAATACGCCGTGCTGATGGCTATTACTGTCAATTTTGTATTGATGTTGAAGCTGCAGATATTCAACCATCGACAGGTAATGAGGTTGGCTTAGACGTAGGGTTAGAGAGCTTTTACACTGACTCAAACGGGCATCAAGAACCGAATCCAAAGTTCTTAAAAAAAGCCGAGAAAGCAGTTAAACACTCTCAAAGGCGTATTTACAAAAAGAAAAAAGGTTCATCAGGACGTAAAAAAGCTAGAGCTATATTTGCCAGAAAACATTTAAGAATAAGTAGGCAACGGAATGAACACGCTAAAAGAATGGCGCGTAACGTGTGCAAGTCTAACGACTTAGTAGCCTATGAAAACCTTCAAGTGCGTAATCTACTCAAAAACCATTGTTTAGCTAAGTCAATTAGTGATGTTAGCTGGTCAATATTTAGACAATGGATTGAATATTTTGCTGGTAAATTTGGACGGCTAGCGGTTGCTGTACCACCTCATTACACCTCACAAAAATGTTCAAGCTGTGGTGTAATTGTGAAAAAATCTCTATCAACTCGCACCCATGTTTGTAGTTGTGGATGTAGTTTGCATAGGGATGAAAACGCGGCAATTAATATTTTAAATCTTGTCTCCGACACGCTCCGCGATGCAAAACAAGCTAGGGACGGGCAGTCCCGAAGTAACGCTAATGGACTAGATGCCCTCTACTCTTTCTGGCGAAAGCCTGACTGAGCAAGTAACTAGGAAGAAATTAGAATCCCCGTACCTTTAGGTCGGGGAGTGTCAATTAACATCAGTTACGCGCCAACTCAGTTTCAAATTAACTGAAAAATTCCAGATAGTAGCAATTGCGATCGCAATCAGGTTAGCAATGTACTGATTATATCTCAGGAAATTGAATAAGAGATTCAACACCAGCACATTTAACCCCAATCCCGCAAGACAAATAATATTAAATTTCAAAAAGCGCTTCACACGATGACGCCATTCTTGCTGCTTCATGGTGACATCCGCAAAAGTCCAAGCATCATTCCACAAGAAATTATTGAAAATAGCAATTTCCCCAGCGATAATTTTGCTGCGAGTCAGGGGTAAAGCCAAGGTTGTCGGATCACTGAGCAAGTAAAGTATCACCATATCCACAAATACCCCACTCAGACCCACCAAACCAAAGCGGAGGAATCGACCGACGGGGAACTTCCCTAAAAAACCTGTGGAAAGACGCAACCGCAATAAGTGGTGTATATATTCCACATATTGCTTCCATGTCACCTTACTTTCACCCTGTTTACGCTCACAGAAAACATAACCAACTTCAGCGATTTCCCGCACCTTACCGCGTCCGATGATCTCTAAGAGAATTTTATATCCTACTGGATTGAGTATTGCATCGGCGATCGCACTCCGACGCACCATAAAATAACCACTCATCGGGTCAGTCACTCTCCCCAGTACCCCTGGTAAAATCATCAATCCCAAAACCTGGGCGCCACGGGACAAAATCCGCCTGACAATACTCCAACTACTAACACCACCGCCTTCCACATGACGGCTGGCTACAGCCAAATCTGCTCCCTGTATCATCTCACGCAACAGTTGCGTCAACACCTCTGGGGGATGTTGCAAATCCCCATCGATTACCCCTAAAATACTTCCCTTGGCTACTTGCCAGCCCCTAATCACCGCTGAGGACAATCCCCGTTCCTGTTGGCGTCGCATCACCCCTAACTGCGGGTATTCTTCGATGAGCGATTGTGCTACTTCCCAAGTACGGTCTGGACTATCATCATCTACTACAATCAATTCATAGTCCCCTGGAATCGACTCATCAAGTAACTGGCTCAATATCCTGACAACCTTCTCAATATTCTCACGCTCTTTGTAAGTAGGAATTACTAAAGAAAGAAGAATGCCAGCACCAATATCCACACTACTAGGAGACAATGCAGGAATTTGTAAAATGCCGGTAGGTTCTAATAACAAGGAATTAGGGTAACTGTTACTCATGGAGTCAAATAAATACAATTGGTGAAAGAATATATGGCAATCTTCAAGATTTAATATAGCGGCTTTTAGAGAATAAGTTACATATTTATCTGCGGCAATTCGCAGTTAATTAATCCTTCTTTTCAGCTAATAGCAAACCGCTATACATTAATTTTGCATTGGTTGGATTGATTTTATATTGGAGTTTTCATTATCTATAACATAATTACGAATTACTATGAGACTGCGTATAGAGTCTGATGGTAAAGTTATCTAGAGACATAGTACCCGAAAGCTTTTCAGTTTTTATTAGCTGAAACTGCGATGATAAAACTTGTTGAATTTTCTGTCTTTCCCTTTCTTTTGCCGCTTCTGTATCTAAAATAGACCAAACAGGATCGCTACTATCTAACCAGAGTAGGATTTACTAGAAAAGTATCTTGTTGTGAACAAGTTATAGCAAAACTCGAAAAACCCTCACAGAGGATAAGTAATTTTGGTTACATAATTAGATTTTATCAGCCGTGAATTATTCATAATCTTGCTAAAAATTCTGTATATAATTTGTTACTCTATTTGACTATTACAAAACATACTAAAACCAATAATTTAACCAAAAAAATATATATTTCGGATCATGTCTGAATTAATGAACAGATAAAGAAAATGCCAAGCTAGTAAGCGAAAATCTTTGGTAATCCAAGTTACCCAGATAATATGCAAGATATATATCAAGGTACATTCCAATACTGTGTAGATTTTGAGCAGGGAAACAAATTTATAGCTTAAAAGATTACCAATTAAGCTTTGTAGGGGCGCAAGGCCTTGCGCTCCTACTTTAGCTATGAGCAATAAATTGGGTAAAACCTACGCAGTATTAAGGCATATTCCACGCAATAGCAAATAAATACAAAAGTCAAGTAAGTATTCTAATATCTCAACTTAAATTAAATTTTGCTGCATGTTGCTTTTTTACAAAAAGTTCTGATAAAAAAATAAATAAAACCCAGGAAACAATCCCTAATCAACCATTTTTATTTTTTCAAAAAAAATAGAAATGTGATGAATTAAATCTGGTATACAATACTGATTTAATGGTAGTTATTTAACATTCCCAGCTTAAACTAATTTGATTAATAATAGCTAGGTAAAATATACTTATTTTGAAAAAAAAACAACAGATAAGCTGAAAACAGATTTTGGTAAAATCAGCAACATGCTGTTATGCGAGTACTAAGTAATCAAGCTGATTCCACATAATAAATTATTAAAGATAGCCACCCACGGATCGGGAATTTTGTCAGTAGCAAGGGTGAGGTCTTTGTATACGCGCAGTTTCCTGTTATTTATTGATCATAATTGAGTTATAAAAAATATCAGTAGTGACTGTTAACAGTCAACCAAATTATTTATGACTGCTATAGTACAGTTTCCTGCCAAAATAATAGAAGTAACTTGGTTGTCACTAATGCCCTGTGAAGCTTAAAACTGTTGATGCAATTCTGAACCGTGCCCTGATGGGGTATGATATATCGCCCGCAGAGGGAGTGGTATTGTTAAAACAAACAGACCCAGAGGCGATCGCCGCCATTCGCGCCACAGCTGACAAACTCCGCTATACTCAAGCAGGCGATACCGTCACTTACGTAATTAACCGCAATATTAACTTTACTAACATTTGTGAGCAGCACTGTAGTTTTTGTGCATTCCGTCGAGATGATGGAGATGCCGGGGCTTACTGGTTAGATTGGGCACAAATTTTAGAAAAGACTACAGATGCAGTGGGGCGCGGTGCAACGGAAATATGTATGCAGGGGGGATTGAATCCACAAGCACAGATCAACGGTAAATCTTTGGCTTATTACTTGAAGCTAGTAGAAACCATCAAACAGGAATTTCCCCACATCCACTTACACGCATTTTCACCCCAGGAAGTGCAATTTATCGCCAGAATTGACGGACTTGAGTATACTGATGTAATTGGTGCTTTGCGAGATGCTGGGGTGGGTTCAATGCCAGGAACAGCAGCCGAAGTATTGAATGATGCGGTAAGACGGATACTATGTCCAGAAAAAATTGACACAGCTACTTGGCTAGAAATTGTCAGTACAGCCCATAAATTAGGCTTGCATAGCACTAGCACCATGCTATCTGGGCATATTGAAACACCAGAACAGCAAATAGAGCATTTAGAAAAATTGCGATCGCTCCAACAAACCGCCGTAAATCAAGGTTATCCAGCGAGAATCACTGAATTTATTTTATTACCATTCGTCGCACAAGAAGCGCCTAAACCCTTACGTCGTCGTGTCGGAAATGAACAACCAATTTTGACAGATGCGCTGTTAATCGGCGCTGTAGCGCGGATTTTTCTAGGAAATTGGATACCCAACCATCAGCCCAGTTGGGTCAAACTAGGACTAGCGGGAGCAACAGAAGCCTTAGTCTGGGGTTGTAACGATATTGGTGGCACCTTAATGGAAGAACATATATCGACAATGGCTGGAGCTAATGGTGGTACCTGTATGGAAGTAGAAACCCTACAAACTGCGATCGCCTCCCTAGGAAGACCTTACCAACAAAGGAATACTCTTTATCAATTGACGGTTGACTCCTAACTCGTCACTCTCATGATCCCCAGGATACCAATCCAGGATAGGATGGACGTTGATTTATAGGTTGTTTTAGAAATGCTTATGAAACGTTATTGGTCGCGTCTGCTTGCCCTGGTTTTAGTTGTAACCCTTGGTCTGATGGGTTGTTCTGGCAGTCCAGATAGTTTGACAGGGGATTATCGTCAAGACACTTTGACTGTAATCACCAGCATGAGAAATGCTCTTAATTTATCACAAGATTCGCCAAACAAAGCTGAAATTCAAGCAGACGTGCGTCAAAAAATTAATGACTTTTCAGCTCGCTACCAGCGGGGTAACTCTGTTTCCACTCTTAGTTCCTTTACAACCATACGCACAGCCCTCAATTCTCTAGCGGGACATTATACTTCCTATCCTAATCGTCCCGTACCAGAAAAACTCAAAACTCGTCTAGAAAAAGAGTTACAACAGGTAGAGACAGCGCTGAAACGTGGTGCTTAACTGACGACTTGATAAAATTGAAGTGATAAGTTGTAGCGCATCTCATTTGCACATTAATTACTCAAGGCTGTCAAAAGTCCCAAGTCTAGATTCACCTTAATTTTTAACTTTTGACTCTTGACAAACCTCATGAGTAACTATGTAATTTAAAAGCGTGAAAGCTTATCGCTTCAAAAAAATATTTTTTAACTAACTAGGAGTATTTAAGATGCCTTGGTGGTCTAGAAGTACTGCAAATGAAATGGGTGATTACTTACCCGATGATCAAGCAACTTTGCAGGAAGAACAGATTCGTGTTCAGGGTAAAAACGAGCAAGAGGCTAGGGAAAAATGCAGGGAAGAAGCTTCGCAGTATGACGCAGTTGAATCAGACGTGGAGCCAACAAAAGACGATAATACCTGGAATTGTAAATTTAAATTCTGGGGCTAGTCGCGATGAACGAGATCGTAAAAAATGCTTGGTCGGGAGATCCTCCCAGGGTGAAAGCAATTTCACAGCCGCTACCTAACGCACCATATCTATCTTTGTCTGGGGGAGGATGTGGTGATATCTCTCTTGATAGCTACATCAAGGACTTAGAAAAGGACGTTAGAAGCCAGTCCGGCAAATATTTCGCTTATGTAAGAAATAGCGACGGAGACGAAGCAGACACATTCACCCTGCGAACATGGGAAGTTTACACATCCCCAGAGTCCTGTTATGAAGCGTTGGTAATTCTTTACTATGCACCCCTAAATGAGTATCTGTGTCTGAAAAAGCATAAAGGGGAGGCCACAGCCCAAGAATACCTGGACAAAATTAAGGCTAGAGAGACAGCGATCGCTGCTTTAGCCGATGTTTTGTCATAAAATTAACACTACGTTTTCTGCGATATCTCTCATGGTATCGCATTTTGTATAGCGTTTAGATGGCGAATGAATTCGTCTAGACGCTTATCCCCATGTCTGAATGCGACGCAATATCATTGATTTTCGGTCATTGACTATCAAGCCAACTAGCAGTAAATTGGGCTAGAGCATGAGTATCTTCTAGAACTTAATTATGGGAAACTCACTGAATTTAGTTTTGTCGTTAGCAGTCAGTTAGACGATGTTAACCTGTGGACTAGTTGATAATTTTTTCCGACTTCTATATTTATTTTCGACTGACCAATGTAGAATACTTTAACAGACCAATCCTACTAACAAAACCCCGTCCTTAAGGACGAGGCTTGATATGAAAGCTAGGTATCAGTACAGATTCTATCCAGCAGAGCAACAACGGCAGAATTTAGCCCAGTTGTTTGGGTGTGTTCGGGTTGTTTGGAATGATGCTTTAGCGTTCTGTAAGCAATCTGAAAAACTGCCAGGATATAATAAACTCTCGGCAATGCTTACCCAATCTAAAAAGACTGATGAAAGAAAATGGCTATCTGATGTTGCTTCAGTACCATTGCAACAGTCTCTTAGACATTTAGATACTGCTTACAAAAACTTTTTCAATTCTCTTAAAGGTAAGCGAAAAGGGAAAAAGGTTGGTACGCCTAGATTCAAGAAGAAAACTAACTCACAATCAGCAGAATTTACCAAAGCAGGTTTTTCTGTGAAAGATGGAGAAGTTTATTTAGCTAAAATTGGGACAATTAAACCAATATGGTCAAGAGATTTACCTTCTGAACCTAGCTCAGTCACAGTAATTAAAGATTGTGCCAATCGCTATTTTCTTAGCTTTGTAGTAGAAGTTGAACCCAATGTTACTACTGCTAAAAACCAAAGCATAGGTATTGACTTAGGTATAAAAACTTTTGCTGTAATGAGTAATGGTGAAAAAGCTTTAAGCCCTAGCTACTCAAAGCATGACCGCAAGATTCGTAAATTGCAGCGAAAATTAGCACGTCAGCAAAAAGACTCAAAAAGGAGAAATAGAACTCGCATAAGGATAGCTAAACTACACAACCGCATGGATGATACTAGAAAAGACTTTTTACATAAGCTATCAACCAAAATAGTTAACGACAACCAAGTAATTGTTTTGGAAGATTTAAACGTATCAGGAATGGTCAAAAATCGTCAGCTATCTAGGGTAATTAGTTTGCAGGGATGGCGAGAATTTAGAAACCAATGCGCCGCTAAATCGCAAAAGTTTAACCGTGATTTTCGCGTAATAGATAGGTGGCAACCTACTAGCCAAGTATGCTCATGCTGTGGTTTTCGTTGGGGTAAAATTGACCTTTCTGTGCGCTCAATTCTTTGTTTAAGTTGCGGTACTGAGCAGGAAAGGGATGAAAACGCATCTAGAAATATAGAAATGGTCGGCATGGGGCATCGGCACGACCTAAAATGGACGGGGAGCGACTGTCAGACTACTTCGGTAGCTAGTTGCTGTGAGCCGTCAAGAATCACTGCCCTTCAAGCGGAGTGAGTATGTCAACAAGTATGTCTATCCGTCCCTTTAACGTTGCCAAACCAATTTTATTTTACCGACGCATATTTGCTGTCATTTTTAGTAGTATTTTATTGATTCCCAACTTTGGTAGCCAACCAGCAGGGGCGCAAGTAACAGAATATTGCCAGTTATCACCAGCAGCAGCGCAAAGAAAAGAAAAGTTACGCTTGTTAGCACTACAAGGTGAAAAAGATGCTCAGATCCTCTACCAGCAACTGTTAAAAAAACACGCGCAAGAAGTACAAGAATGCCGTAATCGTACTTGGCCACAAACTCAAGCTATTTGGTTACGCTTGTATCCCTGTGACGTTCAACCCGGAGCAATTGACCAAATTATGGATCGAATTGTCAACCGTGGCTATAACCAAGTTTATTTAGAAGTATTTTATAGTGGGCAGGTACTATTGCCTAATGGAGCTAATCCCACGGTTTGGCCGGCGGTGATTCGCAGCCGAGGTAGTGGAAAATTTGATATGCTGGCAGCAGCGATTCAAAAAGGGCGAGAACGGGGTTTAAAGGTCTACGCCTGGATGTTTACTACAAATTTCGGCTATAGCTACGCCCTGCGTCGAGATCGAGAAGGGGCGATCGCCCGGAATGGCAAGGGACAAACAAGCTTATATGTTGTAGATAATGGCAACCAAGTATTTATTGACCCCTATAACCTACAAGCCAAACGCGACTACTACCAAATGGTACAAGAAGTCGTGCGTCGTCGCCCGGATGGGTTACTATTTGACTATGTGCGCTATCCAAGACAAGCCGGAAGTGATTCCATCGCCACCAAAGTTACAGATTTATGGCTATTTAGTGACGCCACCCAATCAGCTTTATTCCAACGCGCACGCAATAACAAAGGCTTAGACTTGATTCGCCGCTTTTTGAGCAAAGGATACGTCACCACAGGAGATATAGAGGAAGTCGATCTACTTTATCCTCTTGAAGTTGAACCCCTTTGGCAAGGTCGGACACCACAACCAGGACAAAAATCCATCTTGAGTGCTATTGACAAACAACCACTTTTGCAATTGGAATTGTGGCAACTTTCCGTAGCCCATGCAATGCAAGGTATCTTAGATTTTGTCAACTTGGCCAGTTACCCAGCACAGCAGCAAGGTATTCCCGCCGGAGTGGTGTTTTTCCCTGAAGGAAACCAAACTGTAGGACAAGGGTATGATTCGCGCTTACAACCTTGGGATCGATTCCCTAGTTCCCTAGAATGGCATCCGATGTCTTATGGCAATTGTGGTAACGTTAGTTGTATTGTAGCGCAAGTACAGCGGGTTTTGAGCATGGCAAAACCGGGTACACAGGTGATTCCAGCTTTAGCCGGCAAATGGGGAGAATCAGTCAGTAATCGTCCCCCACTAGAAGTACAAATGCAAGCACTGCAGCAATTTGCTCCCCAACTCAAAGGAGTCAGCCATTTTGCCTATTCTTGGCAAGAACCAGGAGATGATAGCGATCGCAAATTCTGTCGCCCTCAATAGACTGGGGACTGGGGACTGGGGACTGGGGACACTTCGGCAAGCTCAGTGCATCGCTGGGGACTGGGGACTGGGGACTGGGGACACTTCGGCAAGCTCAGTGCATCGCTGGGGACTGGGGACTGGGGACTGGGGACACTTCGGCAAGCTCAGTGCATCGCTGGGGACTGGGGACTGGGGACTGGGGACTGGGCTTCGGCTTAAGGGACTTCCAAAGAACAAATTACTCAAAAAAATCAAAAATTAAGATAATAAAGTTAATAGGACTTACGCACTGTACAAATTAATCATTGTGTGCATTTATCAAAATCCTGACTTTCAGGCTTTGATTAATCATTACGTTGATGGTAAATAGATCCACGCTATGCAGGGTTTAGCATTGCTAAACCCCTACTTTCGATGTGTTTCTCCAGCATATTTGGTGTTTACTGTCAATGCGTAAGTCCTAGTTAAATAGCAATGATAATGATTATGAGGCGACAATCGGCTTGCTTGCAGTTTAGTGTCCCGATGTTTGGGGATGGGGTTTTACGCGCTATAAATAAAAATAATATTATTAATAGCAATCTGGCGAATCATCATATTTGTTACACAGTAAACAAGACTTTTGCCGATGATTACTCTATATTAAATAAAGCATTTCTCAATAAACCTTGTATAGATAATGACGAGTAGGACGGTCATATATTCCTTGAGGAATTTTGACTTACGTCTTTACTCGTTTTTTTTTGCACCCTATTCGCCAGCAGCGTCATGTCAGGGTAGTTCACTGTGCAATAACCCCGGTTTGTTGAAGAAACCGAGGTGCTGGGTTTATGTTAGATACGAATTAAAAGTTTATAAATCCCGGATCATTTCTTCTAATTGTATGTGGTGGCTTCCTTCTTCTTCAATCATGTTCCGAGCAAACTCTTCTAGCTTATCGTTGGTATTCTTAGCATTTAATAACAATTGTTTATAAAGTTCCAGAGCTTTTTTTTCATGAGCTAGACTTCCTATCAAAACATCTTTGACCGAGTATTTTTCACTATCTTCAATTAAAGCAATACGAGGTCTAGGGTATCCATCTAAACTAGTGAGCATTTCTCCCACTTTTTGAGCATGATTGAGTGACTCACTTGCTTGCTCTTTGAGAAAATCCACAATCAAAGTGTTGTAGGAACTATTTACTACCAAAGAATAGTGAGTGTAGCGGACTACTCCTGCTAATTCAAATTCCATGATGGTTTGCAGCAGGTTAAGAGTAATGTTGTGGTTAGATTCTTTCATCAGTGGGTTGTTTCAAGATTTTAGTTTAGTTGTCCAGCATTGTCGCTTCGTAACCAAGAATTACTCACATCAAGTTTTGTCTTTGAATCTTTTGCACAATCCAAATACTAAGACTATCTACTGGAGGTAATCTTGGCTTTTGCAACTTCCTGAGATTGCACCCATTTATCTGTTTCGATGACAATAAAGTAGGAGGAACTTCCATATCGCTTTTTTTGCCCCTTTTAGGGACTTCCAATTGAAAAATATCCCATCTCCAGGGCGCAAGGCGTTGAGGGCGCAAGGCCTTGCGCCCCTACAAATATACAAATAATTTGGGATAATTTATTTTTTGGAACTCCCTTGAGAGGAATTTAAGGAAATATGCAAGAAATTAAGGTATTGGAAGAGACTCTTCAAACATCCTCTCAAATTTATTATATAATAATTACTGATATTTTTTTAACTTTTTGAAAGGTTATATTTGATTTTACCTGTATTTGGATATGGTGGGCGATGCCCACCCTACAGATACTAACACTTAGTTCTGTTCAAAAATAAAACCATATTCCTATATTGGTTTCTATTTCTTCACAGAATTAATTGGTTTTTAACTCACTCGCTGCTTCTTTATGGGTTGAGTAGAACTACCTGTAATACTGCCCAAATAAATACCGCCAATGGTTAGTAAAAACACAATATATGCTACTGCTTGCAGGAGATATATATTATCTCTGTAGCCAAACAAAGATTTGAGAATAATGCCGGGAAACTGGTCGTCAGGTAAAATGTTGGAGGTATTGGAAACTAGGGGTCCTAAAATACAAGAGTGGAGTTTAGCAAAGCGTTCATAATAAAAACAAAGACTTTCTGAGGCGCGATTGCTGAGGGCGAGGTTAGCTATACCATCATCAAAATGTTTCAAGCCAGATACTACCAAGCCGGCAACAATTAAAACCAATAAAACGCCCATCACCTGGAAAAATTGGCGGATATTAATTTTCACACCCACTTTAAATAAGAGTACCCCAATGCCCGCTGCTGCTACTAAACCACCAATAGCACCTAAAGCTGGTGCTAATCCCTGTTGAAAATTAGCAGCGACGAACAGAACAGTTTCAAAGCCTTCGCGGACAACAGCAACTAAAATTAAAGTAAAAACGCCCCAACCAGCATTTGAATTTTGTGTCAGTGTTTCTGTTAGCGCTCCCTCAACTTGAGCTTTCATAAATCTGGCTTGTTTAGTCATCCAGATGAGCATCCAACTGAGCATTGCAATTGCTAACACGCTAAATACACCTTCAAGCATGGGTTCAACAACTGAGGTGTATTGAGGATTAACCGCTCCTAAAACTTGAATTATCCAACTAAACAGCACACCTATCATAGCACTGACAACAATGCCAACGCCGACACCAGCATATACCCAAGAATTAAGTTGTGATTGTTTGGCTTTTTTTAGCAAAGCCAATACAATTCCTACAACTAAGGCGGCTTCTACTCCTTCTCGGAGTGTGATGACAAAAGTAGGTAAGGCAGTAGTAAAATTCATTTTTATTAGTAAAGAGGCAAGTGTCAAGTGTCAAAAGTCAAGTGTCAAAAGTTTGGCTAATGACAAATGACTAATGACTAATGACTATTAACTAAAATCGCGTAACATCTTTTTCAATTCGAGATTATGCATCTCTTCTTGACCAATCATGCCACGAGCGAATTCTTCTAGATAGATGCTAGCATTTGTAACGGTTTCTAGGAGATTTTTATACAAATCTAACGCCTTTTTTTCATGAGATAAGCTTTCTGCCAAGATATCCTTGACTGAATGCTGATAAGTTTCTTCCATTGGGGAGATTTTCAGGGAAGGATGTCCATCTAAACCTGTCAGAATTTCTCCCACTTGTTGAGCATGAAGTAGAGATTCACTCGCTTGTGCTTTGAAAAAAGCCACAATGGGAATGCGGTTTTGACCTGTCACCATGAGGGAATAATGTGTGTAGCGCACTACCCCCGCTAGTTCAAATTCCATGATGGCGTTCAGGAGGTCAATGGTTTTTTGGTGGTCAAGATCTTGCATCAGTTGTTAAGTTAAGCAAAATTACAAAGGTCGGATGATGAGTTATGAGTAATAAGTTAGGAGTTATACTGTTTTCAGGTATTCAAAAAACAGGCTATCTAGATTCTTAACTTCTAACTATTTCCTCACTTCTCACTTATTTTAAATCCTTCCTTTGCATATCCAATCATCCCAAAATATTATCTTTGTGCTTGGGTGCTGGATTTTTCAATCACTATTTGAGAGTTTTGTTCAATGGTTTTCACCAGTTTGGTAACATCTTCAGGAGTTTTTACTGGTGTCGCTGGGGGTATAGCAGCAGGCCAAACTTTTGTCAATTCAGCCAAAGTAGTATTAATTTCTTTATGTGCTTTGGGATTTGTTTGAGCTACTTGGCTAGCAATTCCTTTATATAACTCATTGACGTAGACTACAAAGCCACGAGAGTCTTGATATTCAATCGCTGCAGAGATTTTACCATTGGCGATCGCGGCTCCATATTCTGAGGTAGCTGCATCTAGCAACTCATTAATCACCTGTAGCACAAATCCTGGTTTCGAGCGTTGAGCATCTGGTAAAGTGGCGATCGCTCCATCAATAGCCTGTACTGAAGCCACAAAGTTAGTTTTAACTGTGGCATTCTTGGGATTAGATTTCACTAAATCTTGCAAACTCACCAAAGTTGTCTTAAATTCTTTCACTTTGCGCTCATTTAATTGCTCTTCTATATCAACATATATCTCTTCAACTGGATGTCCTATATGAGGTTCGGCTTGTTTCGGCTGATTCTGCTCTAGCAGTTCTTTTGCTACTAAAAGATGTCCTTTCATTAAGCCTAACTTGGTCATATAGTCAACATCTTTTGCTTCACCTGTAAGCACCTGTTCCTCAATAGATACCAAGTCTTTAATTTGGTCAAGCTGTTGGGGGGTAATTACTTTTTTGCTGACTAAATCTTCGGGACTGGCGTAGGGACGATTAGCCTGGATTTTGTTCGATAATGCTGGCACACCTAGCTTGGCTTCCAATTTATCCAACTCTGACAAGATAGCATTATTAATATTAATTTTGCCTTTACTACCGTGATTATTGTGATTGTTATGACTCACAGCTTCTGTAATCTGAGGGCTGGAATTGCCACCAGGCACGGATGTATTTTCTGTGGTTGGCGTACTGTTACAGGCGCTGAGAGTAACTATTGCGGCAGTAGCAATACTTAAACAAATATAACGAAATTTTCTCATGTTTGCTCCTGGCAAGATTTTAACGGTAGCGATGGCAAGATTTAAAACTACTATCAGCACTTGGTTTGACGCTATGTCCTAGATTTGACTGTTCCATATAATGACATTTTTTGTCAACTAGTAGGAAAACTTTTCCAGATAATTTAATAATTTTTTTGAATTTAGTATCCAATTTCTGTCTAATAAGCTAAAAGAACTACTCCCCAATCCCCAATAGTAATGAGTAATGAGTAATGAGTAATGAGTAATGAGTAAATTAATCCAATCCCCAATCCCTGGTAACAGAGCGGAGCCGTTCGCGTAGCGTCCGCACCAGAAGTGCAATCCCTGGTAACAGAGCGGAGCCGTTCGCGTAGCGTCCGCACCAGAAGTGCAATCCCTAATCCCTGGTAACAGAGCGGAGCCGTTCGCGTAGCGTCCGCACCAGAAGTGCAATCCCTGGTAACAGAGCGGAGCCGTTCGCGTAGCGTCCGCACCAGAAGTGCAATCCCTAATCCCTGGTAACAGAGCGGAGCCGTTCGCGTAGCGTCCGCACCAGAAGTGCAATCCCTTTTTCATGAATTCAAAACTTCAAATTGACCCATACAACCGTTTTCGGCGATCGCATCTTGATGAGGATGAAACATATACTTACCGGGATAGGTATAGGCAAATTCTAAGATGTGGCGTTCTGCTGTCCCCATTGTCACTACATCAGCTTTTTCACTGGGTTTCATCGTCATACCACTGCGATATAACTCAAAAAAGTTACCATGAATATGAAAGGTCACTGCCGGATCAAATTCAATCATGTTGAGGACATATAGCCGAATCAACTGATTTTGGTAGATCTGAATCGGGTGATGCATGTAGTGGTGTGGCACGCCGTTAAAAGCATAAAATTCGTTGTGTCTGTCTTCATTTACGTCATAACCAGCCATAATCAACACCATTTCATCAGCTGGTGGACGGGGAGTAGGCGGATCGATGATAAACATTCCGTATAATCCCTTGCCGATATGACGAGTGACAGGTTCCGTATGGCAATGATACAAGTGAACACCAAAAGGTGCTACGTCAAACTCATAAACAGTAGCTGAACCATGACGCACTGGGCGAACACCATCCATTTCTGAACGATGAATACCATGAAAATGCATTGAATGGGAATGCCCCCCCTGGTTGAGAAACAACACTCGGACGCGATCGCCCTGTTTTGCTCTGAGTGTTGGACCGGGTACGCGATTATTAAAATTCCAGGCGTTGAAAGAGACTGCACTATTGAGTTGAATCGTAGAATTTCCAGCCGTAATCCGAAATTCTCGGATAGTGCGCCCATTTTCTCGCTTCAATGTCCCGTAATCAAAATCCCTTAGCACCTTCATTGGATTAACAACGTTGCTAGGTGCTTCCATCTCTGGTGGTGGTATCCTGACTATTGACTTACTTTGTACATTCAAAATCTGCCAAAGCGCCGCTGCAGCCGTCACACCACCGCCTGCTAAACCCAGTGTCAGCATTTGACGGCGACTCCAAAGTATTTCTTTCCCCAGAGCGAAGTTTTTGGGCATGACTTACGGTTAGCGCTCAACAACAGAATTGCAAAAGATTTGCAATTACTTTTGTGTATACTATCGGACTCCTTAATTATTGTCAATAATTCTCAAATACTTTTTAGCCCCTATTTAAAGGCAGATATCTCTGATAACTTCCCCACTTTTATTATTTATTTTAAGTAAATTTACTTTGAATTAAGTTATAAAAAACTCCAATCACCAGGGGGATGGGGCATGGAGAAAAGTCACCAAGAATGAGGCCAATACTGCGTAGGATTTGCAGGGGAGGCAAAACTCAACGCCAGCCTCCATTTCTCCCCCTGCTCCAAGAGCTTGCTTCAACCAAGAAATTCCTTAACCTACGCAGTATTGAGAATGAGGCAGCGCAAAAACACCGAATCTAAAAAGAAAATTAACAAAACTTCATATAATCAGAAAAATTGTATAGTTGTATAATATCTCACGTATATTTGAGGAGCAATCTGCCAGAAGTAGCACGAGAAAATCCCCCAACAGGGCATTGCAAAAAGGATAAAAATTTTGTTTCTTATTAAAGAGATGCCGTAGTTACATCGATTGGTTTGTGCTAAAAAACACAATAAATAACGGAGCAAAGAATGCATATTCCTGATGGGTTTGTTTCTGTTCCAGTGGCAGCAGCTACCAGTGTGATTAGCGTTGCAGCACTCAGTATTGCGTTGAGGCGATCGCAAGAAGCCTTGGGAAATCGTCACGCACCGATACTAGGCTTAACCACAGCCTTTATTTTTGCCGCCCAGATGATAAATTTTCCTGTAGCAGGAGGCACCAGTGGTCACTTGTTAGGAGGAACCTTAGCAGTGACCGTTTTGGGTAGCCCTTGGGCAGGTACATTATCCATTGCCACAGTTTTAATTATCCAAGCTGTGTTGTTTGCCGATGGTGGGATCACAGCCCTAGGGGCGAATATTTTGAACATGGCGGTAGTTGGTGTTTGGGTAGGCTGGGTATTAACTCAAACCTTACAGCGGCTATTTGGCGGATCACAAGGGCGTTTACCCCTAGCTGCTGGGATTGCGGCTGGTATTAGTGTAGTAGTAGCATCTATAGCTTGTGCCATTGAGTTAGCCCTTTCTGGAACAGCACCAGTAGCCATAGTTTTACCAGCAATGACAGGGACTCATATTTTGATTGGCATTGGTGAAGGACTGATTACCGGCAGTGTGTTGACTTACTTAACCAAAGCCAGACCAGATTTGTTACCAGGAGAACAGCAAAAGTTTCGGGGGTGGTTGGTGCCGATTGTTAGCATTGTCCTAGTTGCAGGTGTATTGTCACTGTTTGCGTCAGCATGGCCTGATGGTTTAGAAAAAGTTGCCGAAAACATAGGCTTTATTGGCTTATCCGAGAAAGTGCGGGTGGTGGTACCGACGCCCCTAGCTGACTATGGTATTCAAGATTTGGGAGCAATTGGTACCTCGATTGCTGGACTAATAGGAGCCACGGTTTGCTTTACTGTAGCCTTTGGGATTGCGAAGGTGGTGAAACCGAAGAATGCTTAAAATTTCTTTGCCATTACGCTTGCAACTTTCCCTAGTGATTGTAGTGGGAGCAGCTTTATTAAAGCATCATGCTTGGCTTTGCTTGGGTGCATATGGCGCGATCGCACTTTTGTGGGCGGTACTATTGCGCGTCAAAATTCGCCAAATTGGCACATTACTGGGTACAGAATTGATTTTTCTCTCATTGCTAGCGTTACCCTTGGGATGGGAGCGTGCTAGTTTTTTGTTAGTGCGCTCTGTCGTTTGTCTGATAACGATGAATAGTTTTTTGTTAACTTTACCGCCCCATAGCTTCGGTATTGCCCTCAAAAGTTTACCAGTACCAGCCGCGCTAAAACAAAACCTGCTTTTGACTGGTCAATACATGGAAATTTTGCTGGCGGAAGTTACAAGAATGCAGCGCAGCGCTCAATTACGAGGTCTTAACGGTGCCGCCGGCTGGGTGCGCTACGCTAGTGCAGCGATGATTGGCGCCTTGTACCTCCGCAGTCTCGATAGGGCAGAAAGAGTTTACGCAGCAATGATAACACGAGGTTATCACGGAGAGTTACCGGTAGATGCATCATTAAGACTCAAAGACCGGATTCTCGTGTTAACAGCTTGTGCGATCGCTACTGGTTTAACCGTAACTTCTTACAGAATTTAACCTAGTTGTAAATCTTGAAATCTTTAACATCTCATCCCCAAACTCCAAAGAGTAACCCGCACCCTGCTGTGGTCGAAGTTCAAAATTTATTCTATGCCTATGCCAATCAAAAACCAGTACTACGCGATATTTCTTTTAGCTTAAACCCAGGCGATCGCGTGGCGTTAATGGGAGCAACAGGTTCGGGAAAAAGCACCTTGCTAGAGAACCTGATTGGCTTAAAACAACCGCAAACCGGGAAAATTTTGATTAATGGTCTTCCCGTAGAACCGAAAACCTTACCCCAAGTGCGTCGTCAAATTGGCTTTAGCTTTCAAGACGCCAACGATCAATTATTTATGCCAACCATCTTAGAAGATGTTACCTTTGGACCACGCAATTATGGAGTACCACCAGCAGTAGCAATTGAGCAAGCGCGGGAGTTATTAGCTGATTTTGGACTAGAAGCCTACGCCAACCGTTCCGCCCACGAACTTTCTGGAGGACAAAGACGCCTAGCCGCCCTAGCCGCGATTTTAGCCCTAAAACCAGCAATTTTGATATTAGATGAGCCAACTAACGGACTTGATCCCGCATGGCGTCGTCACTTAGCCCACGTGTTATTAAAATTGCCAGTGCAGGTGATGTTAATCGCCTCCCATGACCTCAATTGGTTAGGCAAAGTTACTCAACGTGCGTTAGTGCTTGCTGATGGTTATATTCCCATCAATCGGGAAATTCAGCCACTTTTACGAGATGGGGAGACCTTAGAAAAGCTGGGTTTACCAGTAGGTTGGTAATGTTTTTGGCGTCAAACGATGATCTTCCGGGGCGCAAGGCCTAAGTCCCCTACCTCTATCAGATACTGGTGGCGAATGGTGGGTTTAACCCATCATAGGACGGGAAAATGAGGGTTTTTGGCGTCAAACGATGATCTTCCGGGGCGCAAGGCCTTGCGCCCCTACCCATAATTGTCCTCACATAGCTGATAAAACAGGTGTCGTCTCCTATTCGTTAGCGGTATCCTAATAGGGGTGGCAGTATGTCAATAATTCGGTACTATTATTTGGGTTTTACCGCTGGTGGCGTATTAATGTTTATTTCACGTACATATACCGTTATTGCTCATGTTAGCCTGAGTATCGCTTTGTTGGTTACTGGTTGTAGCGAGACAAAGGTCGCTCAGTGTCAGCGACTAATTAAGGTGCTGAATGAAGGAAATTCTCTGATTGACAAAAATAAAGGACAGCAGGTGACAACCAGCTTACAACTGTCTAAGGATTTAGCAACTGTTACTAAATCCTTAGAAGATCTGAATTTAAAAGACCCCAAGTTGAAAGAATTCCAAAGCCGTTTTGTCAAGGTGTTTGACAATCTCAGTCAAGCGATCGCCAAAGCGGCTAAGGCCTTAGCTTCAGCAAAAGCAGCCGAAGCCTCGCCATCTGGTAGGGAAAAACTACAAAAGGCTAGAATAGAAATCGACACAGCCTTGACAGCGGCCGCTAAAACTGCTGGTAAGGATTCAGATGCGTTAGTCGGTGAAATGAATAAGTACTGTAGTCAACCTGATTGACAATAAAAAACTTCTTATTCCCCTCCATCTCGTGGTGGAGGGGCTAGTCCCGCGATTTCAAACTATTTGTTTAGCCGGATAAATTTTTAGATACCCCTAAATCCACACGATATGATACCAGCTGTAGGGGCACGGCAATGCCGTGCCCCTACGCTAAATCTACATGTGTCAGCGTTTTAGTGGTATTGTATAAGACTTTGAAATCGCGGGACTAGGGGTGGGGTGTTATTCCACAGCTAGGTAAGTATATGAGCGGGAAGGGAGATTTTTTTTGGCAGGGTTGCCTCTGATGATTTTCTAGCTATACTAGTACATTAGACTGATTAATTGACAAATGACACACTAGCCAGTTTCACCATCTAGGTTTGTTGTGCTTGGCATTGC
The DNA here is from genome assembly GCA_038087035.1 of Gloeotrichia echinulata CP02. Taxonomy (NCBI): domain Bacteria; kingdom Bacillati; phylum Cyanobacteriota; class Cyanophyceae; order Nostocales; family Gloeotrichiaceae; genus Gloeotrichia; species Gloeotrichia echinulata. The sequence continues at coordinate 5,741,953 of CP051187.1, read as the reverse complement.
TCACCCTATGTGTAATTCAAACATCAAATATTAATCCTATATAACTGATAACTGTTAAATCAAAAACCCAGAGCAATCACAAGTCTTAGGAGTAACCATTTATGAAAGAGGAACTAATTGAGTTGATAGCCACAGTTTTGCAGGTCTTAAGAATCAATATGAGCTGGATGACTTGGAATCTATTTCTGGCTTTTATACCTTTAGTTTTGAGTGTGTGGCTATTTCGTACCAAACTCGGACGTTCTTGGGTTTGGTGGCTAGGATTTTTAGTTTTTTATGCTTTCTTACCAAATGCACCTTATTTGTTAACTGATGTCATTCACCTGATAGACGATATTCGCAGAATTCAATCGGTTTGGATGATAACTCTGGTGCTACTTCCAGTCTATTTACTAGTAATTTTGGCTGGATTTGAAGCTTATGTAATATCTTTAATTAATTTAGGTTACTACTTACACCGCATCGGTAAGAGTCGATGGATTTTGTGGGTGGAATTGATTAGCCATTTTCTCTCTGCAATTGGGATTTATTGGGGTCGGTTCTTGCGTTTTAATAGTTGGGATTTTATTACTCAACCAGATGCATTGCTGACTAAAGGTGTAGAGGAACTTCTGGGTAAACAACCTTTGGTGATTATTGCTATCACCTTTGTCGTACTGCTAGGTTTGTACGCGATTATGAAACGAGTGAGTTTGGGTTTTGTGCGCCAACCACACAATGAGATCCCAATTCAATCAGGACAAGCTAATCCTAACACCCCTAATTTTTAACCTGGAGACTGGAGACTGGAGACTGGGGACACTTCGGCAAGCTCAGTGCATCGCTGGGGATTGGGGACACTTCGGCAAGCTCAGTGCATCGCTGGGGACTGGGGACTGGGGACACTTCGGCAAGCTCAGTGCATCGCTGGGGACTGGGGACTGAGGAAGATGGGGAGAATAATAACTCCTAACTCCTAACTCCTAACTCCTAACTCCTAACTCCTAACTCCTAACTCCTAACTCCTAACTCCTAACTCCTAACTCCTAACTCCTAACTCCTAACTCCTAACTCCTAACTCCTAACTCCTAACTCCTAACTCCTAACTCCTAACTCCTAACTCCTAACTCCTAACTCCTAACTCCTAACTCCTAACTCCTAACTCCTAACTCCTAACTCCTAACTCCTAACTCATTACTCCTAACTCCTAACTCCTAACTCCTAACTCCTAACTCCTAACTCCTAACTCCTAACTCCTAACTCCTAACTCCTAACTCCTAACTCCTAACTCCTAACTCCTAACTCCTAACTCCTAACTCCTAACTCCTAACTCCTAACTCCTAACTCCTAACTCCTAACTCCTAACTCCTAACTCCTAACTCCTAACTCCTAACTCCTAACTCCTAACTCCTAACTCCTAACTCCTAACTCCTAACTCCTAACTCCTAACTCCTAACTCCTAACTCCTAACTCCTAACTCCTAACTCCTAACTCCTAACTCCTAACTCCTAACTCCTAACTCCTAACTCCTAACTCCTAACTCCTAACTCCTAACTCCTAACTCCTAACTCCTAACTCCTAACTCATTACTCATTACTCATTACTCATTACTCATTACTCATTACTCATTACTCATTACTCATTACTCATTACTCATTACTCCCAATCCCCAATCCCCAATCCCCAATTTAATTTTAAATTTGGTGAGGGAGTCGGCTACGTGCTGCTGCTAAAATTAGGCGTTGTTCAGCACGAGCGATCGCCTGATATGTTCGCTGGACTGCTTCCGGTTCTACAGAAATCGAAGTAATGCCCCATTCTACCAGTCGATCAATGATTTCTGGATAGATCGCTGGCGCTTGACCGCAGATTGAACAAGGAATCCCCGCATCTTTTGACATCGCGATTAGTTGGGCGATCGCTCTGGTAACTGCTGGATGACATTCATTAAACACTCTCGCTAGCTCTCCTTGGTCTCGATCTACTCCTAGCAAGAGTTGAGTTAGGTCATTTGTACCAATCGAAATTCCCGCTACACCCGCTTTCACATAGTCTGGTAGCAAAAATAAAACGCTGGGAACTTCTGCCATGATCCATAATTGAAACTGGGGCACCAAAGTTAACCCTGCTTGCTCAACTTTGTGTCGGCAAACTGTAAATTCTTCAACACTGCGAACAAAAGGCAATAATAGGTTAATATTGGTATAGCCAGCTTTTTGTACAGTTGCCAAAGCTGTCAGTTCCAACTCAAAAACTGCGGGATTTAGTAAATAACTGAAAACCCCACGTTCACCCAGGATCGACTGTGAGGAAGATTGAACATTCTGGGTCAATGATGGTAACTCATGCGATCGCCAATCCAAAGAGCGATAAAAAATTGGTCGTGGTGCAAAAGCACGGGCAAATTTTATCATCTCACCAGACCAGCGTGCTAACAATTCTGCCTGACGCCCATCTACAAGCCAATTATTCGGGTGTTGTCCCTCCAGTATGTTTAGCGCCATCAGTTCTGAGCGTAACAATCCTACTCCATCTACTGGTAAGCTTTGCACTTGCTCGATTAAGCTGGACTGGCTGAGGTTAAGCAGCAGTTGGGTAGCAATCATCGGTTGACCCGAAATCAAGCCAGGATGGGGGTCTCTTAAGATTGGAGAAGACTGGTAATTGAATTCTAGATTCTCCTGTTCTCCCATTTTCCCCCTTTCCCCAACTCTTGTTTTGTCTTCCGTGAGTCGATGAATTTCTCCCCTATCTCCATCTAGCAGCAATCGTTCCCCGATTTCAATTAAGCCTGTCGCATTTTTGGCACTGACTACTGCGGGTATACCTAATTCTCTCGCCAAAATTGCCCCATGACTAGTTAACCCTCCCTGTTCCGTAATAATCCCATTAATTCCATGCATTAAATGTAACCAATCAGGAGTGATGGCTGGTGCTACTAAAATCACTCCCCTGGGTATTTGTTCGGGTTTAGGCAGACCCTTGCTAAGTACATACGCAGTCGCTGTTACACGCCCCCCTGCTGCCCCTATTCCCTTAATGATGTGTAAATTTGAACTAGAAGATGGGGGATTACTAATTTGCGTGATATAGATCTTAGGGTTCGGGGTTTCTTGAGATATAGTCCAGTCAATGCTAAAAGTTTTACCTAGCTCACCGAGAAGGTCCTTCCCCAAAGCAATGACTTTTTGCAAGTTCTCTGCTTCTAAAGAGTACTGTTTTTGTTCGCTTTCCTCAAGCAAATAGGCAACCAGACATTGATTATCTACTGTCAGCACCGATTTAGGCGCGGGTTGCAAATAACCCACAGGAACGGGAGCATCAAGACGATAAGCCAAGATTTTATTCCCCAGTTGCTGCTCTAACACCACACCAGTTTCCTGCTGGATGTAGTAGACATCTGGTAAAACTTCCCCATTAGCGATCGCTATTCCTAATCCCGACGTAGCTTCAATTTCCCAACCAGAAGAGTTAGCCTTGAGTAAACCACTAGCGATCGCATTTTGAACAGGTTGTACCAAAACTGCTAAATTAATTCGTTGCAGGTTAATTCCTGAGCGCTGCCAATATAATAAACTTCTGGCACGAAATAGTTGACTCCAAGTGCGCTTTAATCCCTGGGCGATTGCTTCCTCATCACAACCGCAGAAAACCGACTCTAACAACCCAGATATATTCCCTACTCCAGGAGTCACCCTCTGTAACGCCAAACTTGGTCGCAAAATCAGACAGCCCGTTTCCCATTCTCTCGCTGCTTTAAGAATTGTGTTGATCCAGTGCGGGGGCACCGTAGCTGTGATAACTTCCTGACGTAAGCGACCAGCTACCTGCTGAAGTTGACGCCAATTAGCTACATCTAGATGTAACGAAGAATGGGGTAAGTCAGCGATTAATGACTCTGAACTGTTGAGAGTTTCGAGAAATTCTCGCAAAACTTCCGCGCCGACTACAAAACCAGGCACAACCGGGTAGCCACGCTGCATGATTTTGCTCAAGTAAAAAGCTTTGTCACCTACTTTAGCACGGTCTTGCAGTTTAATTTGGTCCAGCCAGTAGAGTTTGTCCACTCAATTTGTTTAATTGTCAGTAGCTGTACGGTTTTTTGTTTGTGTAAGTGGTTAATGAGTGAACTACCTACACCGATTTGGAGTACCAAATACGGTTGCAGCAACTGGTACATTTCGCAATGCTGCCAGAACTTCCCTTGAGGTACTATTAGTAGTAGAATCACCCACTACCGGATTCCCTTTACGGCGTTTTATTGTTGGGAACAGTCCCAGCCCAACACGCTTTATATTGATAGCAGCATTAACATCCCTATCAACATAAAGCAATTCTTTTTCATCCCAGTAATTACGAATGTTGCAATCAGTGAAGATAAATTCATCACGATATGCAAGCAATTGAGATGTGTATGCAGGTTTTACCGCTATTGTCCTAGCCCCAGCTTTTCCAGCTATGTATTCTAGGATTGTGAAAAATTGTCCAAACGCCGCATCGTTCCAGGATTTATTTAATCCTGATTTAGCTGATTGACCGTTGGGTAAATATTTCCCATTTTCATCTTGTTTGGCTTTATTTTTCTTTGATAAAGCTCTTAAATTTAAATCTTCATATACAAAAACTTTCTTCCCAGTTTTGAGCAAGGTATGGGCAGTTTTAAAAGCATGGTCAATTCTAGCTCTGGCAATACGTTGATGTTCTTTTGCTTCTTTTTTAGCTAGTTTACGGCGTGATTTACTGCCCTTTTTCTTGGTGGATTTACGTTTGGATATATCTGCTAGTTTCTTTTCGGACTTAGAGAAAGATTTCAGCGATGGTAATTTGGTATTATCTGAAGTTGCCAAGTAATCATCTTCATGTAATACTGCATCCAATCCAAGAGTGTTTTCCCAAGTTGGAGCAATTTCATCAGGTGTAAAGGTAGGAATATTTGGGTCTGACAAACAAATGGTTACGTACCACCCATCCGCCTTTTTTGTCAAAAGAGCATTTTTTAACGTAAACCCATTAGGTAATGGGCGATGTAAACGCACCTTTACCCAGCCTTTTAATTTTGAAAATGACAAAAATAGCCATTCTTGCTCAACACGTTCGACAGTAATAGCTTGACCTTCAATTTTTATTGTGCGATAACGTGCCGAATTTTTAATACGAGGTTTACCGCTACGATTTCCTTTGTAATCACCTTCAACAAAGCGAGAGAAAGCTAAGTCTACACGCTTTGATACATCCTGTAATGTCTGAGATGGAACACTTGTAAAGTCTAGTAGTTCACCAGAATGACTTACCTTTATCAAATCGGACTTAATAACAGGAAGTTGTTTTTTTTGTGAGTAATAGTCGGGGTTGTCTCGTAATTTTGGTATTGAACAAATTAACGGACAAAAATTAATTGCAGTCCGATTATACTGATACCAGTCGAACCTGTCTCCTAACTGCCTGTTGTACCAGTATCGACAAATTCTTAACCAATTGTTTAGCTGGATTTTTTGCTTGGTGTCTGGATAAGCGCGGTACTGATAGTTGAGCAGTATAAAGAAATCACCTACTTGGTTGCATTTACTGTTGACATTTATTAAGATAAAGTATCGAGAAGGAAAAGTCAACGTTGAAACTCTCAAAAAATATGTCGAATCCACTAGATTTGCCAAAATAAAACAAAAGATTATTAATTACGAAACGCCCCAGTTACCGAATCAGCCTATGGCTAATATTGGTAATTAGGGCGTTTCGTAATTAATCGCCTTATATCCCGACACCAAACTGAGTACAGTTATGGTGCCAGGCTAAGGCGTAAAGCTAATTACACCGATTCTTCTGCGGTGGGGTAGCCGATCCAAAAAAGCTAACAAATGCTAACAAATGTCCGCTTGATGGCGGCTAGCCGCAGGGGAATTTATTGATCGTCCCCATGATATAATAGTAAATAGAAAGATTTATTGCCTAAAGTTTCGACCAAAAGTGTTGGACTAAAGTGCTACTAAAACAAATAGTATTTGTGGAGCAGTGGTATCCATCCACTAAAACCTGGCTAACGCCACGCTGCGCGAATAGCGCAGCGTGGCGCAACTACAAACGATAGACTTTATTTTCATTTCGTCACGAACTTGTACAATCCTGTACTAAGTCACGAGTAAGCATTAGACGATGAAATTTCTCCAGCCTTGACAAACAAGATTTGGGAGGAATTTAACCACTGAGAATCAAAAGCACTAAGATGAGTGGTAGTAATTAGAGTTTGAAAGCGGTCTTGAATAGCATCAAGCAATTGATTTTGGCGGGATGGGTCGAGTTCGGCTAAGACATCATCGAGTAATAGTAGTGGTGGCTCCCCAACTACTTCTTCGATTAATTGTAATTCTGCTAGTTTCAGAGCTAGTACCAGGGTGCGTTGCTGACCTTGGGAACCGTATTGACGAGCTGGTGTTTGGTTAATTGTTAATTCTACTTCATCGCGATGGGGTCCGACAAGGGTAGTTCCTTGGCGCAGTTCAGCGATCGCTCTTTGCTGAATTTTGGCTAAAAAAGCTTGTTGGACTTGTTCTGGTTGGTTTTGCTCCAAAGGAACACTAGGCGCATATTTCACTTCCAGCTTTTCTGTACTACCACTAATGCTAGAATGCCAAGTAGTAGCGATGGGTGCTAACCGCAAGATAGCGCGATCGCGTCTTCTAATGACCCGTGTCCCTGTGGTAGCCAACTGAGCATCCCACAGCGCTAGTTGTGAGTTTAGAGAAGTTGCATGTAACGTCTCTAGATTTTGTTTCAAAAAAGCATTCCGCTGGCGCAAAACCTGGTTATATTGCTGTAGAATATGAGCATAAACAGGTTCAAGTTGGATTAATAGAGTATCTAGCCAGTGACGACGAGTTTCTGGGCTACCGCGCACCAAATCCAAATCCAAGCTAGAAAATTCCACTGCATTTAACACACCAAGAAAATCCATTTGACGACGCACAGACTCGCCATTGATAGCAACAGTCCGGCGACCATTACGGCGGAGAGTTAAAGTTAACTCACTATCGCCAACGTCTCGTTCCAGAGTAGCATTAATTTGGGCGATAATTTCCCCTTCTTGAACCAAATCGCGATCACGTCCCATACGGTGCGATCGCAATGTCGCCAGCAACTCCACAGCTTCCAACAAATTGGACTTTCCCTGAGCGTTATTTCCTACCAAAATCGTTTTCGCAGCAGTGAAAGCAACCTTTTGGTCTTTGTAATTCCGAAACTGTCTCAGGTGAATAGTTTTGAGGTACATAAAAAAGTTAGGAGTTATGAATTAGAGCCTGACAATTAAAAAAATCTCCAATTTGTAGGATGCGTCAGGAGCGATACAACTTGGGTTAAGCAAGAGATTACTAGTACTGACGCACCCTAGGGACTCAAATATTGGGTAATTGATTTTTTGGCGTTTCTAACTTTTCACACCCAACTCCTAACTTTTTCACACACTCTTCTTACCCATAAAGCGGAAGAAAAGCTTCTCCCCTTCAATCCAGATAAACATCAACGCGCTGAAGCCAACACAAATACCCAACTCCTCCAAACTCAGCGAGTGGGTACCAAAGAAAGCTCGCAGGGGTGGCACGTAAATTAGCATCAGCTGTAAAATTGTAGTTAAGACCACAGCCCCCAGCACATAGGGATTTGATAAGGGATTCATTTCTATGGTCAGTTGGTTGTTGGAACGAATGGCGATCGCATGACCCATTTGAGCTAGACACAGGGTAGTAAATACCATTGTCATCCAAGTATCGCGATCGCCTTGATAACCAGCTGCATGGGTATGGTTATAAGCCCACTCCATCAGAATAATGGTGATGATAGCAAAGATAATGCCAATCCGCACCATGTAAGAACCCAACCCCCTAGCAAAAATACTTTCACGCGGACTGAAGGGTGGACGCTTCATCACATCTGGTTCTGGGGGTTCGACTGCTAATGCTAAAGCTGGTAAACCGTCTGTTACCAAGTTCATCCACAGAATTTGTAATGGAGTTAGGGGTACACCTCCCAATCCCAACAGCGGTGCTGAGGCGATAGTGATGACTTCGCCGATATTACTCCCCAGGATGTATTTAATAAAGCGGCGGATGTTGGTATAAACAACTCTACCTTCCTTAGTGGCAGCGACGATAGTGGCAAAGTTGTCATCGAGCAATACCATGTCACTAGCTTCTTTGCTCACATCTGTGCCTGTGATGCCCATAGCGATGCCGATATCAGCTTGTTTGAGGGCGGGGGCATCATTGACGCCATCGCCTGTCATAGCCACAAATCTGCCCCGGCGTTGCAATGCTTGGACAATTCGCAATTTGTGTTCTGGGGCTACTCTGGCATAAATACTTACCAGGTCAACGTTTTCTTCCAGTTCCTGGTCAGTCATCCGCTGTAGTTCTTGACCTGTGAGGACACTATCGCCTTCCTTGGCTATACCCAAATCAACGGCGATCGCTCGTGCTGTTAATTGATGGTCTCCAGTAATCATCACTGGGCGAATTCCAGCTTCGCGACATTCTTGGACTGCAGCCCTAACTTCTGGCCGTGGTGCGTCTAGCATCCCCACCAATCCCAACCAGACCAAGTTATTTTCCGATGTTTCCTCCGACCCTTCCGGCGGTATTTCTGTCAGGGGTTTGTAGGCGAAACCTAACACCCGCAGACCTTTACTCGCCATCTGGTCGTTTTCTGCCAGAATTGTTTGGCGTTGTGCTGCGGTGAGGGAAACTGAGTTTGTGCCTAAATGAATCTCAGTGCAACGTGCCAAGGTTAACTCTGGGGAACCTTTGGTAAACATTAAATAACTTTCAGATTGCAAAAAGCTAGCTATGGTTGGATCTACTTGGGTGACTGGCGATACACCTGTTGCTACTTCTTCAACCTGAGAAATCACGCTCATCCGTTTGCGTTCTGAGGAGAAAGGAAATTCGGCAACACGGGGTAATTTACTATTCCATTGGTCTTTTTCAATACTAGCTTTACCTGCCAAGGTGAGCAAAGCACCCTCTGTGGGGTCGCCCAAAATTGCCCATTCCCCTTGTTCCTTTTGCAGCACCGAGTCATTACAAACGGCACAGGCGACTAGTAAAGCGGAGATTTCGGGATATTCATCGACAGGAATTTTTTGTCCATTTAACTGAAACTCACCCGTAGGAGCATAACCTTCACCTGTGACGCGAAAGACCGAATTATTGGTGTAAACTGATTGCACCACCATCTTGTTCTGAGTCAAAGTCCCAGTTTTATCAGAACAAATTGTAGTGACAGAACCCAAGGTTTCCACAGCTGGGAGTTTGCGAATCAAGGCGTTTCGGCGTACCATCCGCTGAGTTCCCAAGGCGAGAGTCACGGTGATGACGGCGGGTAAGCCTTCTGGGACTACAGCCACCGCCATACTCAAGGATACTTCCAACAGGTCTTGTAAGTTGCTAAAACCTTGTGCCTGGATGATACCGCCAATGACGACGAATGCCACTAAAATCAAAGAACCTGTAACTAGGGTATTACCTAGTTGGGTCATCCGTTGCTGTAGGGGCGTAGGTTCAGTTTCCACAGCCTGCAACATCGCGGCAATTTTACCGAGTTCTGTTTGCATCCCGGTGTTAGTTACCAGAACCTTAGCACGCCCTTGCACGACTTCTGTACCTTGAAATACTAAATTCAGGCGATCGCCCAAAGATGTATCTTCAGGTAGTTGCAATTTCGCTTGTTTGTTCACAGCTACGGCTTCACCGGTCAGTGCTGACTCGCGCACTTGTAAGTTAGACTGTTCTAGCAAGCGGCCATCGGCGGCTATCTGCACCCCCGCTTCCAGCAGCATCACATCCCCTGGTACTAATTCCTTAGCGGCTATATCCAGCAGTTTACCGTCACGAATCACCCTAACCAAGGGAGAAGTCATTTTTTTCAAGGCTGCTAGGGCTTGTTCAGCACGGCTTTCTTGAACATAGCCAAGTACGCCATTCAGGATCACAATAGCCATAATGGCGATTGTATCCTTGAAGGGTACTTCACCCGGCTTTAAGTTACCCCCTTGTAAAGCAATGAGGTCTAAAAACCCCGAAATTAGGGCGACGCCAATCAGCATCAACAACATAATGTTCTTGAACTGATCGAGCAAAATCTCCCAAGCGCTGCGGCCACCACTTTCTTCTAGCTCATTCGGTCCATATTTTTGCAACCGCGTTTGAACTTCTTGGGGTGTTAAGCCACTGTCTGCGTTACTATCAAGCAGGTCTAGCGCTTCTTCAAATTCTAAACTATGCCAAATGGCGGCACCTTCTCCTGACGGAGACGCTTGGCGAACAGGCAGAGAATTAGCAGACATCGTGTAAGTCACAAGAAATGGTTACAAAATTCGATCATAATTTAGTGATGACTCGAAAACCATCAACTAAAGTTACATTAGGTTTATTTCCAAGTTGGATGATTGTAAGTGTTATTCCTGACATTTGCCAAGGTTTTGTTCCGATAACTCCTATGTATTTTTGTGTAGATATTTGTGGTCTTGAACACAAAGTACAGAAAATTAGGGGTAAAAGGAATCTAAACTTTGGTAACACAATACATACCACAATTGATTCTAAACGTGCTAGACGGTTCAATGAATATGCTTAATATGAGTTTTGCACTACCAAGTTTGACCGTTAGCCAGATGTTTGGGCAAAAGACTATTCGACCCCTCAGTGCTGCTACCCTGTATGGCATTGCTTTCATCAAAGATACGCTCATCGCGATTGACACGACTAAAGGCCATCTCCTGGAGATTGACCCCATATCAGACAATAGCAAAATTCTCAATCCCCACCAAGTTAAGGAATTTAGCGAAGTCACAGGTCTAGCAGTATGGGAAGATACCATCTGGATTAGCCGTGGTAACAGCGTTTATTTGTCTAAGCTGTCGTCTTTAGGTCTAGAGCATTTTGTCACATTACCTTATCCTGCCAACGGCATTGCTGTTTGGGAATCAACAATCTATGTTAGCTGTCAAAGGCTGGGCTATATTCTGATATTTGACCGCGATACCCGCAAAGAAATTACCAGATTTTATGCGCCTGGGGTGGGGGTAGAAAATTTGGCAGTCAATCAGGATACTCTTTGGGTATGCGATCGCACAGAACAAACAGTTTACTCTGTAGATCGAGCAACTGGGGAAATTCAATTTAGTGTGTTGACACCCTTTGACTCTCCCACAGGCATTGCCATACATCAAGATGCCGATACAGGTAAAGAAAGTCTGTACGTCGCCTACGCCTCTGAGGAGCCATATATTCGGGATAACCCCAATGCTGACCCCAATCATGAGATCACGTACCGCGATCGCACTTTTATTCACCCCCTGTATTATCATTATGAGCCAGATCAACACTACGCCCTCTCTAATGGTTATCTCATTGAAATGTCCTATGCTGAGGAAATTTCGCCCCTAGAAGAGGTATACTTACCAGAAGTAGAATGGCGTATTGCCTTGCCCTCAGAAACTGAGCGTCAAAAATTAAAACACGTTGAACCTATTGGTGTCCCCTTTACAGAAGAAATCATCGATGGTCAACGAGTCGCAGTATTTAAATTTGATGCCCTTACCCCAGGGGAACGACACATATTTGGCTGGAAAGCCCTTTTGGAAGTCCGAGGGATTAAATATCGCATTATACCCAGAGATGTTGAGGATATTCCCGAACTATCTCCTGAGTTTCAACAGCGCTACCTGGTAGACGATGATGATTTAGCAATGGATAGCTCCATTGTCCAACGTGCCGCCCGTGAAGCAGTAGGTTCAGAAACCAATCTGCTGCGAAAACTGTACAGCATCCGTAACTACGTTTACGATGAGTTGTCATATGGCATTAAACCATACATTGATACCCCGGATATCGTTTTAGATCGGGGTGTGGGTTCCTGTGGCGAGTATGTCGGCGTATTGCTAGCCCTGTGTCGTTTAAATGGCATTCCCTGTCGCACCGTCGGCAGGTATAAATGCCCACCCAACGCCGAACAGCAAGGCGTCCCCCTACAACCAGACTTTAATCATGTGTGGCTGGAATTCTACATCCCTGAATTTGGCTGGTTACCAATGGAATCCAATCCTGATGATATCGGCGACGGCGGCCCATATCCTACACGGTTTTTTATGGGTTTATGCTGGTATCACATTGAGATTGGCAAAGGTGTATCTTTTGAAACAGTCAGTAGTCAAGGAGTGCGCCTGACTAAAGAAGATATCCCCATTGGCGATCTAGCAATTAATCACATTCGCTTTACAATTCTTAAAGAACTACCAGGGTTTTGAAGGGAATAGGGAATAGGGATTGGGGATTGGGGATTGGGGATTGGGGATTGGGGATTGGGGATTGGGGATTGGGGATTGGGGATTGGGGATTGGGGATTGGGGATTGGGGATTGGGGATTGGGGATTGGGGATTGGGGAGATCAAGGACTTGAGAACTTGATCGAACGTTCAGAAGCTAATCCAAAGGAGGGTCGGTCATGAGGCTAAATTCTATTTATGGGGGCTAGGGCGTGTTTTCAAAGTCTTATACAATACCACTAAAACGCTGACACATGTAGATTTCGCGTAGGGGCACGGCAATGCCGTGCCCCTACAGATGCTATCATATCGTGTGGATTTAGGGGTATCTAAAAATTGATCCGGCTAAACAAATAGTTTGAAATCGCGGGACTAGGCGCGGGCGATTTCAATCGCCGTCCCCATTCCTCAACAAGTACTGGCACTAATCCCTCGGGTTACAGCTTTATTTTTTATGTTATCCCAAGTTGTTTGAGTTTAAAAAACAGTCATTTTACCTTTGATGAGTTTGAAACTCTCCTAACGCAGAATGGGTGGGAATTGAGCCGTCAAAACGAAAGTCATCGTTTATGGTATTCACCAAAGGGTCAAGCTTTACCAATTCAACCCCGAAAAGATGGGAAAGCAAAACTCTATCAAATTCAGCAGTTTTTTTGAATATCAAGAGGTAGAAGAGTAATGAGTTTCAGTAACTATGATTTTAATGGTTTTACGATTAATTTATATGTTGATGAACAAGGAGATTGGCTGGCACATTTTCAAGAAATGCCTAATATTTCAGCCTTTGGTGATACTCCTCAACAAGCTTTAGAGGAATTAAAATTAGCTTGGGAATTGGTTAAAGAAGATTATCAACAAAAAGGTAAAGATATTCCTGTTGCACCAATGCGTCAAAAATTATCTTCTTTATTGTAAGGCGATCGCACTCCTTTGCATACATCAAACAAAATGCGATCGCACTTAGGATACTCTTTTACTTAACACTTACTGAGTAAGTGCGATTGCTAGACTGAGCAAAAGAAGAAACAGTTGGATCAACACTATAAGTTGTCAAAAGAACTTTTCTACTCAAGTCGCCAGTATTCAACGCAGAATCATCTCCAGAGAAACTAACAGAGCCTCGATCTGGATAGTACAAGCCAACAAAATCTCCTTTTTTGACCTTAATGGGGCTGGAAAGCGAAAAAGAATTTTTTCCTACATTAGGGGTTTTTTCATCACTTTTACCAACTATAGACCAAGAAGTTACACCCGAAGAAGAAGTTGCACCTTTTCTGAAAATAATTAATTGTACATTCGAGGAATTTTTTGCCCAAATCTCCCAATTTTTTAATTCTCCATCCTCATTGATGGGAGCATTGGTATCAACTAGGTAGAAGTTTCTTCTCGTCGTATCCACATTGGCTCTTTCTATAACATCATTACCTCCTTGAATGGGTTTAACTTCCGGTTTAATCTCAAGCATTACAATAGGAGGCATTACAATAGGAGATAGAGAAATTCCTTTCAATACTTCTCCTAATATAATGGTTTCTCGATCAATCTGAGATATTTTATCTTCTCGCGTTTTTGATACCAAGTCTGCACACAACTTTCCGTTCACCCCAGGCTTATAGCAATCTTTAATTTGCTTTCCAGATGCCTCCTGTAGCTCAGATTTCTTCTTGTCTAGTTGAACTTTTTTCTGCTGTGAATAATCTTTTAGCGAATCCGAGCATATTTTAGCTGTTTGAGAGCTTTCACTTTGGCATACATTAAATAAGCTTGCCTTCTTGTTTGGTTGTTCCCATGCAGTTTCAAATCTTTTAAAAAATTCATTTTTAAGATATTCATCAGAAGCGTCAGCAATTAAATGAGTAGATTCTGTTAAATCTAACTCTCTAAACGTAATGTTTTCAGCAATAAATTGTACTGTTGCTGACTTAAATTCTCCAGAGGTAAGAATGTTTGTATCAGCAAAGCTACTTACTGATGTAAATGACCACAAGAGAATTGTCAGGAGGGCGATGGCGAAACGCTTAATGTTAAGGTAAGTACTGATTTTCCCACCTTTTCTGGAAATAAGAAGTTGCTTGAACAATTTCATGTTTTTTCCCATCCTTGTAATTAATTCCGACAAATATTTAGAAGAAGCTTTATTTCCCAGAACACCATCTCTCGCAAGAGATGGCATTCTTGAGTGAGTTGATAACTCCACTTGTTACTAAATGCAGGATATGTTAGGAATAAGATCACCTCTTAAAAGAGATGGTATTCTTAAGTTAATGACCCTAATTACCCAATGCTCATTCCACCACCAATGCATTTTACGAAAGGTCTACCCTCTGGAATACAGCCTTGAACTTCGACCCCAAGAAAGCAGTATTGCTTCATACAGAGATTGCCACAACATTGCTCGTGAACCTGCATGAAGGAGGGGGCGACACCGACTTTTGCGGCTAAAGCATTCGCACCTTTGACAATTGGTTGAGATTGAATTGGAAGTTTCATGATTGTTTTTCCTCATTTTAAATGTTGGATGTTTGCCTAACACGTACTACGAGATCGCGGTACGTGTCCGGCTTGAATTAGAACTTTCATAAACACTCATTCCAATACTGCTCGGTTAAGCCCAAAAACCTTAAAGAGGGTAGGTTGGGTTTCGTTCCTCAACCCAAGCTACGATTTTCCTTCCGGTTTAATCTCAGGCATTACTAGAACCCCACCGTAAGCGGCGGGGTTCTTTACTTCAACCTGCCTAGAGGCGTTGGATTTCCTATCCGTCTATCCGACTACGCAGTCACAGCTCATAAAGCCAGTGTCTCTGCAGTAACGGCCTTGCCCGCAGTTGACCACGCCACACCCAAACGGACAGTAGAACTGAGGCATCACGGCGTTGGACACTTCGACGACGTTATGTTGCATTGCCGCTTGGCGATTAATGGGTTGAGATTGAACGGGTAGTTTCATGGTTTTTTTTTCCTTTTTTCAGTGTTGAGTGTTCATTGTATGAGGTGATAGCGGGAAATTCCCTCCCTCACACATTAGGTAGCCTGATCAAATCCAGTTAAATAACCACACTAAAAAGAAGCTACAAACCCGTTTTTTAGGGAATTGAAACTATGTGCAATTATCCGGATTTAATATCTTTTTACTAGCTGGCTAACTACAGGGGGTGTGGCATCTGCTATTATAAAAGCAAGATTTGCCCCCAGAGTTCTTGCAATTGTGAGGATCTTTGTGATTAAGGATCTTGCCTTCACAGTTCTTGGGGCTGTAGCAGTCGGTAGGCACTGCTGCTTTCAAACCATTTTCTCCTTTTAGTTTTGTCGTGCTGACACCTCTGATTACAGGTTGAGCTTGGATTGGAAGTTTGATAATTGTTTCTCCGTTAAAGTTGTTTTGGGGATTGAGACCAAAAGCACAGTTTACCGATAGTGACAAGAATCACTTCACTCAGTCCAAGAACTAGCTTGACCAATAGTGACGGGAATTACATCGCTGACATAAATAGTTAACAGAAAAACTCTGTTAGAACGCTGGTTATTTTCTGGGTCAGAATATTTTCATTAACTAGCTACAGACCAAGAACGAACTTGACCAATGGTGACAGGAATTACTTCACTAACATCAACGGTAAATCTGTAGACCTTTCCAGCTCTGCGGCTATCTTGAAGGTTAAAAAACTGTAGCGTTACATCATAGCAATCTGAATCAGGACGACAGATTGGACTCTTTGTTACTCCAATGCTGTTCAGTCCTAATTGAGCATCTACCGCAGTAGCCAAAACCTGTGTCACTTGAAAAGCATTTGTAGCTGAGAAGTTAAGCGCCCGTTCCTGTGGTGTTACACCTAAGTTGCGGAATTCATAATAAATCCGCTCTAAATACTCTCGAATTTTTACAGTTAAATTCTCCCGTGTTTGCGCTGGGTAAGCCGCTACTAATGAATCAATGACAGCTGGAATTGTCCAACTATATATACCCCGCAATTCTGGAACAATGACAGGAACAGTTTGACCAGACATCAGCTTAATGCTGCTTGCAATACGTCCAGGGATTGAGACTCGCTCTACACTATCACCCTCTGCCAATATTTGCCGCAACCTGTCGTAACCAAAAGCTGCATAAGCACCCACAGGCACGATCGCATAAATTGGTGTAGCATCCAGGCTCAGAGTCCAAATTAGTGATTGTGCTTCGTAAGGATTTTGATTGAGATACTCAACCAAACTTACATCAGGAGGCATCATTTGGATAAAGGAGTCTCGGCGAGCTTCAGTGCCGAAATCTGTCCCCAATTGTCCTAGCGCGTAAACTATTGGTGGTGGTGCAGCTTTTTCTCCCGCACAAGTGGCACATTCGGAAGGTGTTACAGCAGAAGGAACTACACTAGCTTCAGGTTGTAGGTTCATCATGGGTATTGAGTAGCTGGATTCTAGCAAATTTGGCACTTGCACTACTGACTCTGTGAGTTGATTAGCCACTTCTGGCTCAATGTTGTTAACTTCACTTGCTTGAATCATGACTTCTTCTTGATTAGACATTTGTTGTATTCCTTCTTTTGTAATTAGGGATTTTACGCCAGGGATATTCAGACTTCCGACTAAACAACGTCGGCTATCTAAACCTTCTAGTTTGCAAGGCAATGCACTCCGAAGAATGGCATCACGAATAGCGTGAGGATCGGGCTTCTCACCTCTTTGCAATTGAAGACTGAGCAATAAGGCCACAATTCCTGAAACAATGGGAGCCGCAAAGCTAGTACCAGTTGTGGCGGCAGTTCCACCACCAGGGATAGCGCCTAAGATGTTTTCCCCAAGAGCAAGAATGCCTTGGTAACGATAAGCTTCACCCCAGTTACTAAAACCAATGGGTTGGCCAGCTGAGTCCATTGCGCCTACTGCTAATACCGACTCCAGCGCAGCAGGAATATGAAGGCAATCACAGCCATCATTACCAGCCGCTGCAACAATAAGAACGTTTCTCTCAGCACAAAGGCGGACTGCATTCGCGAGTAATTTATCTGATTCAGCAGAGGCTGCTAACTGACCACCGCTAATATTAATGACATTGGCTCCCTTCTCCACCGCTTGAGTGATTGCCCGTGCTAAGTCAATCTGAGAACAGGGGGAAATCCCTCCTTGACTCCCATTTGTAAACACTGGGACAATTAACCCGCGACATCCCGGAGCAATACCACGAATGGAACTATCATGTTGACCAAATATGACGCTGGCAACGTGGGTTCCATGCTGGGAAGCTGACCCTTGATCTGCAACACCCGATACTAAAGTTGATATCGAAGTAAGGTTGGCACCGTCGAAACAGGGGTGAGATTTGTCAACTGGTCCGTCGAGAACCGCTACACATATACGAGGGTCGCCGAGAGATTCAGCCCACAGGGATTGGAGTCCGGGGAGTGCCGCAATGCTACTGAAACCATCTGTTGCAGCTACCATCGTTGACACATTAAACCCCATTTTTTTTATTAGTTAGATGAAAGAACTAGCAACTTGGGTTAGTAGTAAGTTATGAACTGTGCTAGGACTAGCGATCGCTCACTTTCACTCTCATACCTCAAGCTCTGGTTTTTTCTTCCCACACTTTTTCGACGCTTTCCCACCCCAATTCCTGAACTTTTCGAGTTACGGGCACTTTTTCTCCAGAAAAATAAAATTCAAACCCCACAACCCTTACGCCTCTTGCCTTTCAGCCGCTGCATAATTTTTCTCAATTACGAGCTAGCGGGATAAAAAGGAGGATAAAAGCTACTGAGTATCAATAAAAAATATATTTTCAGTATGATAAAGTTTGGTATGAGAGAAATCGCTAGAGGAGCGTAAAGCTTATCGCGAGGCTAATAACGACTACTAGATGCAATATTGGCTCTAGCTCGCCATCGCTCTCCCTGTACCATGAAAAATTATTCCAAATCCTGATCACGGCAAAAAACATGCGCCCAAACGTAGACGCTCAGAAAATTGAACGCCTGATGCAAATCTTAGGTCGAGAAGCTCAAGGTTCAGGCTGCATTTACTTTACAGGTGGTGCTAGCGCTCTCCTGATTGGTTGGCGTAGTTCCACAGTCGATGTCGATATCCGTCTAGACCCTGAACCTCCAGGCATTTTTCAGGCAATTGCTAAACTTAAACAAGACTTGAACATCAATATCGAATTGGCTTCTCCACAGGATTTCTTACCAGCTCTTCCAGGATGGCGAGAGCGGAGTGTGTTCATTGGCAAACGAGGTCAAATCTCGTTCTATCACTATGATTTTACTGCCCAAGCTCTCTCTAAACTCTCTAGAGGATTTGATCGTGACCTTAATGATGTCCAAGCCATGTACGAACAGAAATTATTGTCCTTGAAACAGTTACGAGATTGTTTTGAAGCCATTGCACCCGAATTGATTCGATTTCCTTCTCTTAACCCTGACGTAATTAGAAGCAGAGTTGATAACTTCATCGCACGTTCAGAAGCTAATCCAAAGGAGGGTCGGTCATGAGGCTAAATGAGTTACCAGGAGCAGAGTTAATCTTGCCTGGACTAGATGACCTTCGCAATGGTAAGACGAATACGATTGGGTCCTTGTTAGTGACAATCGCTGCAACACGCTTAACCGCAGCAGGTATAGATATCCCCAAAAATCATTTAGTCCCAGAACCAGAGTTAACCCTGTATTCCTACCTTCAAGCTGAACGAGATGATGCCTATTCCTACTACAATGCTTTGTTGGGTTGCCTCAATAGCTTTTGCAATGCACTTGAACTCAGTTACAAATATAAGCTGTGATAGCTAAATTGAAACAGGAGATTCTAGATAAATAGTTGGCTCTTGCATAGTAAATTCTATACCATGAGTCTGAAGCTTTTCCGAGATAGATTCATTGGCTAACTCTAACAAACGCTTGCGGAATTCAATCGAATTTTCATTTGAACCTAAGATAAAGAAACTCACCCTAGCACGAACTCCCTTGAGATTATCTCCATAGGGAAATAAACTAATTTTTGTACTGTTTGGATCTATGCCAAACAATGAGCAAGTACTTTCCTTAATGACTTTTTCTAACAACGCTTGTTCAAATCTCTCTAACTGTCGAGCAAAATCAAGATATAGTAAGACCATAACCTTTTTCCCTCTGGTTACATTTTCTATATCTACTGAGGCCATCAATGAGTTGGGAACCACTATGAGGGTACTTTTTGCGAGTGTTCGCAGCTTCGTTGAACGCAAACCAATAGACTCTACACGCGCCAATAAAATTCCTTGTGAACTTAAACTAACACGAATATATTCTCCAGCAATAAAAGGACGATCCAGGTAGATAACAATTGTTCCCAAAATCTGTTCTAAAGTGTTTTGAGCCGCAAAAGCAACTGCTATACCCCCAATCCCTAAACCAGCAAGTAAACCAATCAAATTAATGTTCTGGCTTTGAGCAAATGCTATCGCCACAACAAATCCAATGATAATGTTAGCAATTGTTTCAAAAACGAGTACTAACTCATCAATCTCAAAACCTAGTTTACGAATCAGTTCAATTCCATACACACGGACGAAATTCCGAAAAAAACCAGAAATTAATGCACCGAGGGTAACAGCTATGGATAGGTCAGAGAAAAATTTCAAGAATTTGTACAATCCCGTGTATTGTTGAATCAGATTGAGACAAACTCCAATGAGAATTACTGTTGCTACTATCCCAATTAGCTTTTCAAGGGAATTGGTTAATTTTTCATAAACTGTGAAAAATATTTGGGGTGAAAATCTTCTAACAATTGTATTCAGAAAGCGGGGGAATGATTTTCCAAGTATGAAAGCCAGGAAAATAAAAATTAAGAAAACTGCTAGTTGAATTCCAATTGTAATCAGCAGTTTTTGCGTCGCTTCATCCAATGAAAACGAAGGTTTTATATTCAAGAGAATTTGCATTTCATTCCAATAGTTAATTTAGATAGTAATGGGTGCATCAACATCAACCGCCCTTTCTTCAAGGTCGAAAGCAATACCATAACCTTTTAATTGCAGAGTTATGCTTTGTTTCGCTATATCTATCAACTGGCGGCGCATTTCCATTGACATCTCACCAGAACCGAGAATGAAAAAGTTGATCTGAGCCTGAGTAACATTAACTCTTGCCTCTGGGGTAATATCTTTAAGTATCACATCCGAATTGCGAGAGTCGATCAATACATTAATTTTTGCATCTCGGGGAATTTCTTTAAATATCACATCTGTATTCCGAGAGTCGATACCAAAAATTTCTCTGGTACTTTCTAATATGACTTGCCGAATTAAAGCACTTTCATCTTCTAGCAATTGTTTATAGAAAGTTAGATAAACCAAGGAAACTAATTTTTTCGCTCCTGTAAAGTTCTCGATACTCATATTTGCCAGGGAACTATTAGGAACTATAGTTAAAGTTCCTTTGCCAGAATTACGAATCTTTGTAGAACGCAACCCAACTGATTCAACTCTACCAAATGTGCCATCAGGTAAACCGATATAGTCATCAATGACAAAAGGTCTATCAATATAGAGAATGATTCCACCCAACAATTGCTGCAAAGTCTCTTGTGCTGCGAAAGCGATGGCTAATCCCCCAAGTCCTAAACTTGCTGTTAGCGCAAAAACATTTATCTGGTGTGTCTGAGCAAAAATGAAGAAAATAATGATAAAAATGACTGCATCTGCTATGAGATTAATAACTATTAGTAACTCACTGTTTATTTTGCGGCTTAAGGCATTTTCTTGCAAGTAAGTGTCGTAAAATCTCTTAAACAAACGAGAACTTAGCCAGCCTGTCGTAATAGCTACTAACACCGATAGCGCCAATTCTATATAGTTGACCCAATTAGGTTTGGGAATTATTAATAAAGTTAAGTCAAGCAGAATTAAGATTATATTTAATACCAAAAAATTTTGATAATTAGAGATGACTTTGCTATATAATCTTCTGCCTTCAACAGATAAGAAACGAGTTGTGATTGATTCAGTCATTTTTTTCAATAAAAACACTAGCAAAAATAAGGTAGTAGAAAAAACTACAGCTACGCCTATGGCAGAGGTAATTATGACAAGAGGTAAGAGATTATCTCCAATCGTTTCCGAGAAAAAATTGATATCCAAATTAAACATACCTAAAATTATACTAAACATACTGGCGCATAAAATACCAGTTCCTAGTAAGGACTTTAGTCCTTATTTTCTCAGCATTAAAGTGCTTCTTACTACAAATCCTGAAAAATAGTTTGTTAAAATTCTATTAATTTGCGTTTAAGTATCTGTAGGCTAGGCATTGCCAAGCACATCCGGGTTTTGTAAGGCATAGCCCTAGCTACGTGTATTTCAAAAATCAAATAGGAGTCCTATATTAATTTGCGTTTAAGACTTTGAAAGATTTCATGATCAGTCAGGGTTTAACATCATCGGCAATAACCATAATTTAACCTGATATCAACAGCAGTAAACTTGAATCCACGGGTTTTTAATAGATAGTTAGATGAACCCCAGCCACATTTTAAAACAGAAATATACTCTGTTGTCTAGTAGTCCCATGTAATTTCACATCTAAAAGGAATACCGGGAGGATGACAAAAACCTTTGAACCAAAGACGCAGCAAGGGTTTTGAACGGTTAAGTCATGAAAAAATGGACATCATGTTCCGAGTTTATTGATTTCATTCTCATTAATCACAGTCCGACAGTCTGATTTTACTGTTAAATTAGATTCCCAATTTGCTTGACTCGTTTCCATGCTTACACTCCTAAAAACCTTATGAGATAAGGCTTTTAGACCATATCAATAACTCAGTATAACATAGAGTGGTATTATAAAGCAAATTTTGTCTATGTAAATTACACATGGGAATCGAATTCCGATTCTATGGGTTAGCGTTTAAAAGCGACACTGGTCAAACGCCCAGTACAATGAGGATGGAACTGGTAAAGATAGACCATGATCCTGGTTTCACTCAACAAATATTAACAGCACAATAGGTTATATACTTATGCAATTAAAAACAAAAACACACTATTACACACCTGAAGAATATTTAGAACTTGAAGAAAAGGCAGAATACAAAAGTGAATACCGTGATGGAGAAATCGTACCTATGACTGGCGGAACAACAACTCACAATAAGATTGCAGGCAATTTTTATGCTTACTTAAAGTTTGGTCTCAGAGGGAAAAAATACGATATTTATATTGGTGCTGTCCGTTTGTGGATACCCCGTTATCGTCAGCATACCTATCCCGATGTCATGGTAATTGAGGGAGAACCTATGTATACGGAAACGAATACAACAACTGTAATGAATCCTTGTTTAATTGCCGAAGTGTTATCTAAATCCACAAAGAATTACGACCAAGGAGATAAGTTTCTTTACTATCGCTCTATTCCCGAATTTAAGGAATATATTTTAATTGATCAATATAATTATCATGTGATGCAGTATGTCAAAACTGCAGAAGGTCAATGGTCATTTACTGAACTTGAAGGTGAATCTGCAATTTTATCACTGCAAACGATTGATTTTCAGCTAGCACTGAGCGAACTTTATGAGCAAGTAAATTTTGCTGATGGCGACGAAGATTAATATTTATTTTTTGAATTATAGCGTTATCAGGTATAAGAAC
This sequence comes from Gloeotrichia echinulata CP02, assembly GCA_038087035.1. Classification (NCBI taxonomy): domain Bacteria; kingdom Bacillati; phylum Cyanobacteriota; class Cyanophyceae; order Nostocales; family Gloeotrichiaceae; genus Gloeotrichia; species Gloeotrichia echinulata. The sequence continues at coordinate 5,719,038 of CP051187.1, read as the reverse complement.
CCCACCCCCAACCCCCTAAGCGCAAGCGAGGAGCTTGCTTTGATATTACAACCATCCCTATACTCCCACTGTCCTATTAAACATGAATTTTTAAGGTTGGTAATGGATGTGGTAGAGACTGTTTATCATCAGAAAAATCACAGATAGATTGAAAAGGGCAAAAGCGACAGTGAGAACCTGGATTTGGTGGAAATATTTGGCTAAAATTACTAGCTTCTTGCTGATATTTTTGTAAATCTTGTTGGTGCTTTAGCGCAATATTAGCTAACTCAAATTCTAAAGATTCTAACTCGCTATGATTAACAGTAATTAAATCGGATTTTTTACATATTTCTAAATTATAAAATGATGCAACAGCATGATGACCAGGATAAAGATAATGGGCAGCTAGCAAATAAACTAATGCCTGTCGTCTGTCAAAGGTGGATTTTCCTGTTTTAAAATCTAAAATATGCAACGTGTGATCAGAATCAATAAAAACGCAATCCATAGCTGCATATAAGCGGAAACAATAATCATCCTGGTCAATTAAAATCGGTTTGGGAAAGCCTTCATCGCCTGGGGTTAATTGGATAATGTTTTTATCCAAAAGCAATGGCGCATTGTGATATTTTCTCAAAATTTGCAACACACGCTGCTGCACTTCGTAAGCTGCGTAGCTCAATTTGAGAATTTGGGCAACTTTTTCGACACCATCGGATTGCTTTAACAGATGTCGATTATGATGAAATTCATAAACGCCTTTTTGGGCGAGTATACCAATCCGCTGGGGTGCAGTGGCCCTTGCCAGCAGTGCTTTGACTTGGGCTTCATTTTGACGCGCTTTGACAAACCCCCGTCTCATCTGGCAATGCCAGCGTTCTTGTCCCATCGCTGGGGCAACTAAAGACCAAAGGTGATAACTGGCAAAAGGGCGATCAGGGGTTGACATTGCATTAGAAGCAGTGAGAAAAAATACGGTGGAGATACTTGCGGCTACGCACGCTTTGCGGGAAGCTTCCTATAGTATTCAAGTTCGACGGGAGACAGTGGCAAACATGAGCGCTAGTAGCAATTCCAGCAAAATAAAATTTGGCACTGACGGCTGGCGAGGAATTATCGCCGATGACTTTACTTTTCCCAACGTGCGGAAAGTAACTAGGGCGATCGCCAGTTATTTGGAAACAGCCTATAGCAAAGACAGACCAGTTCTTGTAGCATACGATACGCGATTTTTAGCTGACCAGTTTGCCCAGACAGCCGCCCAAGTCCTGGCAGACTTGGGTTGGACGGTTAAAGTTACTGATCGGGATTGCCCCACACCAGTAATCGCTTACAACGCCCGTCACTTAAATTCAGCGGGGGCGTTAATGTTTACTGCGAGTCATAATCCTGCACCATACTGTGGGATTAAATATATCCCTGATTATGCTGGACCTGCCACTCCAGAGATTACTGATACTATTGTGGCAAACATTGAAAGTGCATCGGATGCGCTGCCTAGTAGCAACCCATCAGGTTCTATTTCTATTTTTGATCCCAAACCCGATTATCTGCAATTTATCTACACCTTACTTGATGTAGAAAAGATCAAAAGTGCCAATTTAAAGGTTAAATACGACGCGCTGTATTCTACTTCTCGCGGCTACTTAGATGAAGTTTTGCAACACAGTGGTGTGGAGTTAGAAAGTTTCCACGCTTGGCGGGATGTGCTATTTGGCGGCGGGATGCCAGAACCCAAAGGCGAACAACTGGTAGAGTTAGTAGAAGCAGTCCGCCGAGATCATGCTGATTTAGGTTTGGCAACGGATGGCGATAGCGATCGCTTTGGGATTGTCGATGAACTAGGTAACGTCCTCACCCCCAACACTGTGCTGCTATTGCTAGCACGTCATTTAATCAAAAACAAAGGTAAAACCGGCGCTATTGTCCGCACTGTGGCTACAACCCACCTGCTGGATAATTTCGCCGCTAAATATGGATTGCCAATTTATGAAACAGCCGTAGGCTTTAAATACATCGGTGAAAAAATGCGGGAAACCACCGTGTTGATTGGTGGGGAAGAATCAGGCGGTTTAAGCGTGATTGGGCACATCCCCGAAAAAGACGGCGTGTTAGCCGATATGTTAGTAGCAGAAGCGATCGCCTATGAAGGTAAACCCCTGAGTCAACTTGTCAAAGAAGCGATCGCCGAAGCAGATGGGCCGTTGTATAATAACCGTCTCGATTTACACCTCACAGAGTCCCACAAAATAGCCGTTATCGACGCTTTCACCAAAAACCCACCGACAGAAGTCGCCGGGATTAAAGTTAAAGAAGTCGGGCGTAAAGACGGGATTAAGCTGTATTTAGAAGAAGGTAGCTGGGTGTTACTGCGTCCCTCTGGTACAGAACCACTGGTGCGGGTATATATGGAAACAAATTCGCCAGAAAAACTCAGCACAATCGCGCAAGAAATGCAGAGTGCGATCGCTAAACTAGAGTAAGAGTTTGATCACTAAGAGTTAGCTTAAACAGCAAGAAGCCCCGCACCATACACTTCGTGTTGGTGTCGGGATGAATTGCGCGACAAAAAGGAGACGCCATTCAATCAATTTTTACCGCAGGTGAAACAGATTGAATGGCAGTCGAGTTTTTGTCAATTTCTGGATTCGGTAGTGAATCGATAAATTCTTCTAAAACTTGTGTCATTGTTTTATCAACTTGTATTGAATATAACTGCAACTTATTATATCTACGTTCAGACATCCTTAACCCTAATCTTTTTCATGATGGCTGTACATTGTTTGTACATTCATGCTAGCATATAACAAGTTAAGTGAGAGGTCGAATCACGATGAAAACAACTTACCAGTATCAGTTTTACCCAGATACTAATCAAAAGATAGAGCTTAACGAGTGGTTAAGAATATCTCGTTATTGGTACAACCGACAATTGGGTGAGCGGTTTTCATGGTGGCAGAACAATCACTTGCAGCTAAAAGCGTTTCCTTTTTGGAAAGACACTTTCCCTGGTTTATTTGAGCGGCCAAGTTACTACTCTCAAAAGTTGCAATTACCAGAAATAAAGAAAGATTTTATCAAGGTAATGCATAGTGGAGAGTTACTAGATTTTTCTCGTGTTAATTCAACTGTTTTGCAAGATATTTGTAAGCGAGTTGATAAGGCTTTTGAAAGGTTTATAGTTGGTGATAAAAAGGGTAAGCGTTCGGGTAAGCCACGTTTTAAAACAGCAGCTAGTTTTGGCACAATGACTTTTGCAAGTGCTAAAGATGATTGGATTAAACTAGTTCGGAAAAACTGGTTATATCTAAGATTACCTAAATTGGGTGTTGTACAAGTCAGAATGCATCGACCTTTGCCCAGTGGTTTTAAACTTAAACAAATCAGCGTAACCAAAAAAGTAGATGGTTGGTATATCCAGATGTGTCTGGAAGATACCTCTGTACCTGATTTTAATCCTGATTTAATTGTTCCAGCTTGGGATAATTCAATGGGTTTGGACGCTGTTTTACATGGTGATGATTATCTGGCTACATCCGCAGGTGACAAACTACCTTCTTTAAAATCACTACGTAAAAACCAACATAAACTGGATAAAGTATCAATCAAGAGAAATAAAAGAAAACCTGGTAGTAAACCTAGAAGAAAACTAGCTAAAAAAGAAGGTAAACAGCATCAACGTATCGCTAGAAGTCGTAAGGATTTTCAATATAAGACTGCCCATAAACTTGTAAGAAGTGGTAAGAAAGTATTTTTCCATGAAAAACTTAATTTACAAGGTTTGAGTAAAAGAAATGCACCAAAGCCAGACGAAAATGGTAAGTTTTTACCCAATGGACAATCAGCAAAGTCTGGATTAAATAAATCTTGGATGGATGCAGCATTTGGACAGTTTTTTGAGATATTAGGTTACATAGCCGCAAAAGCTGGTGCCGTTGTGATACCTCAAAATCCTGCTTATACTAGTCAAATTCTCAGTTATCGGAACGAGATAGTATTTCCTAATCTTGATACTAGAGATTACTGGGATGAGATTGAATCTTTGAGAGTTGATAGAGACATTAATGCCGCTATCAATTTGAAGAGACTTGGCTTGGGCATTATGCCAAGTATAAAACGCCGTAGTAAGAAAATAGACATAGTTGGAACTATGTCTGACAGTATTACAAAGGAAATTTTGAACATCCTTAACAGGACTTCAGAAGCCTACACCATACCCGTAGGGTTGGTGTAGGAGATGTCACGAGTCAAACATTATATCGCCAAGTGTAGGGGCACGGCAGTGCCGTGCCCTTACGGGTGTACCTCACGCTTGTCAAGAAACGCTATAATTCCTAACTGTTGTCAAAATTATGAAAACTATTGTTAATTTATTAATATCTGTAGTTATAGCTGTTTGGGTAGTGGCGATCGCGATTATCTCAGTCCAAAATGCCACACCAGTATCGTTAAAATTCTTTACATTGCAATCGATTCAGATACCCTTTGGTTTATTATTGGCCTTTAGTGCTGGTGTGGGGTTAATTGGGATAGCAATATTGCAGCCTTTGTGGGCTTTGGGTGAATCTCCCCAAGATTCACGATTGGATGAGGATGCTGAGTTTTTTGTCGATGATGAAGATTTTTGAAGATTTACAACAACTACTGCAAATAGGTTTCTGTGGTAGATTGAGTCTATGAAGTTTGAGTGGGATGAGCGTAAAAACCAAAGCAATATAACAAAGCATGGTTTTGACTTTGCTGACGCTTACCGCATCTTTAATTTCCCGATGCTTGTCTCCCTGGATGATCGAGAGGACTATGGTGAGGAGCGATATATTGGTATTGGACTACTTGATGGAAGAGTCATAGTAGTTGTTTACACCGAGCCTGATGAGGCAATAGTTCGTATCATATCATTACGAAAGGCACTGTCTCATGAACGAAAACGCTATGAACAATACCTCAAGAACCGATTGGGCTAGAATTGATGCCATGAGCGACGAAGATATCGACACCTCAGATATTCCACCCTTGTCTGATGAATTCTTTGCTAAAGCACAATTACAAATGCCCAAGTCATCTGTAAAAATTACAATTCAGATAGATTCTGAAACTTTTGCTTGGTTTCAAGCACAGGGTGACACTGCACAACAGCAGATGGCTGTAGCATTAAAAATTTATGCAGAAGCACACAAAGCTTATCCAGAGTATTTTGGGAAGTCAGCCTAATTTGGATCAAAGATAATGCCATACAGTCAATTCAGTATAGAAACTGTGGAGACAACCTTTGGAATCAGCATTATGGAAGCTGCGGGAATTTTTGCTGATATATCCCCAGTAGAATACAGTGATTTTTTGGCACAAATCCTCAAAAGATATCTACCATTAGCATTAGCGATTGGCACTGAAAAAGCCCGCTCTGAATTAATATTGACACCAATTCTTGTAGAACTCAAGGAGCAATTACAAAATCAAATCAGTTTGTTTTCAGGTCGAGAATTTAACGTCAGTCCAGAAAAAGGTTTAAATGGTTTTTGCGATTTTCTGATTAGTAAATCGCCAGAACAGATAATTATTAAATCACCAGTTATTGCTTTAGTAGAAGCCAAAAATGATAATATTCAATCTGGCTTAGGACAATGTATTGCCGAGATGATAGCCGCACAGTTATTTAACCAGCAAAAAGGAAATGAAATCCCTACTGTTTATGGTAGTGTAACTACTGGTACTAACTGGAAATTTATGCGCCTGACTGGGCAAATAATTGAGATTGATTTAAATGAATATTTTATCAATGATGTGGGAAAGATTTTGGGAATTTTGAACCATTTTTGTGAATCAAGTAGTAATATCAAGTCTGGATAATTAGTTATGATTCACACAGCCATTGCATTCCACCCCAAGGTAATATTTTATTTGTGATAATCTTGTAAGATCAAGTTATATTGCAACGTATCACAGATACAATGTGATGTGAGGCGATCGCCATCATCCCGTCCCAAAATGGCGCACAACACCAAGAAATTCTGAAGCGCATATTGTATATTTGAACTAGTAGAATAAATAAGCTAGCTGTCTATGGACATGAATACTTTGCAAGAAATTGAACGCGCTGTCAGTCAACTTTCACCAGAGGAACTTGCTGCTTTTCGTGCTTGGTTTGCAGAATTCGATGCGGAAGTCTGGGATAAAAAATTTCAGGCTGATGTAGTTGCTCTTAGGCTTAATTCTTTGGCAGAAAAAGCTCTGCGAGACTTGCGCGAGGGACGCTGTACTGATTTGTGAGATACCGAGCCACTCCAGATTTTTGGTATTGCTATCGACAGTTACCTGCTAATATCCAAGAGCTAGCAGATCGATGCTATGAGTTGCTTAAACAAAATCCTCGGTATCCATCACTGCATTTTAAAAAAGTGGGTAGTTTTTGGTCTGTACGAATCGGGTTGCACTATCGAGCAGTTGCTGTAGAGCAAGATGCTGATCTAGTTTGGTTTTGGATTGGTTCACATGCTGAATATGACAGACTTTTGGGGAATGATTAGTAGATGATGCCAAGAGGCGAAGAAAAACTTTGCATCTTGGCATCAAATGTTATTGTGCAATGCTGGCTATAAAATTAAAATGTCCATTCGTGGTTTGGATCATCTAACGCAGCACGGACAGAAGCTATGTTAGCCAGCTCTTTGAATGGGCTGAATTTAGCGATTTCTGTGATTGCATTTAAGGTAAGTGCTAGTTGCTCGTTATTGCCAGATGCGATGGCACTATCAACTACAGCAAACAAAGCCCGAAAGTTTTCTGCACGTTGATCAAATGAGCGATCTAAATACGCCATCAAAAACTCTCGTTGGGCGTTAATTTTAGCGATCGCTTCTTTTTCCCAAGCATCAATCTCTCTTCGCTTCGTCTGTTCTTGCTCGGCAATTATCTTGTATTCAGCGTAAGCCGAAACAATTTGCTGTAGGGATTCAGCAGGGTTGATATCTTTGAATAATACTGTAGTAACTTTATTTACCGACATTTCTAATTACCTCCCAAAGTACGATACTTTGCACGGATAGTCGCAGTAGCAGGATTTAACTGCCCTTCACTATCTAAAACAGGAGTTTTCATGATTTCTGCAAGAGCTTTTACTACAAGTGCTACCTGTTGAAACCTAGTAGCGTCCCTATTTTTGTTAAATGACGGCAGTGATTCTAGTTCGTCTAAACCCATAGCAGCAAGATCATTGAGAGTTTTAAGCAAATCCATTAACTCGGTAATTCGCCGTTTTACTTGTTGCATAAAGTCTTTTGCTGTTTCAATTTTAGCGATCGCAATGTTGACTTCAGCTTCGTACTCCCGCGCTTTGGTTAAAGCTTTCTCACCTTCACCAGCAAGCACAAAGCCTCCAATTAACACAGCAGGTCCAACGGTAATACCACCTAACACCAGAGAACCAAGAGCCATACCGCCGCCACCGGCTGCAAGTGAGCCACCACCCAACCACGCTAGAGTTGCATTCCAGGCTGCAGCACCGCTGAGTCCTCCTATAAGTGTTCCAGTACTGGCTACTCCTACAGAGGTAGCAAGACTCATTGCACCACCGTATCCTGCTGCTGCTGCACCAACAGCCTTAGCACCACCTTTGAAAAACTGTTCAGCTTCTACTGCAGCAGTTTTGTACTCTTTTATCTGTTGAACTGAAATTCCGTCCAGTCCTTCTAAAAACTCCTTCTCGTTTTGTTTTGCTTTACCAATATTTCGTTCAATAAAGTCAACAAAGCGCCCAATTGTGTTTTTCATTACATCAAGCTGAAGCTGACCATACTCTTGTGCAAGCTCGTTAGTCGCCTCCCAGTCTGCTTTCAAATCGCTGACAGCATCCTCATGACGCTTTTGGGCGCGGTTACCAATTTCTTTGGCTTCATTCATGTCGGAAAAACCTACAGCGCCTGCACCTACACCAAGAACAGCGCCAGCTATAGCAACAGCACCCAAGATAAGTGGAATCATAAAATACTCCTGATTGTGATTAGCTGTAAAAAAGGTTTATGAACGAATTTTTGCGACTACCGTTGAGTAATCGTATACATATATTTCCCTGAGTAACGAGCTAATCACCATTGATGAAGCCGATCCATGTGAAACTTTGATAAAGTTTGGGTGAGATGATTATGGTGAAGCAACTGTGAGCTTTTTTGTAGAGCGTTCAGTAGACCTCTTGCGTCCTCATTTTCGCGCTCTTTCTTTGCGCCTTTTCTTCGAGACGCTCCGCGAATGCGCCTTTGCGTGAGAATGAGGTGAAACTTTCAAGTTAGGATAAGGGACAAAAGGATTGATTATCTCCACTAGCGCCCAAGTATTGATAGCCAAGCGTAGAAATTCACACAGCATCAAAATGAAAATTAAAGCAGTTATCTGGCAAGAAGACGGTGTTTGGTGTGGTTCTGTACCTGCTTTACCAGGATGTCACACTTGGGGAGACAGCTACGAACATCTGTTAGAGATGCTACAAGATGCGATTCAAGGTTGGTTGGAAGTAGCCAGCCAGCAACAAGAGGTTGAACCTGAAAAACAGTTGATTGAGCTATCGCTATGAAAGCGATTTCTGGTAAAGCCCTGTGTAAAATTTTAGAACGGCAAGGTTGGCAACTCAAATGGATTACTGGTAGCCATCACATTTACGCAAAAGCAGGTGTTGACGTGATTCTTTCGATTCCGGTTCACAGTAATCGGGATTTACCTATTGGGACTTTGAAAAGTATCATGAAAGATGCTCAACTTACCGAAGAAGATTTGGACTAATACCAAGTTGCGATCGCCTACACACGACAATTAGGTAAACTCAAACAGGGACAAAAGGATTGATTATGTCCACTAGCGCCCAAGAAATATACACAGAAGTTATCAGTAAACTGTCACCAACAGAGCGGCTACGCTTGGCAAATCTAATTCTGAATGATTTAGTTGAGCAAAACTTGTCTGTCATCGACTACAGCGATACCTGGACTGACGAAGATCAGCTTGATTTAGCATCCTTCTGTTTGCAGCACGCAGCTTCAATTTTTCCTGACAGCGAGGAGACATCTGAGTGACATTTAATCCTGGTGATGTGGTTACAGTCGATTTTCCTGGTGTCACAGGAATCAAGCGCCGTCCGGCTGTAGTACTGTCATCCGCAACTTATAACAGCATCCGTCTTGATGTCATAGTCGGACTGATAACTACTCAGACAAACGCACTGGGAGTGACTGACTACGCACTTCAAGACTGGTCAGCAGCGGGTTTGCGCGTGGCGTCGGTATTCCGAAGTTTTATTGTGACACTTCCACCCTCTGCTAATTTAGTTTTGATTGGTCATTTGTCAGAACGTGATTGGCAGGGTGTTCGAGTCTGTGTGAAGATAGCACTTGCTGAGTTGGATGATTCTAATTGATAGCCAAGCGTAGACGCACAGCGGCTTGTCGATAGACATCGCCTACACATCGCGATTAGATAAGCTAAGAATGAGCGATCGCTCAGATGATGACGAAACAAACTGGAGCAGATGGGAAAATAAGGTGAAGAGCGATCGCCTACCCACGACAATTAGGTAAACTCAAAATGAGCGTAAATTACCAAAATATTATTACGATTGAACCAGGGAAACGAGGTGGTAAGCCTTGTATTCGCGGAATGAGAATTACAGTATATGATGTTTTATCATATCTTGCCTCTGGAATGACCTACGAGGAAATACTTAATGATTTTCCTTATTTGACACAAGACGATATTTTAGCTTGCCTAAGCTACGCAGCTGATAGAGAAAGACAAATGCTGATGATGCAAGCATGAAGTTACTATGTATCAAGGGCTACCCTACAGAACAGCTTAACGACAGCTATCAAAGGGCACGTCGCCAAGCAGCCCAGCAAACGGGTATGCTGATTTCAGTATTTCCAGAAGAATGTCCCTATTCTTTAGAATTAATCTTGGATGAAGACTGGCTACCAGCAGAAAGCCACTCCCGCATTTCTCACAAGGAGAGAAGGGATTGAACTTGGCAGATTGAACTCTCCCAAAGCGCGAACCTCACGGGCGAAGTAAGAAGTAAGAAGTAAGATTCATTACTCATTACTCATTACTCATTACTCATTACTCATTACTCATTACTCATTACTCATTACTCATTACTCATTACTTATTTAATTATTGAGATGTGGTGAGAAATTCGGGCACTGAGGTATTTAAGCCAAAGTTTCCGGATCAACACCCAAAAGCTTTAACCTTTCCGCCAATAATTGCGCCCGTTGTTCTGCTTCCACCCGTCGCTGTTCTTCAAAGCGAATGCGTTCTTCTGCTTCGCGAATGCGTTCTTCCGGCGTCAGCAACCTTTGTCCTTCCTCGTCATACCAAAATAGCCATTCTCTGGCTATACCTTGATAAATTCCTCGTTCTCGCCCAATTCCCAAACCAATCTCCGGTAGCCAAACAGGACTTCCACTCATCAGGATATATTCCCCATCTACTAGCTGATACACCTCCAGAGGAGGCTTTTTACGACGATTGGGACTATAGACAACGTAGTATAAAATTCCTAATTCTTTGGCATATAATTCTTTTTTCGTACTATATTCTCCGTGATATGTTTGGGAAACAACTTCTAGTGCCAAAATTGGCAGATGATTTTCTTCCCACAGCACATAACTCAGACGCAAATCCTCATCAATAAAACGCTTCACACCTAAGCTGAGAAAACCATTAGGAACAATTGCAGGTTGATCAGGGCGATAATAAATACCCATATCAACGCCAAAGAAGTAATCCCAACGGTCTGACCACAGTAAAGTCAGCGTAGTTTCTAAAAGAGCAGGAATCAGATGTTGTACTTGATTATCCACAGGGGTTTCATCAGAATCAGGTAGCTCTTCGCAAGATGGCAAACAATGGAGTAGATTGTAGTTTAACATGAGTAATTTTGCCATAACTAAATTCTACATTGATTGTAGAAATTATAATTAAATATCTGGCAAAAAGATTGCGATTGATAAAAAAACTACAGATACATATCGCCACACCCAAATATACCGTAGCTGCACAAAAAAAAAGGGCAGGCATAAAATCCACCCTCAAAGTCATAATTAATTTCCAGTATTAAGCACTTAGGACTTACGCACTTGTGACGAAAAATCAGCCTTTGCGATTACGTCGCTACCCTCGTAATGACCTAAAATCGTAGTTCGTGCGTAAGTCCTACCACTACTAATTACCAATTGTTGGCGCACTCAAAGAAACCTTTGGTGCTTCTTTTTGCTGTGCTAAAGTCGGCACTGAATCACGCAACCGCGCTGTTAACTGCACTGTTGTAGCGTCGTACATCTGAGTCAGTAATTTGGGATAAAAACCAATCCCAATAATTGGCACTAACAAACAGGCGATAATAAACACTTCACGAGGTTCAGCATCTATTAAAGCTTGGTGAGAAACTAATTCCTCATTTTCTTGTCCGTAGAAAATTTCTCGCAACATTGACAGCAGATAAATTGGCGTTAAAATCACGCCAACAGCCATCAAAATCACCACGATGACTTTGAATGTAGAGTTATAAGCATCACTCGTAGCAAAGCCCACAAACACCATTAACTCTGCCACAAAACCGCTCATCCCTGGTAATGCCAAAGAAGCCATCGAACAGGCGGTGAACATAGCGAAAATTTTCTGCATCCGTTTACCGACACCGCCCATTTCATCTAACATTAGGGTGTGTGTCCGGTCATAAGTCGCGCCGACGAGGAAGAACAAACTCGCCCCAATCAGCCCGTGGGATACCATTTGTAATACTGCCCCACTTAAGCCCAAATCGGTGAAAGAGGCAATACCAATTGTCACAAAGCCCATATGGGAAATTGAAGAATAAGCAATTTTCCGCTTCAGGTTCCTCTGGGCAAAGGATGTCAAGGCAGCGTAGATAATATTAACTACCCCCAAAACCACCAATACTGGTGCAAAATAAGCGTGGGCATCGGGGAGCATTTGGGCATTCATGCGAATTAAGGCATAACCGCCCATTTTCAGCAGAATACCTGCCAGTAACATGTGTACAGGGGCTGTAGCTTCACCGTGGGCATCTGGTAGCCAGGTATGCAAGGGAATAATCGGTAATTTGACAGCGTAAGCTATCAAGAACCCTGCATATAGTGCCAGTTGGAAATTGAGGGCGAAGTTCTTGAGAGCCAATTCTCGCATATCGAACGTCACCGTATCGCCGTAAAATCCCATTGTCAGGGCAGACAGCAAAATAAACAGCGAGCCGCCTGCGGTGTATAAAATAAACTTGGTCGCTGCGTATTGCCGCTTTTTACCGCCCCAAATTGACAGCAGAAAGTAGATCGGCACCAATTCCAGTTCCCACACCAGGAAAAATAACAGCATATCCTGGACAGCAAATACGGCGATTTGACCGCCATACATCGCCAGAATCAAGAAATAAAATAGCCTGGGCTTGAGCGTCACAGGCCAAGCTGCTAAAATCGCGAGCGTAGTAATGAATCCAGTCAAAATAACTAGGGGCATAGACAAGCCATCTACCCCCACTGACCAATTCAAATTGAGTTGTGGCACCCAAGTATAACTCTCAAACAGCTGCAAATCTGGATTCGAGAAGTCATACTCAGTATAAAAAGCGTAAACAATCAGCGCGAAATCAACTAGCCCCACAATCAGGGAATACCAGCGCACTGTTTTACCGTCTTTATCCGGGATAATCGGAATCAGCAGTGACGCCGCTATCGGGAACAGAATAATCGTCGTCAGCCACGGGAAATTAGCTGTATTCATCTCAATTTGTCTGCAATCAAAATCATGTTTGGCAAAAAGTCACTAGCTATTAACTAGCAGCTTTTTCGCGGTTTGGGCTTCATTGTTAGCTTGATTTAATAAAATTGGCAATCCCCCATCTTTTCTCTTGGGAGTCTCTTTTGACACTTGGGGGGCGGAATGTGGGCTAGGATACTCCAAGTGAAAAATTTACCTAAAAAAGCCGCTAAATTCTCAACTAGAATTCTAGAGATGCGATGCCGGAGGCGGGCTGCGCCATCGCCACCTCCAACAGCTTACCATTTCCACCACTGCGATTCACCTCATCTTAAGCCCCAGCCACACCCCTGATGATTTCTTTTGCTACATTCAGATTGCCACCAATCGGCACGCTGACTGCAATTTTCAGGTATTTGCTTTCTTGACACTCCCCACGGATAAATCCGGGGGATTCCAGCGTCACTGACGTTCCTTGCTTTTGCAGGTCTTCTCACTCGGGGAGACGCCAAGGGCGATGCGACCAACAGAAGTAGAGGGCACATCACTAAAAAGCGTTACTTCCCGGATGCCCGACCGTAGCGTTTGCACGAACGCCAGTTGCCTCAAGTCGGGAAACCCGCCCACGGCACTGGCTCCTTAAAATTACTTTGGCTGCATTAATATCTCTTTGTTCAATTTGGTAATTTATGTTGTTGATTTAACCATCATTAAACAGGTTTTGGAAATCTACGCATATTACACGATGAAGTGCGGAAAGCCGGTTAAATAAATTAATCCCTCCATTTTCAGGATTAGCACTGCAATTAAGCAAGTATAAAAACGATTATTTGAGATAAATGGGTGTTCCTAATGCAGTTGTAAAAATTGTCAAACATCAGATTGTTACCAGTGCCAAAGTCTTCTAAACTGACTGGATAGGTTTTAAGTCTCAACGGCTCTTCATGATGGTCAAAGATACTGAGTACATCAGGCAAGCTGAAGCCACTCGTGTGCAAGTGTTAAGCGAAGCGCTACCTTACATACAACAATTTGCCGGTCGCACCGTGGTGGTCAAATATGGCGGCGCAGCAATGAAAGATAGCAATCTCAAAGATAAAGTCATCCGCGATGTTGTATTTTTATCTTGCGTCGGCTTGCGACCAATTTTAGTTCACGGCGGTGGACCTGAAATTAACAGTTGGTTAGATAAACTGGGAATCGAACCACAATTTAAAAATGGTCTGCGAGTCACTGACGCTGCCACAATGGATGTGGTAGAAATGGTTTTAGTCGGTCGCGTTAATAAAGAAATTGTCGAGTTGATTAACCAAGCTGGGGGCTTGGCAGTCGGACTTTGCGGCAAAGATGGTAATCTGATCACAGCCCGTCCCCAAGGGGAAGAAGGGATTGGCTTTGTCGGAGAAGTCAGCAATGTAAATATCAAAATTTTGAATACACTGGCTAGCAATGGCTATATCCCGGTAGTCTCAAGCGTAGCTGCAGACGATACCGGTCAGGCCTACAATATTAACGCCGATACCGTAGCCGGAGAAATAGCTGCAGCCCTAGGCGCAGAAAAATTAATTTTACTGACAGACACCAGAGGGATTTTAAAAGATTACAAAGATCCGTCTACCTTGATTCCCAAAGTAGACATTCCCGAAGCCCGTGATCTAATTGCAACTGGTATAGTCAGCGGTGGGATGATTCCCAAGGTAAATTGTTGTGTGCGATCGCTTGCTCAAGGCGTCAAAGCTGCACATATTATCGATGGACGCATTCCCCACGCCCTACTACTGGAAATCTTTACAGACGTTGGTATCGGTACCATGATTCTCGCTTCCCAGTTTCATTGACATACTCCCACCCCTCTTGTTGGGGTGGGATTCTGGATTCAAATAGTGATTGCGGTTCTATATTTGTCTCAATTTTGGCAAAATTAAAGCAGTGCCGATTTGTGTGCAGAATGTGAGTGCAGAAAGTTTAGAAATTGCCAAAACCCTCTACCAAACTGGAAAATTAGCCTTTGAAAATGGCCAATACCGGGAAGCTGTGGAAAAATTAGAAAAGGCTACCGCCCTTTTGACACGTAATTCTCGCCTTGGGGGTGAAGTAGAAATCTGGCTGGTGACAGCTTATGAAGCCGCTGGAAGAACAGAAGAGGCGATCGCCCTTTGTCAGCAACTCAAACGCCATCCCTTCTCAGAAACCAACCAACAAGCGAAGCGATTACTCTACATCCTACAAGCACCAAGGCTACAAAGACCCAGCGAATGGATGACCAAAATTCCTGATTTGGGCGCATTGTCCGATAATGAATCCAAAATTCGTGTAACTGTCAATCCTCGCAAATCTTCCCAACAGCAGCGCCCTCAAGAACGAGAATTCGTTGACCTCAGTCAGGTCAATACCAGCGATAATCGCTTTATCTGGCTAGCGCTCATTGTCATTGGTTTAACTCTCTCATACTTGCTTTGGTCGAGTATTTGATCATTTGTCATTTGTCATTTGTCATTTGTCATTTGTCATTTGTCATTGGTCATTGGTCATTGGTCATTTGTCATTGGTCATTTGTCATTGGTCATTTGTCATTTGTCATTTGTCATTGGTCATTGGTCATTGGTCATTGGTCATTGGTCATTGGTCATTTCTAACTACTCTTGACCCTTGACCCTTGACCCTTGACCCTTGACCCTTGACTCTTGACTCTTGACTCTTGACCCTTGACTTTTCAGGAGATTTATAGTAATGAATACATCATTTTTAGGAAAGATTCTAGCTTGGTTAATCAGACCATTTAGTTTCAAACCGATTTTGTGGCTAGTAGTATTAGCTTCGCTATTGCTATCTGGTTGTGTACAGTACGACCTAGGGCTAAATTTTGACAACTCAAATCGTGGCGAACTGGTGCAGCATATTCAATTGGGAGAACGACTAACGAGTTTTAGTGGCGACTATGTATATGATTGGTTGAAAAGCCTAGAAAGTCGCGCCCGCAAAATAGAAGGTAACACGCGGCGAGTTTCTCCAGAAGAAATTATTGTGACAATTCCCTTCAGTAATGGTGAGGAATTGCAAGAGAAGTTCAACAAATTTTTCAATTCCCGTGCTAATCAAAAAACTGACTCAGTAGAAAACGAAACTGCTTCAGAACTGCCAAAAATTGAATCCAACATCATTTTGGAGCAGAACAATTTTTTCTTCTTAGTACGAAACCGATTAGTTTATGACTTGGATTTGCGATCGCTCTCCTTAATTTCTAGCAAAGGCAACGTCCTAGCCAATGCCGGTTCGATTCTCGATTTGGATTTTAC
Source organism: Gloeotrichia echinulata CP02 (assembly GCA_038087035.1). NCBI lineage: Bacteria > Bacillati > Cyanobacteriota > Cyanophyceae > Nostocales > Gloeotrichiaceae > Gloeotrichia > Gloeotrichia echinulata. The sequence goes on along the minus strand of CP051187.1, from coordinate 5,703,004 downwards.
CTTAAACACCCCTTGGGGAGCCAAGAATATTCCCATCGCTGAAAATGCGATCGAACCAGAAACAAAGGGAAATCAACTCGTCTGGAAGCTCAATCCCGGTGAACTCAACCACATCGAAGCAGTTTTCTGGCTTCCCAGCCCCGTGGGTATTGGTGCATTGTTAATTATCTTATTTGTCTGGGGAGGACTGTACCTGAGATACAATTTCCTACCAGATCCCAGGATTCAGTTTGCACCCAAAGCTACGGCCATACAGTAGTGCTGAGTGGTGAGTACAGGCGGCAATACTGCGTAGGTTTTGGAATTTCTTGGTTGAGGCAAGCTCTTGGAGCAGGGGGAGAAATGGAGGCTGGCGTTGAGTTTTGCCTCCCCTGCTTCCCCTGCCTCCCCTGCCTCCCCTGCAAATCCTACGCAGTATTGGTACAGGCGGGATTTTGAACAAAACCTACCCCTATTGTACCCACTCCTAACTCCCAACTCCTCAACTAGACTGTCAGGAGTCCCCCACTGTATTCTGTACTCGGAATCAGTGGCGCTCGGAATGGCAGGGGAATTGTGAAACGTCTCCTGACTAATTTTTTGCTTTATTAAGCTATTATCCAGCGCATAAGCTAACCAACATTCAACGAAAAGACGACTATTCAAAACTGGATAATCATTTTTTGGTATCCCTCTGAGGATATCTTTGACAATCTTGGGAAATGAGTTTACAATCATTGTGAATCGAATATATTTTAATCCTTCGCTCAAAATTTACCATATTTTGGGCTGTTTTTATCATTGTTTTTTTAACATTCAACATTTCTGGATTGCGGCTCTTGCGTACTTAGCGTGCTAAATTGATAGGATAATGCCAAGAAAGTAAAGCTCTAATCTCAAAATTACGAAAGTTTCTAAATCCAAATCCACTTCGCTTTATTAACTTCAGTTTATTATTTATTCCTTCTACTACTCCACTGGTAGTCCTTCGTTCAAAATATCCGACTATTTCTCCAAACCACCGTTTAATTGTCTGCACACTTCTTTGATAATATGGTTCAGCTTTTTTTAACCAATTGATTAATTCTAGCGTTCCCGTTACCACATTTTTATTGTCTTCAAATAAATTGTGAAAATCTTCTTTTAATGAATGCATTCTAGCTATTAAAGGAGAAGCTTGTTTAATTCTATTTAATTTATCTTTTTGCTTTTCGGTGAGCTTATTCTCGGCTTTTAGAATTGTAAATTTATTTCCTTTTAAACTTTCAAATACTTTTTTTCTTTCCGGGGCATTTAACTCAGATGCTATTTTCTTTTCTGCTATCCTAGCTCGATTTAATTCTTCATGTACTAATTTAGTAACATGGAACCTATCTACCGTTACAAGGGCGTTTGGACAAATCTTCTCAATTAAAGATTTATAATTGCCTGTCATATCAATACTTACTTCTTCTATTTGTGACAAAACTTTTTCTCCCCACATTCTCATGGTTTTTTTGATTTCAATTTGTTTTCTTTCTTTTACTAAACCTATCAATTTACCTGAATCTATATCTACTAGCACGACAATAAATTTTCCTTGTCCTTTGACCAAACTAATTTCATCTATTCCTAATCTTCTTAAATCTTTGACATCTATTGGCATCACATTTTTAGCTACATCTTCAAGCATTGATATGACTTCTTCATTAGTTAGTCCATTATTTCTTGCCACATTACTTACATTACTATTAATCACTTGTTTGATAATATATTCCGCATATCGGTATGTATACCTCTTTCTTGCTCCTAGAAAATCTAGCTTTTCATTAAATGTTTTTCGGCATTTTTTACACTTGAATCTTCGTCTATTGACATTCAGTATTACTTCAAAATCCCCCATCGGTAAATCTTTCACTAAACATTTTTGATTTTGATGTAAATGTCTTGAGTTTTGACCACAGTGTGGGCACGATGCACTTTTCGCTTTTTTACCTACTGATAGAATTAGGACTTGACCCTCTTGTAGGCTTGATTCTACTAATACTTCAGGCAAATTTAGGAGTTGAGTCATTATTCGTTTCATAATTTATTTTATTAAACATTATTAAAAAATATCTTAACATTTTAGCACGCTAAGTACCCAAGAACCGTTATTATATAGTTAATAAATTGTTATTAGTGGGTTAATTAAGATATAAGTTTCGCTACTTTTGGGTTAAATCACATTGATTAGGGACTTGCACGAAAATAAAATACCAGTTAGAAAAAGCGTAACTACTAAAAATCAATTGCATCAACTCACATCTTGCACCTGGAAGTATGAATGTCAAAACCACAACTACGTGCAAGGGGAGCTAGGCGTTCAATTTCAAGTAAAAGAAGAGACACAACTATTTGGGGAAAGATAGACTCTAAAGCAGTTTGTGCCGCTTGACCCCAATCAGGTGGTGATGGTACCTGAGTATGCAGATAGCTCCAATGGGCTATGAGGTAAGCAGTTAGAGAAAGGATGAGCCAGCGATATACACCAAGCAGAGTCCCTTGCCCAAAACGATGTAAACCGAAGCGATGCTTGGCAGTTTTAAACCATCCTTCGATCTGCCAACGACGTTTACCCCACCATTTGAGAGTAGAAGCTTTTATGGGTCGAGTAGATAAAACAAAACGTTTTTCAAGCTTGCCGTTATCGCGCTTTGAGTAATACCAAGTTACAGTAACAGGAAATTTTAAGCCAACTAAACGAACTTGTTGTCCTGGCTTTTGTAAATCTTTTAAAGCTCTGCCATCAATTAGTTTACGATTAATAGCTACACCTGTAACCGCATGATATTTAAACTTGCGTAGACCGTGAAGAAATTCTACACTGCTAAAAGCTGTATCAGCCAAAATAATTACGCGAAAATGTTCAGTTAAAGATTTAGGTAAACGGTTGATTAGCTTTAATCCTAACTGTGCCGGTGAGGAAGTACCCTTGCCTCTCCAAACTCGGAAGCTCCTTCGCGTAGCGTCTCCCTAAGGAGAAGGTATACGCCACTTTCCTACAACTAAATAAACTCTGAGGGGGCGACGAAATAAGCTAAAACATAGACTCGATAAGCTTCATAGCCCTCAATCCCTGTTGATAATACTTGCGCTTATTACGATTAATTCTCATTAATTCTGTCACTAATTCCATACAAATATCTGTGAAATTGACCCAAGTTTGACCATACAAGCCAACATAAAAACTACTATGTCTCCGCACAGAGCGACCAGACTCTTTAACACGAGCTACATATTTTTGTATTCCTTTATGTTTAATTTTTTGACCCTGAATCATGGCAGAAGTGTAAGCGAGCGTTATCAGTAAAACTAGAGAAATAAATCGGTTGCCTTCAACATTAGTCTCTTCTAAATTATAACCACCTGTTTTAAAATCTCTAAACATTTCTTCTATATCAAATCTTTGTTTATAGGCAGATATTGCCGACTCTAAGTCGTCAAAATTTGTTAAAATAAACCATCCTTCTTTCGGTGCTACTCCATTGATTTTACGTTTCCATTTAGCCGCTACATTAAAGCTCATAAAACCCCGAGTCTTTGTCACTTTAACTCCTTTGATAAAAAAAGAAACTCCCGGTACTAAACCCAGATTTTTTAACTCAACAAAAACATCTTTTTCAACTTGCAAAAACTCATTCTTTTTTAATCGCAAACAAAAATACACATCCAATCCCTGGAGATACTTTGCCAGTTTGACAGAGCAAAATTCTCTATCACCTAATACACAGATTTTATAGTTTTTAAAGATTGGTATTACTTGAGACAATATTTTTTGTTGTTCAGCGATGTTACTATTACCTAATTTTGGCAATAAAGTAAAATATATTGGTACTGCTCTTTTATCCCAAATGATACTCACCATGAATAAATTTATCCGACTCCAATTAGTTCTATCAATTGCTATATAAATAATTTTTTCATCTTTGAAGTATGTTTCCAGCCATTCTTTAATAATGGGAAACCAAACTTTCTCAATGGTGAGATTTGGTAATGATAAAAATCTTTGTATTCTCTTTCTTCTACTCTCAAATTTAACTGCCAAAGGTAGCGCATTTGCTAACTTTTCTAAAGTTACTTCTTTGATTGACTGTAATAGATGGATTAAAATTTTTAGCAGCAAGTATTCTGCTAAACTTAATTGACTTTTTAAGTGGTTTTGGTAGAATGCAGGTAACATTATCATTAGATAGGTCTTATTGACAAAAGTAGACCTATCTTTTTCTACCACAAAACGTTGCCCTCCTTACATACAAAGCTTTTGAGCTTGTTTCGTCGCCCCTTCAGAAATAAACTACAACTATATGTAGACCACGTTTACCATTATAGACTCTTATTAAATCTTCAAACTCTTTGAATTTACCCAGTTTTTCCAGAGTTGTTAGGTCAATGATAACCTGTAAAAATGGTCTACGTCCTTTGCCTGATGCTGATAAAGCCTTGAAAACTGTATCTAATATATGGCTGCGAATAATACGAATCATATCCCTTGTTGACCAAGAATTGATATTTAGAAACCGACTCAATGCACTTGGAGATTTGGCTAATGAGTGTTCGGGTAAAGGATGCCCTTGCGCCGACAAAAATCATCCCAGCATGGCATCAAAATTATCTTTTTGGTATTGCGTCGGCATTAACTCTTTGAGATTGTATACTAGCTTTTGGGCGTAGGTAAGCATTGTTCTTGCGATAAAAAATTCAATATTTCACGCCCTTTTTCTCATACTTCCTGCTATCAAAGCAAATTCAGATTTTGGAATTAAAGTTAGCGATACGCCTTCGGCGTCAAGCGGAGCTTATCGCAGTCTGGGATGACACAAATAGTCATAGCTCCATCTTGTCTTCCCGGAAACTAACTATGTAATATTACTGTTCTAAAGGTCTTTGTTTAACTGTTATGTACTTACAATGTCATCTTCATCTTATGTTATATTTTTGAATTCCTTATTTGCCTTTTGCGGGTTTGTTCGGTCAGGTGCAAGATGTGAGGTAATCTATTAACCCAAGTTTTGGTATTGTCAACCCGACTTTGTAGGCTTGGTGCTAACCATCCTTCTGGGCGTGTTCTATTTAAGAATCTTGGCTTTCTGTAACGAGTTTTCCTAGTGCGTCTACTGCGTCTTAATTGTCGCCTAGCTGTTAAAGCTTCTCTGATTGCAAAGCCGCGATGCTTTAATTCAGCAGCAAATACAACTTCTCCTGTAGAATCGTTAACTAATGCAATTCCCGTGAATTTTGCGCCAGGGTCAAGTTTTAACCTTAGCGGTGTTCTAGGCAATTCAGTACGTGACGTATGCAGAATAATTGTGAATGGGAATCGGCGATAAATAGAAGCTTTTTTGTTCCTTAACAATTGCCTTGCTTGTGCTGGATGAATTGGGCTTAATGGTCTGTATATAGTGTCTAAAATAAATACTCTGGACATTGCTGTCCCTCCTTACGGGTAATGTTAGCCTGGACAATGATTTAAAGGCTTTTTACGCTAACAGCACTGACTCAAACCCAATGATTCTGTTTAACTGTTAACCTCAGAGCTATAAACTGGCTGCGTATTCGTAGGTGAGATGACCTAAAAATCGTAGTACTCAAGGTACTTAGTCGGGTAAACTCTGGGCTTTTAAAGCCCCCACTGTACCTGTACTCAGGTCAGTGGTGGGTAGTTTACGGTGATAACCGCTCAATTTTCCAACTGCCATGATCTAAGCGAGTATAGAGCAAGCGATCGTGCAGGCGGCTGGGGCGTCCTTGCCAAAACTCAATTTCTGCGGGGATCACTCGCAAGCCTCCCCAATGAGGTGGGCGGGGAATATCTTGATTATCATATCGGCGCTGAAAGTCTTGCCAACGTTGCTCCAGCACTTCTCGACTTTCTATGACTTCGCTTTGATTAGATACCCAGGCACCGAGACGACTGTTTTCAGGACGACTGTCATAATACTTATCTGACTCGTTTTCCGAAATTTTCTCTACGCGCCCACAAATACGGACTTGGCGTTCCAATTCTACCCACCAGAAAACCAAGGCCGCCTGGGGGTTTTCTGCGAGTTCTTGACCTTTGCGGCTATTGTAATTGGTGAAAAAAACAAAGCCGCGTTCATCAAAATCTTTGAGCAGCACCATTCTAGCTGCAGGCTTACCATCTGGCGTCGCCGTGGCTATAGTCATCGCGTTGGGTTCAGGAAGTTGGGCTGCTAGTGCCTGCTGGAACCATTTTGTAAATTGTATAAAAGGATTATTGTTAACGTCTGTTTCGTTTAAACCTTCCAAGGAGTAGTCTTTGCGAAGGTCGGCTATTGTTTGATCCATCGTGATTTACTTCCTGTTGATCAGATACACATATACATCTGTGGGTTAAAAATATCTATGATGATGATCAGCGCCAGCACCAGTTCATCAAATTTTCTCACCGAGTCTTAAAAACAGATTACACCAGATGCGCCGTTCAGCCTCCCTGCAACGTTTGTTAATCTATGGTCTGAGCGGTCCGATTATCGCTCTGAATATCTGGTTGCTGTCGGTACTGTTTCACTACTTCCAGCATCCCATCACCATCCTGAGTACAGCGGCAATTCTAGCTTTTTTACTAAATTACCCGGTTAAATTTTTTGAACGCGCTCGGATCAGTCGCACTCAGGCGGTGATCATCGTTTTGCTTGTCACGTTAACACTGTTGGTGATTCTGGGCGTTACCCTAGTTCCATTGGTAATTGACCAAACAATTCAACTGTTAAATAAGATTCCTGATTGGTTAGCCACTAGTCAAAGAAACTTGGAGCAGTTTGAAGAATTGGCGAAACAGCGCCGTCTACCGCTGGATCTGAAGATTGTCAGTAGTCAAATCAATACCAACATCCAGAGTCTGGTGCAGCAAATAGCTTCCGGTGCCGTAGGATTCGCTGGGACGCTGTTATCAGGACTACTTGATATAGTGTTAGTAGTCGTGCTGGCATTTTATATGCTTGTATATGGAGATCAAGTTTGGTTGGGATTGGTCAAGCTTTTACCAGCTTATCTGAGATTACCCTTGACCAAATCTTTACGGCTCAATTTCCAGAATTTTTTCCTCAGTCAGTTGTTGTTGGGGCTATTCATGATAATCAGCCTCACGCCAATTTTTTTAGCACTTAAAGTGCCGTTTGCCCTCTTGTTTGCTATATTAATCGGTATTTCCGAACTCATACCCTTTATCGGGGCAACTTTAGGCATTGGCCTGGTGACGATGTTGGTACTACTGCAAAATTGGTGGTTGGCAGTGCAAGTTGCCTTAGCCGCAATTATCATGCAGCAGATTAAAGATAACCTGTTAGCCCCTAGGTTACTGGGCAACTTTATCGGACTCAATCCCATCTGGATTTTTGTGGCTATTTTAATGGGATTCGAGATTGCTGGATTATTGGGGACACTAGTAGCAGTGCCGATTGCAGGTACTATCAAAGGCACTTTCGATGCTCTCAAAACCAGCAATTCAGGTGATTTTACATCACCTTTCAGTATTGCTGATGATTATCCTGCTGACGAAGATTAGTGGTGATAATTGCTACTTGATTACCACCAAACAATAACTAGATGAAGGGTGATGATTTATTTTGAATTCCCTGAAATTTTTAATTGATTTTTTAAGTATAAAAATATCATGCTATACTATGTAATTTAGGATAGTAATTTTACTATGGGTTGTTTGCTGATAAGATTTGTATGTCTGAGAAAGTCTCAAATCAAAACTTCCGCAATCTGAAAGCACAATTCAGAATGGTGTTGATTACAATCATCCGGAGACTTTAGTCATTACCATCGAAAGTCCAATGAAACAAATAAACTTTGTACTAATTTTTATCGTTTGTTTAGCCTTGGTTGTATTTGCCATTCAAAACACTGAACTAGGGACAGTTCATGTTATTCCAGGCATCCAAGTGCAAGCTCCTATGGCAGTTGAGTTGCTGTTAGCATTTGGTTTAGGAGGAGTTTTTGCTTGGCTATTTAGTATCTGGACACAGTTGCTAAGATATTTAATATCAAGTAAAAAAGTGCGGCAAAAAAATGTCCAAATTAAGGAGTTAGAGACGAAGGTACAAAAGTATCAAGCAGAAATTAAAACGTTACAACCTGCCCTACCGCCAGCAAGTGATTCGCTCACAAAAGAAGCATAAACACTCGTCCAATAACTCTATTGTTTAATAATTGATGGATGCTTCCGAGTTATTAGAAACAATTACACTTCTCATTCACCAAGCAGAAAGAGGGGAAATAGACCCTTGGGATGTCCAGGTAATTGAAGTGATTGATCGTTATCTAGAACTAATGGCACCAGAAGCGACGCCAAGGGGCTACGAAGCCGATTTATCCCAATCTGGTCAGGCTTTTTTGTCAGCCTCAATGCTAGTGTTATTCAAGGCAAATACCTTGATGCAATTACAATCAGCAGCAGATGAACCTGAAGGTATAGAAGATGATACTCTATTAGAAGGTGAAACTGGGCTATTACAACAGGCGCAACGCCTGCAATTAGAGCGGCATTTGCGTCGTCGTCCAGCCGCAATGCCGCCCCAAAAACGCCGTGTGACGCTGCAAGAGTTGATTGACCAATTGCAAATCATGGCCAATCAGCTCAAGCTTGTACAAAAAGACACAAAACCGATTCGTCCTCGGCGTCAGCCCAGTGTCCAAAGTATGCGAGCGGCGTTAGAATTGGCGCACCAGGAAAATCTTACGGAAGTAGCTGGAGAACTAGAGCAGGTGTTAATTCATTCAACGGTTGAGCTAAATTTAGGGCAAAGTTGGTTGAATTTAGAGCAGCTAGTAGATTTGTGGCATCAGACAAAGCAACCCCAGCAACACCAGTCTGCCCATGAGTCAGAACATACCCACCTAGTAAGTGTATTCTGGGCACTATTACTGTTGTCGGCTCAATCCAAAGTAGAGCTATTTCAAGAGGAGTTTTACCAAGAGATTAAAATTCGGTTACTGCTACCTAAACTGTAGACCAATATGCTCATCTGTCCTCTGGGTGAGGTTTCATGGGATCAAGTCGGCTTACCAAAAAACGGGATGAAAGCCCCTGGCTTTAGACATGGGGATGAAATCCAAGGCTGTTTCAACAGCCGTCAAAATTCATTATTGTATTCATTTGTGAAGCATAAAATGTCTGAAGAAATAATCTATGGCTGTCAACAAAATTTAATTAGCCCAGATAAAGAATTAGCTGCTGTTCTGGAGTTTATTTGTTCCGAGTCTAACAAGCTAACCAATTCTGGAATATACTACGCTAGACAATTATTCTTTAAAACCAAAAAGATTGTCGGCAAGTATGACTTAGAAGCTGAGTACAAAACTAATCCTCATTTCCAAGCTTTGTATTCCCAAGCAGCACAACAAATCCTCAGAAGTGTAGCAGAATCCTTTAAATCATTTAAGGAGTTGTCAAACAGGTTTAGAAGAGGAGAACTGAAGAACAAACCATTTCCTCCTAACTATCGTAAACCTAAAGGGTTAGCATTAGTAACATATCCTAAGCAGGCATTGAAGTTAATAGATGGATTGATTAGGATTCCATTAGGTAATACGGTTAAGAGATGGTTTAAGTTGGATAGCTTCACCTTAATAATGCCATCTAATCTAAAGTTTGAAGACATTAAGGAATTGAGAATACTTCCACGTAACCGATGTTTTTATGTAGAATTTGTCTATGAACAGAAATCTGTTGATCTGGTTAGCTTAGACTCGTCAAAGGTATTGGGCATAGACCACGGGGTAGGTAATTGGTTAACTTGTGTGTCTAATATAGGGACAAGTTTTATTGTTGACGGATTAAAACTTAAAAGCATTAATCAGTTCTACAACAAACAAATAGCTACTATCAAAGAGGGTCAGCCACAAGGTTTTTGGTCTAACAAGCTTGCTGCCATAACAGAAAAGCGTAATCGGCAGATGCGAGACGCAGTTAACAAAGTAGCTAGAATTGTGATCAACCACTGCTTAGTTAATAAGATTGGGACTGTTGTTTTTGGCTGGAACGAAGGTCAAAAAGATAGCAGCAATATGGGAAAAAACAACAATCAAAAGTTTGTTCAGATCCCGACAGCGAAATTGAAAGCTAGGATAGCTCAATTATGTGAGCAATATGGAATTCAATTTGTAGAAACCGAAGAAAGCTACACTTCACAAACATCGTTTCTAGATAATGATGTGCTACCTAAGTTCGGTGAAAAACCTGATAGGTGGCACTCCAGTGGTCAGCGAGTTGTGCGTGGATTGTTCAAGACAGCAAAAAATCTTTTAATTAATGCTGATTGTAACGGTGCTGCAAATGTTGCACGTAAAGTAGCGGCGACTCTAGGCTTAGACCTAGCAGGAGTCAGTAGAGGCGCTTTGAGTACGCCTTTAAGGGTTCATTTTTGGACTCCTTAAGAATCCCCCGGATTTATCCGTGGGGAGTTTCAAACATTTTTGCTTCAGCCGACCCCAAAATCCTAGTAAATTGAAATAATCACCAATAACTGGTCATTAGGCTATCGCTATGGTTGTAAAAACCAGAAAATTGCTGTTATCCCTGTGTTTAGAGATAACTGAGAGCAGAAAAAAACAGTGCTGATTAAGTATCATTCAATGAAAGTAAACTGGCTTTTGGTTGAGGAATAAATTTTTATGAAAGCAATGATTCTTGCAGCGGGTAAGGGTACTCGCGTGCGTCCGATTACTTATACAATTCCCAAACCGATGATTCCGATCCTGCAAAAGCCAGTGATGGAATTTTTGCTGGAACTTTTACGCCAACATGGGTTTGATCAGATTATGGTCAACGTTAGCCATTTGGCTGCGGAAATTGAAAACTATTTCCGTGACGGTCAGCGGTTTGGTGTGCAAATTGCCTATTCTTTTGAAGGGGAAATTGTGGACGGTACACTGGTGGGACAAGCCGTCGGTTCCGCCGGTGGGATGCGCCGCATCCAAGACTTCTCGCCGTTTTTTGACGATACCTTTGTGGTGTTGTGCGGTGATGCGTTGATTGACTTGGATTTAAGTGCAGCAGTAAAGTGGCATCGAGCCAAGGGGGCGATCGCTACTATTATCACAAAATCCGTCCCGCGAGAAGAAGTTTCTAGCTATGGTGTAGTCGTCACCGACGAAGATGGACGCATCAAAGCTTTCCAAGAAAAACCCTCAACGGAAGAAGCTCTCAGCACTAACATCAACACAGGTATTTACATTTTCGAGCCAGAGGTATTTAATTATATACCTTCCGGCATCGAATATGACATCGGCGGTCAACTATTCCCCCACCTAGTAGAAATCGATGCTCCCTTCTACGCCATCCCGATGGACTTTGAATGGGTAGATATTGGGAAAGTCCCAGACTATTGGCGGGCGATTCGCGGTGTACTACTGGGTGAAATTAAAAACGTCCAAATCCCTGGTCATGAAGTCGCACCGGGAATCTATACTGGCTTAAATGTCGCTGTGAATTGGGATAAAGTGGATATCACAGGCCCAGTTTACATCGGCGGTATGACCAGGATTGAAGACGGTGCTAAAATCGTCGGTCCAGCCATGATTGGCCCCAACTGCTGGATATGCAGTGGTGCAATGGTAGAAAACAGCGTGATTTTTGAATGGTCGCGACTCGGACCTGGAGCTAGCTTGGTGGATAAGCTGGTGTTTGGGCGTTACTGCGTCGATAAAACAGGCGCAACCATTGATGTCCAAGCCGCAGCCTTAGACTGGTTAATTAGCGATGCTCGTAAGACAGTATCATCTCAGACCCCTGTAGAGCGACAAGCGATCGCCGAATTGCTAGAGACAAACGTTAGTTAGTCAAGGGTCAAGGGTCAAGGGTCAAGGGTCAAGGGTCAAGGGTCAAGGGTCAAGGGTCAATATTTGAACTCTGGACTTTTTGACTCTGGACTTTTTGACCCTTGACCACTAACTATTGAGATACGTATATCTTCGGAGACTCTGCTCGTAGGTTTGTAGCAGTCTTTGCGATTCTGCTAGCGTGATGCGCTTTTCCTCTAGGGCTTTTTCGCAACGCTGGCGGATATTTTCCACCATATCCTCCGAGTCATATTGCACGTAGCTGACCACTTCACTCATGGTGTCGCCTTTGACAACATGTTCAATCTGGTAGCCTTTGGGGGTCAATTGGATATGAACGGCGTTGGTATCGCCAAACAAGTTATGCAAATTACCCATGATTTCTTGGTAAGCTCCGTTGAGGAACATCCCCAGATAGTAGGGTTCTCCTTGTTTGTAGGGGTGCAATTCTAACACCGATTTGACATCGCGCAGGTCGATAAATCGGTCGATTTTACCATCACTATCGCAGGTGAGGTCTGCCAAAATTCCCCGCCGCGTTGGTTCTTCGTCTAAGCGGTGTAGGGGCATAATAGGGAATAATTGGTCAATTGCCCAGCAATCTGGTGCTGATTGAAACACTGAAAGATTGATGTAGTAGATGGAAGCCATGATTTTTTCCAGGTCTTCCAATTCATCGGGTACGTATTCTTGTTGTCTAGTAATGTCAAGGATTTTTTTGCAGCAAGCCCAGTAAAGTCGCTCGGCTTTGGCTCGTTCTCTCAGACGCAAAATGCCTAAATTGAAGCGGCTAATGGCTTCTTCTTTAAATTGCGTGGCGTCGTGATAGAACTCCTGATAATTTTCTTTGTTAATCGATTGGTAGGTTTCCCAGAGGTAATTAATTACTGGGGATTCTCCCTCTTGTGGAGGTTCTGGGGGATCAAAGGGGACATCACTGGTGCTGAGAACGTCAAAAATTAGCACCGACTGATGGGAGGCGATCGCCCTACCACTTTCACTAATCAGTGTTGGCACGGTAATCTGCCGTTCAGCACAGGTATCTTTTAACTCTGCCACGATGTCGTTGGCATAGTTCTGCATGTTGTAATTTTTCGAGGCGTAGAAGTTGGTTTGCGAACCGTCATAATCTACACCCAAGCCACCACCGACATCGAGGTATTTCATATCTGCCCCCAGCATCGCTAATTCCACATAGATGCGGCTAGCTTCTTGGATGGCATCTTTAATCACATTAATCGCCGAGATTTGCGAGCCGATATGGAAGTGCATCAACTGCAAAGAATCGAGCAACTCAGCCTGGCGTAATTTGTCCACAGCCTCGATAATTTCAGGCATTGTCAGACCAAATTTAGCGCGATCGCCGCTCGATGTTCCCCACCGTCCCATACCTTGGGTACTGAGTTTAGCACGAACTCCCAAAATAGGCTTAATTCCCAGCTGGCGATTAGCAGCAATCACCAGATCGACCTCTTCAATCTGTTCTAAGACGATAATTGGTGTTTGCCCTAGTCTTTGGGCTAACATCGCCGTTTCGATGTATTCTTGGTCTTTGTAGCCGTTGCAAATTAACAAAGCTCCTGGGGTATCCAGCAAAGCCAGAGCGATCATTAATTCTGGCTTGGAACCGGCTTCTAAGCCAAATTGATGCGGCTTACCAAACCGGACTAAATCTTCAATTAAATGGCGTTCCTGGTTGCACTTGACGGGAAACACGCCACGATAGACCCCAGGGTAATTGTAGCGGGCGATCGCTTTGGCAAAACAAGCATTCAACCGCTCAATGCGATCTTCCAAAATATCAGAAAAGCGGATCAACATGGGAAGCCCCAAATTCCGCTGCTTCAAGGCGTTGACCAATTCAAACAAGTCTAAAGAACCGCCACGATCTCCCTTGGGAGAAACAGTGATATGACCAGCAGCGCTAATCGAAAAATAAGGCTGTCCCCATCCTTCAATGCGGTAAAGAGCTTCGCTATCCTCAATTTTCCAAGACCGAGGCAAATCTTCTGTAGTACTACTACTAGGTGGTAACAACTTTTTTTGCCTTTGATTTCTTGTTTCAAACTTTTGGTGTCCATTGGCGGACAGCTTAACTACCTCATCAGATGCAGCAGTTGACTCAACACCCATTTCTTCGTGACCTCTTTGTTTCACCCACGAATTATCAATTTAACGCATTCGTTTGAGAAGTGATATGCACTCAGGGATAATTTGTAAGATACACTCTGATTGGTCATTGGTCATTGGTCATTGGTCATTGGTCATTGGTCATTGGTCATTGGTCATTGGTCATTGGTCATTGGTCATTGGTCATTAGTCATTGGTCATTGGTCATAAGTTGTCTAGATGAATCAAACCTCGACAAAAGGCTAAAAATCAACGACAAAGGACAAATGACAAATGACAAAGGACAAATAAAAATTTTCTCAAATTTTAGGAGTTAGCTTTGGAACGCTCATTTATCGCGATTAAACCTGACGGCGTACAGCGCGGACTGATAAGTGAAATTATCCGTCGCTTTGAAACTAAAGGCTTTACCCTTGTTGGTTTGAAATTCCTCAAACCCAGCCGCGAATTAGCTGAACAACACTATGATGTTCATAGAGAAAGACCCTTTTTCGCTGGTTTAGTAGAATTTATCACTTCCGGCCCCGTAGTAGCGATGGTATGGGAAGGTGATGGTGTTATCGCCTCCGCTAGAAAACTCATTGGTGCGACAAACCCCTTGAATGCAGAACCAGGGACGATTCGCGGCGATTTAGGAATTAACATTGGTCGTAACATCATCCACGGTTCCGATGCTCCAGAAACAGCGCAAAAGGAAATTGCTCTGTGGTTTAAGGATGAAGAATTGGTAAGTTGGGAACCCCAGTTAACGCCTTGGTTACATGAGTAGGGGATGGGGGGATGGGGAGATGGGGAGGATAACTCCTAATACCATTTCACCAAAACCCTGATACATATAGAAGCGAGTAGGGGCACGGCATTGCCGTGCCCCTACGTATTTATATCGTAATTCAAGTGAACCGGTATAATATCAAATCCGGTTGATTGCATATGGTATATGTAGGGGCACAGCACTGCTGTGCCCCTACCTTTTGTGTGACTCCTCACTCCCCACTCAGCGGAAGCATCAAGCACTGCTTACTTTGACACTTCGGTCTTTTCAGGTGTTTCTTGCGGTAATTCGACGACATTCCGCTGAGAAAAACCCCAAGTTAAAATTAAGCCAATTGCCGTAATCATTATCCATTCTGGTGGGACTAAAGCATCGTTGACCACTTTTAACAACAGGCGTAAACCTACTAAAGCCACAGTAATATAGCCTGCGTCTTCTAGGTTCTTAAATTCGTCTAGCCAACGGATAAATAATTCCGCCATGAATCGCAGGGTGATAATCCCAATTGTTGTCCCTGTGAGTACCAACCAGGTTTCTTGAGAAACGGCGATCGCTGTGGTAACACTATCCAAGGAAAATGCTAAGTCTGTTAAAGCAATTACTGGTATTACTTGCAACAAAGAAGTAAATCGTGGTCCATGATGCTGATTTTCGTCGTCTTCTTCAGATGTGAAGTGTTGGAATACTAGCCACAGCAGGTAACCTGCACCTAATAACTCAAATTGCCAGAAATTTTGCACCCAGGTAGCGGTCAGTAGTAAAGTGATTCGTAGGACATAAGCGACAACTAAACCCAAGTTTAGAGCTTGCTGCTCAAGTTTTTTGTCTTCCAAACCCTGGGCGATAGCCGCAAGGGCGATCGCATTATCAGCTGATAGCACCGCCTCTAACAATACCAGGATCAGCAGCACAATAGGTGCTTCAACACTAAAGTGAAAGTGAAGGTAATCAAAAATTTGGTCTAGCATCCCAGGTATCTCTAGCAGGTAAAATTAAAAATTTAACAGCAACCGGAAACTTAATCTAAAATTTCCCATAAATTTCTACACTCCTACAGCTTAACGTGGTTAGGCTGCATTTTGAAGATCGTCCTATACATGCGATCGCACTACCTGTAGGTTTTTTGCGATGTAATTCAATATACTAATAATTTTAAAATTTCGCTGGATTTGGTGAGTGACGGTTGACGGTTGACTGCTAACCCTCAACTATAGCTTGATTTGTTAACGATAGAGCCAAATATTGGCATCAACAAAGTATCGCACCGGATCACCAGCGTTCATTCGCTTGTTCTCTGGTAAGTGGTTTGAAACCTGCAATCTGGATCGGATTTGCGGTTAACTGGGCGATGATACCCTTGTCTGGAGCGGGTTGTAAAATAACGATTTGCACCATTTCGGCGTTGTGTATCTCGTCTTGATACTCAACAGGAATTTCGGTTTTGCCATTGTTGATTCTAGCTTTAAAGTGTGTGTTGATAGTCATAGGTCAAGCTTTACTGAGTTTACTTATTAGATTTATGGAGAATAAAATAGCCCTGTCTATAATTGTAGCTACTGTTTCTTATTCCCCATTATCTATTTTTTGAATTCAGTTCAATTTATTCAAAACCAATTCTGTTAAAGTAGGCTATAGCTTCGCGTTCTAGACTTTCAATTTCCCTTGTCCAGCGCTCAAGCCTGGTTTCTCTTTCTAGCAATTGAGATGCTGTAGGGTTTCTGGAAGGCTGGGTATTTGAATTAGGCAAAATTCCATGATTTTTCAGCCATTTAGGGGAAAATACTTGCCAGAGAAAAACATGATCGTGTCTATCGCCACCCAGACAACGAATTTGTTTAACTGAAAGTGTGGATTCACCAAAGAGGATTTGCTGATTTCTAGAATTGTTAGGAATTAGGCGCGTCTCACTACCTCTTCCACGAAAGAACTCGACTACAAACCACTCACCAAAATCGAAGATACAAACCTCTGTCTGATCGCTACCATCATCCTTTAGTAGATCAACATCACCATTGATTTGATCCCCTATAGCAATTTGTGAGGTTCTGGGTAACAGGATACGAAGCCGCTCAAAGCGGTTGCTGTAATTAGCCCAAAATTCACTGCGTCTACGTAGCTGATTTGACTCGAAGTCTTGTAATTCGAGCCTGTTTAATATTAGATCTACTAATCTTTGGAAATCACGATAATTAATACCGCCAATCCATTCTCGGAGTTTTTTCCTTCCCGGCTCTGAAAGCTGATACCACTTATCACCATATCGATAATTTTTTCGCAACCACTCAACTAGAGGTGGATGATTATTATCTACATTATTGTGAACAGTAGTTAGTAAGTGATTAACGGCTTGTATTTGCTGCATTGTTGACATTTCATCTAAACAGCGTAATAGCCAATTTATCTGCTGCTGATTCGGAGAAATGATATCTAAAAAACAGGAACTTATGTATTCTGTAAATTTTGTAAAACCTGGAATATATATAGGTAAATAACCATCAATTCTCTTGAGCAATTCAGTTCTATTTAAATTCTGTTCACAAGCTATTTTCGCTAATTTACTACCTGAGTCTTGACTGCGAAGCGCCAGAATAATTTTAACTGGTAGTCGTTGGTTAACTGATTTATCATTAGCAAAAATTTCAAAAGATTCAGCTAGAGACTTTGCTAATACCTGCTCTTGCTGACCACTATAATAAAGAGCAATACGATAAAGCAAGTAATTTTGTAACCATGATTGAGAAATTGCTACTTCCCAAATGGCTGCTGATGTCTTCCTGGAGCGTTCAATATTCTGCTTATCCCATTCTGGTTTAGCATAGATACAATAAACCCACTCTAACTTACTTACTTCAGCAGCTTTAGCATTTTGAATAGCTTCTAAGACTTTATCAACAGTTGGTAGGGATATATTTGTATCTGGTAATTCGCTGGCAATTTCCAGAAGTTTGTTAGGAATAAATTGGGTAACTTCAGATGTGGGAGGAAGGGTAAATTCAAATGTCAAAGTTTTTCTCCTTTGTGATTGACAAATAAAAAATATCCAATTTGTAGGGTGCGTCATAAAATTAGATATATGCCATCCTGTAAATTTCTAATGCTGACGCACCCTATGCAGTAAAAATTCAAGGTTATTTCTCCTTTAAGGAGAAGTTTTAGCGATATTTTTCTTTAACTCATCACTGCGAAACTGAAAACGAAAAACAACTTTGCGATCAGCAGGATTATCACGTTGCTTGTCAGATTCAATTTCCCCACGACCAGCTGCTAATATTTTCTGGCTTAAAGGCACTTTTTTAGGGAAAATCATGTCATAAAAAATGTATTTATAAACTGATGAAGACCTCAATACACTCAATAGGAGATTTGTTTTATCATCTCCTTCTGAGCTAGTATGACCTTCTATAACAACGCGGCTAATTTCCCTTTCAAATTCTGGCTTAGAAAAAATTACTCCACTGTAAACGGGAATAAATCGACGTAAAAAAGCTTTACCTTCAGGTTTCAGGTCAGAACTTCCTTGAGGAAATAAAATGGATTCTTGGATACTTACATCCCCTGTTTCTGGGTTAACTTTGACATTGATATTATTGCTTTTCATCTGTCCCACAACATTTCCAATTACTACCCGTTTTGGTACATCTTTTTCTGCAAGCTGCAGTAGTGCAGTAATAAATAACAGTGCAAAAAACATCAGCAAGCCTGACATCAAATCGCCAATCGAGAGATAGATACTAGAGTCATCATCTTCTGTAATTTCTGCGTCCATTTCACTTGTGATAAAATCATCCATGATAGTTTCTCCGATTACCCTTGTCACCGTTATCATTTGCTGCTACTAGAACTTCTGCTGTCCTGAGTAAATTGTCACACACTCTAGCCATAGAACTATCAGCTTTATCGAAAAAGTGTGTTTGTGATTCATTAAAGTGATTTTGCCAAGTCATGAGAGAATCGCTAAAACTGCTAGATAGTTCCCTATATGAATTGTCCACTTTCTGCACTTGTTCACCAATACCACGAGCAAGTTCTTGTAATTGTAATAATCTTTGGCTATCATGTAGCCCCACAGCATTAACTAGTCTCCCAACTTCTACAGCAGCTTGGCGAATTTGATTCATGCTTCTGTCTACTTCTTCAGATAATTGACTACGCCTTTGCGCTTCTGCTTGGAAGACGTGATCTAAATTCGTCACTACTCTAGCTAATCCATCTCGTTGTTCGCCTAGTGTCTCCTCTAGTAAGTTGTTTTGTTGTTGAAATAACATTTGTAAATTAGCTTGATATTCTTGACGGAACTTTGTCAAATCTTCTTCTACAGTTTGGCGGGTTGCTGTGAGTGTTTCATGGATATTTCCTAACGTAGCGACAAGATTATCTTTCGCATCATTCATCAATCCAGAAGCTTGAACACCCACCGCTTGTAGCGTACTAGTCTGCTGTTGAAAAGAGCTATTCGCTTGTGTGAGAATTTGGATAATTCCAGTCTGAGTAGCTTTCAACATCTGTTGTTCTACTTCAGCACGTGTTTGTAATGCTGTTTGCAGTTCTTCTCGAATTCCCCGGAAAGTCGCAGATGCTTGTTCTGCACTTTCTTGAAAAGCGCTTCGCTGGGCGATCATTCCTTGAATACTTTGCTCTACGGCTCGATGAATCTCAAGAGATGTTTGTTGTAAAACACCTGTTGTATCTGTTTGGAATTGATTGAGAGTTAACCCCAAATTGTTAGCAAAATCTTGATGCATCTGTTTTTCTACTTCAGCACGTGTTTGTAATGCTGTTTGCAGTTCTTCTCGAATTCCTCGGAAAGTCGCAGATGCTTGTTCTGCACTTTCTTGAAAAGCGCTTCGCTGGGCGATCATTCCTTGAATACTTTGCTCTACGGCTCGATGAATCTCAAGAGATGTTTGTTGTAAAACACCTGTTGTATCTGTTTGGAATTGATTGAGAGTTAACCCCAAATTTTTAGCAAATCCTTGGAGTTCTACTAAAGTCTGCTTTTGAAAGTTCTGAATTGTTAATATAGAACTTGCCAAACTTTGAGATATACCACCCAATTCCTGATGCAAAGTCATCACCGCTTGGGAAGCTTGTTGGGTTAATTCTGCACTTCTATCTAAACGAACTGCAATTGGTTCAAGTACCTGAACTCGCAAATCTTGAATCAGTTCTTCTAAAACTTTCTGTCCCTGATTTTCTTGGAGTTGTCGAAGTTGTTGCTGTTCTCTAAAAATTGCTTGCAAAGCTGGTAATATAGCTGATCGCACTTGCTCTCCTACAGCTTGACCAATAGCATTGGCTGACAATTGGTTTAAACCTGCAAACTGTTCTGCTATGCTGTTACCTACGGCTTGACCAATAGCTTCAGAACTTAGCTTATTTAGACCTGTCAATTTATTAGATACACGGCTAAGTGCTGCAACTACCTCACCATTAGCATTATCTGTTGTTTCTAACGTTGCGATCTTGTTCAAACTCTGACGTAAACTATCACGCCGTTTCTGTCGAAATACATCGCTTCCGAACAAAACCAAAGTGAACAAGCTACCAGAACCAAGCCCCATCAAAGAAGTTGAAAAAGCTGTTTTCATCCCAGATAGTAGGTTTGTACTAGAAGCCATTAGTTGTTTGGAATCTTGTGTAGATAGGTTGATTCCTTGTAATCCGTCTTGGATACCATAAAATGTTCCCAAAACACCAATAGCAGTACACAAAGTAGTCACAAAGCGTAGAGAACTACGCGGTATGGGACGAGCTAAAACACTTGGATAATTTATTAGTAGAAATTTGTCATCCTGCTTTCTGAATTTGCTTGGATCATCGGTTCCTAAATGCTTCTTTAACCAGGGACGATATTTTTCTTTATCTTTAAGTGTTTTTGTTCTACCTTTGTGGTAATCACTCAAAAATTTAATTGCGGCTGCAGTTTGACCACAATCTGAGTGCCAATATTGCCATACTGTGAAAAACTCTACAATGATTGCCAGTCCGAATACAATGACAGTAGCCCAGTGAAAAGGTTCATTATCCCAAATAATGTCCCAAATTTTTGCTATTCCCATACAGCACCCCTATTTTCTATTTATGTTCAAATTGCTTTAATTCTTCAGACGTCAGAACATCTTGTGCTACCCGTACCGGGAGATGTTCTGCATACTGGCGGTTGTGTACAGGTTCTCGCAGGTATAAACTGTAAAGCCTCTCGCCTTCTGCGTTTTGATCCTCAATTAAATAAACCTGTTCTGGCGCATAGTTTCTTAACAACCGCAGTTGCAAACAGGTTTTTAAATCTCTTGATGAGGTGGATAGGGGAGAACTGTCACCAAAAAGTTCACAAGCCACTTTCCAAGCGTGATTAACCGCTACAATCTCCCTCACCAGCTGCTCAATGGAGGGATTGATTATTTCAGTATTTTCAAGCATAAGTTTTGTTATCTGGTTTACCTAAGCTGCGACCAACTTATTGTTCCCAGATATCAAGCATGATTTAACTTTTTTGACTATTTTACCTATAGCTTGGCACCCATTGTCAGACATCGGTAACTTTTTAAACATTTATTAAGCATACTTTTGAGCAATTATCCGGATATTTTTCGCAATTCCGGTAAATCGATAATACGGGGTGTAGTTAGAGTAACTAGTCCTAATTAATATGCGAACAAGCGATATAATGCCATGCAGGAAAAACTTCTCCAAGCCGCTATCATCACCTTCTTGCTTTACCTAATAGCAGGACTTAGCCCAAATACTAAAGTACAGACCAAAGCTGCAACATCTTTACCAGAAATGCAAACACCCATTGCTAGCTCCCTGTTGCCCACTTTGCGGTAACAATAAGTATGGTCATTGGTCATTGGTCATTTGTCCCCTTACACCAGCCCTACGAAAGATTTTTCCAGCCTATATAGCTGTTGGCGTTTCGTTGAACACCATAAGAAGGTACACTGAAGATAGAAGGCAACTATTTTCATCTGCTCATGACTAATCGCCTTGTCGAAGCTAAGAGTCTCTACCTGCGAAAACACGCCGAAAATCCTATTGATTGGTGGCCGTGGTCTGATGCAGCTATCACAACTGCAAGGGGACAAAATAAACCAATCTTTCTCTCTATAGGTTACTCTAGTTGCCACTGGTGTACTGTGATGGAAGGAGAGGCTTTTTCTGACCTGGCGATCGCCGAATACATGAATAGCAATTTTCTACCCATCAAGGTAGACAGGGAAGAAAGACCAGACCTCGATAGCATCTATATGCAGGCTTTGCAGATGATGAGTGGTCAAGGAGGTTGGCCTTTAAATATCTTTCTCTCCCCTGATGATTTAGTGCCGTTTTATGCTGGGACTTACTTTCCTGTAGAGCCGCGCTACGGTCGTCCTGGCTTTTTGCAAGTCCTGCAAGCTATTCGCCGCTACTATGATACAGAAGTTGAGGATTTGCGTCAACGCAAAGCCGTAATTATTGAATCTCTCCTCAGTTCTGCGGTATTGACAGATGCCACTAATCAAGATATACAAGAAAATCAATTACTCCGCCAAGGTTGGGAAACCAGTACACGCATCATAACTCCTAATCAATCCGGCAATAGTTTTCCGATGATTCCCTATGCGGAATTATCCCTGCGCTTAACTCGGTTTAACTTTCCATCTCAGTATGATGGTAAGCAAGTTGTTACCCACCGAGGACTAGATTTAGCTTTGGGTGGTATTTATGATCATGTGGGTGGAGGCTTTCACCGCTACACCGTTGACCCCACTTGGACAGTACCCCACTTTGAAAAGATGCTCTACGACAATGGTCAAATTGTTGAGTATCTCGCGAATTTATGGAGTGCGGGAGTACAAGAACCGGCTTTTGCACGGGCGATCGCCAAAACGGTAAAATGGCTCCAGCGAGAAATGACCGCTCCTGAAGGTTACTTTTATGCATCTTGTGATGCTGATAGCTTCATCAACCCCACAGCCGCAGAACCGGAGGAAGGAGCGTTTTACGTCTTTACTTACAGCGAACTTCAGCAATTACTCACCCAAAACGAACTCACAGAATTACAACAGCAGTTTACAATCACTCCTAATGGCAACTTTGAAGGTAAGAATGTGTTGCAAAGGCTGCATTGCGGAGAACTAAGTGAAAACGTAGAAACGGCTCTGGGTAAGTTGTTTGCGGCTCGTTATGGTACAACACCAGAATTACTTGATACTTTTCCCCCAGCCCGAAATAACGAAGAAGCCAAAACCATCAATTGGCCTGGTCGCATTCCTTCGGTGACAGATACAAAGATGATTGTCGCCTGGAATAGTTTGATGATTTCCGGCTTGGCAAGGGCTGCTAGTGTATTTCAACAACCATTATATCTCGAAATAGCCGCTAAAGCTGCAAATTTCATCTTAAATAATCAGTTTGTCAATGGGCGGTTCCAAAGACTCAATTACGAAAATCAACCGACCTTATTAGCTCAATCCGAAGACTACGCCTTTTTTATTAAAGCACTGCTAGATTTACACCAAGCAACTCTTGCTCTGGGCAATCACCACTCATCTTGGTTAGAAAAGGCGATACCTGCGGTGAGCTGCGCCTGCGCTCTCCAAGACGAATTTAACGAATTTCTCTGGAGTATAGAATTAGGTGGATACTATAACGCATCAAGTGACGCTAGTCAAGATTTAATCGTCAGGGAACGCAGTTATACAGATAATGCCACACCCTCAGCCAATGGAGTAGCGATCGCCAATCTTGTCCGTCTTGCCTTGCTGACTGATAATTTACATTATCTAGATTTAGCTGAACAAGGTTTGAAAGCTTTTAAAAGTGTCATGGGTCGCGCTCCCCAAGCTTGTCCAGGTTTGTTTACAGCTTTGGATTGGTATCGCAATTCTACCTTAATTCGTACCACAACTGAGCAGATTAACACACTCATTCCCCAATATTTGCCGACAGCAACGTTTGCCCTAGTCTCAGATTTACCAGAAGATAGTATCGGCTTAGTCTGCCAAGGTTTGAAATGTCTAGCTCCAGCAACAAGTGTAGAACATTTGCTACAGCAAGTGCAGCAAAGTCAGAATCGGGGTTGATTACTGTTGACACAATACCTAGGATTTCCTAAGATGCGGCTGATGTAAATCGCGTAAAACTATGGATAGGTACGTAACAATAAGCGAAGCCTCCCAAATAAAAGGTTGATGGTTGATTGACAAATGACAAATGACAAATGACAAATCACAAATCACAACTGACAAATTAACCGCTATTGTTTTAGCAGGCGGTAAAAGTTCTCGTATGGGTCAGGATAAAGCCCTGATTCCCATTCAAGGGATACCGTTGTTACAGCGTGTTTGTGGGATTGCACAACAGTGTGCTGATAGAGTCTATATAGTCACTCCCTGGCCAGAACGCTATCAACACTTGCTTTTACCTAATTGTCACTTCATCCAAGAACAACCTTTACCCAATCTCCCCACCTCCCCACCTCCCCACGGCCCACTGGTAGGGTTTTCCCAAGGACTGGCGCAAGTACAAACAGATTGGGTGCTGCTGTTAGCTTGTGATTTACCTAGATTGCGCGTTGAGGTGTTACAAGCATGGGCTGATGGACTCGATACTGTCCCTGATCAAGCGATCGCCGCTTTGGCTCATCATGCTAAAGGATGGGAACCTTTGTGTGGTTTTTATCGCCGTCGCTCATTACCAGAATTGTTGGATTTTGTCAATCAAGGGGGGCGATCATTTCAGTCATGGCTGAGAGAACATACTGTGCAAGTTTTACCCTTACCAGAACCCCAAATGCTGTTTAACTGTAATACACCAGAAGATTTAGCATGGTAAATCCTGGCTAAATAGGATATTTTATCACTCACGATTGCTCGCTCATATCCAAAGTTCCTGCTGTCTGCTCTAACCAAGCTTCTAAATCTCTTACAGAAGAGAAATCTAGCAGCGCTACAGCCAAATCTTCTAACTGTGTCAACGATAACTGCTGAACACGCTGTTCTAACCCAGGGGTTAGCGAACCAACTCGCCGAGGAAGTTGGCGCATAACTAGGGATAGCGTTGCTAGTTCCTTTCCCTGTTCAATTCCCTGTTCAATTCCCTGTTCAATTCCCTGTTCAATTCCCTGTTCAATTCCTTCTTCCATCCAACTGGTAACGATTTGCATAACTACCTCCTGTTCTCTTGGTTCTATGGTAACAAGATCAGCTTTTAACAGCCGTTGCTCTTCCGCATTCAGGCGCAAATAAGTATCAATAAACCCAGAAATCAACCGCATCCGTGCTGGATCTAATCGCAATGTTGCTAGCAGACGCAAGCATTCCAACTTTACTTGGCGGCGTTCTGCTGGTGCAATATTCATTTTTGCCATTAATGCACTAGCTACCGGATTTTGTTGACGCACAAAATCTCGCCAATTCAGGCGATTTAATTGAATGACATCATAGTTAAACTGCAAAACTACTTTATTGGGAAATACTATTTGATGTGAATTTGGTTCTGGGGTTTTGGGATAATCGTAAGAAAATAAAACCACCGGATACACAGGTAAATCAAATTTTTCATACAAACGAGAAAAGTAACGAAACATCCGCTTGTCAAAGTCTTGCTGTTTATACGATTGGTTCTCTACATGAATCAGAAAACAAGTATCTTGTCCACGAAATTTGACTTTAACAATTAAATCAGCCTCGTAACGTACTCCAGCAGTGACATCAGTAAAAACTTCTTTGTCTAAAAACTCGATAGAATCCCGTTCTAAATAAACCAGGACTTCTGGCAAAAATAATTCAAGGAACTCCACAAAAAAAGTGGAGAGGAGTTCCTTAAACAAGCGATCATGATCAATCATCACTTTGTTTCCATCCAATTCTCACCCGCACGCACATCCACCACTAAGGGAACACTTAATTTTACAGCATCTTCCATCACCGATTTAATTTGCGGTTGCAATTCTTCCCACTCTTGGTGGGGAACTTCAAATACCAATTCATCGTGAACTTGTAACAACAACTGCGCCTGATATTTACTTAAAATCTCATGCATTCTCACCATTGCTATTTTGATAATATCGGCGCTAGAACCTTGAATTGGTGCATTAGCAGCGGAACGAAGTAAACCCGCATCGTAAGCACCCAAATTCTTTAATGTGGTCAAATCAATATCTTCTGGATTACTACCTTTTAATTTGCGTAGACTGTTATTTGTAAACTCTAAATAACGACGACGACCGAGAATTGTTTCTACATAACCTTGAGCTATTGCTTGTTTTTTTACTCCTTCTAAATATTCAAAAACCTGGGAATAACGACTGTTAAACCGCTTAATAAATTCATTCGCATTTTCTTTGTTTACACCAGTGGAACGGGCAAATTTTAAACTTCCCATTCCATAAATAACGCCAAAGTTTATAGTTTTTGCTAACCGCCGTTCATCTGCTGTGATATCTTCTTTTTCAAACACCAAACGCGCTGTGACAGTGTGAATATCTTCATTTTCTTGGTAAGCTTTCACTAATACTGGCTCTTGACTCAAATGAGCCAAAATCCTTAATTCAATTTGTGAGTAATCAGCAGCCACCATTAACCAGCCAGGTTCTGGTAAAAACGCCTTACGAATTTGGCGACTAAAAGCTGTGCGAATAGGAATATTTTGTAAATTTGGATTAGAAGAAGATAATCTACCTGTTGAGGTCGCTGTTTGGTTAAAATCAGTATGCACTCGCTGAGTATCCAGACGCACTAATTCAGGTAATGCATCTACATAAGTAGACTTCAATTTCGCTAGGGTGCGGTACTCAATAATGGCATCAACAAAACCAGTTGTATCAACTTCTTGCAGTTTTTCTAAAGTGGCTGCATCTGTAGAGTAACCAGTTTGAATTTTTCGCGAATACTTAGTGCTTAAACCCAATTTTTCAAACAATATCAAGCTCAATTGTTTGGGAGAACCCAAATTGAATTTTTCCCCAGCTATCCCAGTAGCCTGCTCCTCTAACCTGGCTAAATCTATTTCTAACTGCTGCGAAAGTTCTTGCAGATAAGCTGAATTAATGCGAATTCCTAGGTATTCCATTTCCGCTAAAACTGCTTCTAGCGGCTGTTCTACTTCCAGCAATAGCTTATATAAAGTGGGAATCTTTTCTAGTTCCTCACGCAATTTTGCCACCAAACCAAATGTAGAATAAACATCCATACCGCAGTAATCTGCTACAATAGGAATGTCTAAATCAGCAATGGTTTTGCCTTTAGGAACTAAATCTAAATAACTTTTTGCCTTCAAACCCAAGTAACGCAGCGCCAAATCACTTAAGTTATGGCTAGCATCTGGATTTAGCAGGTAACTAGCCAGCATAGAATCAAAAACCACTCCCGCCAAATTAATGCCTTGACACCTCAGAATTAAGCGGTCAAACTTGGCATTTTGCAAAGCTTTTGGATAATCCGCACTTTCTAAAATTGGACGTAGTGTTTCTAAGGCAAACTCTAAATTTAGATTCTCCCCTATTTTGTGACCAAGGGGAATATAGGCTACTTCATCTGGCTGATTTCCCCAGCAGCAACCAATTCCCACTAAAGCGGCGTCCCGTGGTTCTAAATCAGTGGTTTCCGTATCCCAAGCAACGGGTGTCTCTGGGTTGGTAAATCCTTGTAAAAGATTAACCAAATCAGTTAGTTGCGCTTGGGTATTGATGATCCGTGGTTGAATTGGAGAATCAGGTTTTTGGGTAACTGCTGAGGTATCACCAGGACTAAAAAACCAGACATCATCATCTTGATCACTGCTGAGTTCTAAGTTCTGAATACTGGGTTTTTCTGCTGTTTCTGTCCCTGGCGTTTCTTCAACTTTGCCACCAAACCGTTGCTGTATTTCTTTGAGTTTTCCTAAAAATAACTTTAATTCTAATCTTTCTAAAACTGGTATCAGGACGTTAGTATCAAAACCTGTTAATTTGCAAGCTTCTAAATTAACTTCTAGCGGCACATCAACAACTATACTTGCTAAGTAGCGAGATTTTTCAGCATCTTCTCTACCTACAGACAGTTTTTTCTGAATTGCGCCTGGAATTTCACGCAATGCAGCATAAATCCCAAATAAAGAACCGTAGGTATTTATTAGCTGCACAGCCGTCTTTTCACCAATTCCTTTAACTCCAGGAATATTATCTGATTTATCACCGCAAAGGGCTTTAAAATCGACAATTTGCGAAGGGAGAATGCCTAATTTTTCTTTAACTTGTTCTGCTCGAAATTCAGTAATGCTATTTGTGGAACGTTTCAGAGAATCTGGACTAAAATAGAGAACAGTGATTTCCTTATCAATGTCGATCAGTTGAAATAAATCGCGATCGCCTGTTAAAATTTTCACTCTATACCCAGCAGCAGTGGCTTTTTGGGCTAAGGTTCCTAAAACATCATCAGCCTCATAACCAGGAGCCGTAAAAATTGGCAAATTGAAGCCTGCGAGTAACTCCTGCAGATTTTTTAAATCAGCAATAAAGTCTTCAGGTGTTTCTGGACGATCAGCTTTATAAGTATCATCAGCTTCGTGGCGGAAAGTTGGTAAGCCTAAATCAAAGGCTACAGCCATTGCTTGGGGCTGTTCTGTAGCCATTAGGTCTATCAGCGACTTGAGAAAGCCAAAGCATACATTTGTAGGAATACCAGTCTTTGTCCTCAGTCCACCATCTCGTGCTTTGGCCAGAGCGAAGTATGAACGAAAAGCCAGCGAGTGTCCATCTACCAGGATGAACGTAGGGCGTGTTGCTGTTGGAGAATCAGAAGTTTGCGACATAGCTTTATTTTATAGGAATTACTGCTACATAAAAGCTGGACAAGTCCAGACATTCAACCACCAACTCCGTAGTATAAAACAACAGTGCTTAGATCTATCCTTCCAGGATGTAAATTTATTTTTTCTCCATTAAGTGAATACGCGATGATAGACACAAGATTCTTCTAAACCTAGCACAGGCTATGCTTTGGCCTATTTTAAACCACTATATAGTGCATTTTTATAGATAACCCGTATTAATAAAATTTAAGTAAACACTCTGAAGACCCAGAAAAACTAGTTTGCTAATCTAAAAGCTGGTACTATTTAATCTCATCTTCCTTACAATAAATTTATAGGAAATCGCCCAACCGCTGGTTTTTGGGCAAATATCCTCATTCAAGCTTTATAGAAATTTCGGTAGATGTATCAAGCCTACAACTAAACCATCAGAGTTAGAAATAAAGGAGCAATCTAACAAACACTTTTTTCCGACACAAGATTACTATGGCAAGCAAACTTTTCACAACTCTAGCCGCCGCTACAACTTTAGCAGTAATTGTCACCACCGCAGGCGCTGCTAATGCAGGTACATTCACACAATCTGTTGAGTACAAACCGAAAAATCCAGATACAAAAATATTGGACGGTGGTTATGTTGCGACCGATATCAATGATACCATCAGCTTTAAAAAGTTCGACTCAACTCTAGGCAAGCTCAAGAGTGTCACTATAGATTTTAGCAGCGACTTGAAGGGAAATGCACAGGTTACAAACAAGGAAGCGAATAGTACTGACGTGAAAGTAATTCTTTCTGGTCTGCTAAAATTGCAACTACCAAAGAATGTGGAGCGGTTCGAGATCAATCCGACAGAAATTTACAACTACACTCTCGCTGGACGTGAAACAAAGGAACTTGCTGGACTTACAGCTAGTATCAAACGTACAAAAGAATTCACTGAAGATGAATTCTTGCAGTATTTTATTGGTAAAGAAAACCCAAATTTTACTTTCATAGCAAATGCCCAATCCGGCTTTCTCGGAGGGGGAAATCTTAAACTTGCTACAAGTATCGAGACATATGCCAAAGCAGGTGTCACCCTCACATACAACTACGATGCTAAATCCGTACCTGAACCCTCTGCTCTACTTGGAGTTGGTTTAATTGCCGGTTTTGGTCTGATGTCAAAAACCAAAAAAAGCTGGCTCAAAACATCTAATTCTAATGTGTAGAGTTTGTATAATGGGTGATTTTGCCCATTATACAGATTAACTGGCTATTAATTTAGTGCATTATTGAATAATATCAAATATTTGCCCCAGTTAGTCTATCAAATTTCAACTGCTAAAACCGACTGTTATTTTAAGTTGATTGTGATGGATAGCTTTACAAATATAAACCCGGAGGCTCTACAAATCCGGGTTTTTTTGCAACTGCAATAATTTTGTTGGGCTGTTTGTAGTTGCGCTTTAGCGCTCCATTAATTAAAAGCGCTAAAGCCCAGAACATTTTTCCAGCTAGTCATTCACGCTCAAATCCCACAACCAAGCAGGAAAAACAACTTTCCCAAATCCCAGTCCCTATTTTCAAGGTTGTCGAGAATAGTGCAAGATATTGAGTGAGTAGAAAACTGGGGAATTTATGCACAAAGTTTCTGTGGCTGCACAAGAGATTAAATTACTGGTTCTAGATATAGATGGCACAATATCGGGGCACTCTAACACAATTAGCGCACCTGTAAAGCAAGCGATCGCTGCAGCGCAAGCAAGAGGAATTCAAGTAGCGATCGCCACTGGACGGATGTATCGTTCCGCCTTGCGCTTTCACCAAGATATCAACTCTACTTTACCATTAGCAGCATATCAAGGAGCCTGGATTCAAGACCCAGCTACCCAGAAAGTTCATCGCCATTTGGCTCTTTCTCGAGAAATTGCCCACGAGCTACTAGACTATTTTGAACAGCCGCAATTGCAATCCCTCGTCTCTATTCATTTGTACATCAATGACCAGCTCTACGTCCCAGAATTAACCCAAGACACCAAAATGTATGTCAAACGTTCCCATATTCCCGTCATTCCCGTAGGTGATTTGCGCCAAGTCTTAACCAATGAACCTACCAAAATTTTGGCTTTGTGCGACGACACAAATCTCATCAACGAGTTATTGGTCGATTTGCGCCGCCAATATACACCAAATGAACTTTACCTCACTACATCGACTCCGACCTACTTAGAAGCGACTAACGCCGCTGTAAACAAGGGTGCTGCTGTGCGTTACCTAGCTGAAGAACTGCTGGGATTACAAAGCGCCAACGTTATGACCATTGGCGATAATTTCAACGATGTAGAAATGCTGCAGTATGCTGGTATTGGTGTTGCAATGGGCAATGCACCAGCACCAGTTCAAGCGATCGCCCACTGGGTAGCTCCCACTGTAGAGGAAGACGGAGCTGCTGTGGCAATTGACAAATTTATTGTTGGAGCCTAAAACCCCATCGTTTTATGAAAGCTAGGTTATCGGCTATGTGAGAACGATTGCACGTAGGGGCGCAAGGCCTTGCGCCCCCGAAGCTCATTCAACGACGCCAAAAACTCTTTTAAACACTCTTTCTTTAATTACAAATTACGAATTATTTTTCGGCTATTCTTTCAAACAATCCACCAGTCAACCGCCACACCCACAAGGGGATTTGGCTTGTAACTAACCGAAATAATCGGTTGAAACATACGGGTAATTGACTGTACCCTGTCTCCCCGGCACATCCGAACTGTTTGTAGGGAGAATAATTTGAACAAAAATGTTTCGCGCAGTCCCCACCTAAAAATACTATAAAAATATCTACATTTTAGGTGGGGTAAGCGAAACCAGTATAAAACGCGCAGCAACAATTATTCTTTCATGCTATCATTCTAGTAATTAGTTTTTGCGGTACTGTAAAAGCTTTACGGCCGGAGACATAGACCAATTTCACTAATTATTTATAACGAGTAAAAAGTCATTATATTAATAATACTTTTTACTAGGGTGTCCGTCAGCGAAAGTTCTAACGACACACTGAGAACGCCAGTAACCCTGGTAACGCTCAAGAAGTATTACAGCTTCTTAGCGCACGAATCCCCATCTATAATCTTTGATTTAGATGGGGTGCGTTCAATCCATTTCACTTTGTGAATATAGATTCAGTTGATTTCTACCGTCACGGACAAACCACTTTTTCTGATTTTTCAACAACTAGTGTTGCGGTCAAGAAATGTCATGTCTCAAGTAGATATTCGTATTGTACCAGAGACTCTGGCTCACTTACATCCCCACCCATAAAGGGATGGGGTTTTACGCTCGATCAATAAAAACAAAAATCAGAAAGGGCACCGACGACTGGCCGTGTTTCGTCTCGGTGCCCTTGCTGGTTCGCTCCTCACACACCTGATAGTGTAGCCAAGGTGTTTGATTGTGTCAATAGGTATTATGAAACTTTTTATTTTCTTTGTCAGAGAGGGGACTGGGGACCGGGGACTCAAACCCAAGTATGAATTACGAATTACTGGCAAGGGAGTAATTATAACTCCAGGGGGGCAATAACGCCCAATTTTTCTTCTAGCAAAAACCTGAACACAGACTGAGTAGCCATGACTAGTCCCAGTCTAGCTTGGGCTAACTCTTGTGAGGTAATTTTCACCTCGCCCCAAATACGGCATTTGCAGTAGAAAGCTTCAAAGGTTTGGCTCAAATCCAAGGCGATTTTTTCCCACTTCACACCATCGCCAACAGAATCACACTCCAAGTCATCTACAACTTGGACTAAAGAAAAAATCAGATCACCCTCTGCTGGGTCATTTAGACGCAGTTTCTCTTCACTATTGAGCCACGGTATCGGGTCAGGGGAAATTAGACTCCTAACGCCGATTAGAGAACCTTCCAGTGGTCGCTGCTGTCCTGATTCCCTCAGTTGAATCAACCCCTCTCGATCTGCTAGTCGCAATAGAGAGCAACAGCGTGCATGAGCATATTGTATAGGAAACAAACTATAAGAATTGTGAATTTGAGATTTTGTCTTTTGAATTGCGATTTCTTGGGACCTCTCCCCATTCCCCCTCTCTCCCAATCCCCCAAGGGCAAGATTTTGCAACCAAGCCGCTAACACAGGGTGAGTTAATTCTAAATGAATCCAGCCAGGGGGAACTATTTGGATATGAAAAACGTCCCCGCAGACTGCTAATAATTGCGAGGCGATCGCCTGAGCCAGATCCATCGCTTCTGGATTCTGAGATTTTGATAGCTGTAGGGCTACACCTGAAATATATATGATTTTACTATGATCTCTACCTTTATACAGAGGACTTTTGGTGGCTTTTATGCGTATAATCTTTGTTTGTTGAGTATGAATACTTATGCAACTCAACATATAACTGTATAATAACTGCTTGATGGCTATGTACTTGCTAACTAGTAGTCTATGATGCACGTAGTAATTCGGAGAGAACTCAGTTATGTATATTTATCGATTTTATGTCATCTATCTAAAGAGAGAACTTTAATCTAAATAGAGAAAAATGAGAAA
This sequence comes from Gloeotrichia echinulata CP02, assembly GCA_038087035.1. Taxonomy (NCBI): domain Bacteria; kingdom Bacillati; phylum Cyanobacteriota; class Cyanophyceae; order Nostocales; family Gloeotrichiaceae; genus Gloeotrichia; species Gloeotrichia echinulata. The sequence continues at coordinate 5,669,983 of CP051187.1, read as the reverse complement.
TCCATAAAATTTGATGAATAATCGATGAATAATGAGTAAACTTTACTACCATCATTGTACAGTAAGAAGTATAACAAAAGAGTAGACAGCAAATTTGCTTTCTACGCTTTGGATGGCAGGCGCTTAGGCGTTATGCCTACATCGCCAACACAAAGACACTCCTTGCACCCTTTTATCACGTCTTTGTCTTCAGCCGAACGCTCTTTGTTACCTATGCAATCTCCATCTTCCTTTTCTGAGGCATCACGCCCTTTTCTGACTTGGCAACGAATTCTTGACTGGGCACAAGAACACTACCGCTGCCGCACCTTTAGCAAAGATGAACGCATTCCAGCTCGACCTGGATTGCTGTATTTAGTGCAAAGGGGTGCGATCCGCATGGTGGGAACCGCCCAAGTGAGTGCTACTGCCAGTCAACTCACATCTCGACGAATCAACAGAACTCCTGAAGAAGCTTTCTTGGGCTTTGTAGGAGCAGGACAACCGTTTGAAATTGTTGCCCAGTCACCATTCACACTCCAGGCCTATGCCCATGTAGATCAAACTGCAGTGCTGTGGATGTACTGGCACGACTTAGACAACTGGCCTCACTTCCGCCGGGAAGTTATGGATGCTTTTAGGTATCAGCACCAGCGCAAATTGCTGTGGCTAAGTGCCTTGGGACAACGGCGCACAATTGACCGACTCTTAGGATTTCTCACCTTGTTGATTGAGGAATATGGGGAGCCGGCGATGAGTGATACCGATCCCGATGTGATTCGTGGCTATTGTCTACCCTTCCCGCTCACCCATGCCCAAATTGGCAGCGCGATTGGTTCGACTCGTGTCACCGTCACCCGCTTGATGGGTAAATTGCGTCAACGTGGCTTAATCCTCACCCAAGGGGATAATCTCATTTGCTTGCCAGCAGAGTCGATTAATCGAGCCGGCTAAAACGCGGTTCTGATCTCTGACGAATAGCCGCCCTTTGGGAGGACACTAATATGGGTAGGTTTTTCGACTTCAGGAGTCAGTTTCTTGGGAAGGTAGTGATTACCATCCACTCTGCCGACTTAAAACAACTGGCGTCAAACTGTCCATTGGTCTAAGGCAGAAGCCGCCGCTCTGCCTTGGTCTAATTGCAAATGTCACCGTATTTTGACAAATCCAGTTTGGCTAATCAGTTCCTGTCCCTGTTGAGTCAGCAGTAAATCGCCATAAGCAACACCTGCTTGCTGCTCGGTTTGACCATTTTGCTTGACCACCACAAACAGATTGCGGGTAATCGGGTACTTTCCTGATTGGAAAGCCTCAATGTTTAATTTGTTGCGTTTACCAGGACAGTCATTCGGGAGGACTAAAGGTTCTTGGTAGGGAGCAATGTATTCGCCTGACGTCCGCCCCAACGGCAAGGGTTTGATTGAGCATTGAGGAACCACCTCTGGGGCTGAAGCGTAGTAAATACCACCAGGACTACCAGCCAATTTTTGTAAGGCTTGGGTGGTCGTGGAGACAAACTCCACATTGGGGCCGAAAGGTTGACCACCCAAGATGTCTTGCATAAACAGTTCTACCGTGCCGCCATCAGTGGTACGGCGAGAATAAGGCTTAATCGGGAGATTGGGACCGCCGACCAAGCTCCAATTGTTAATCTTGCCTGCATAAATTGACTTAAGTTGGTCTATTGTCAATCCTGGTATATTGAGGTTGGGGTTAACTGCTACCGCCAATCCATCAATAGCTATGGGAATTTGTTTGAGTTCAAATCCCCGCTGCTTGGCACGAGCCAATTCCTGATCCAGAAGTGGTCGTGAGGACTGGACAAAGGCTAATTGACCGTCGATGAGGGACTTGATCCCTGAATTAGAACCAGGAGTTTCACCGTTAGGTTCTAGATAACGCAGCCGAAACTCTGGTCGCGCCGTTTGAATTGCTTGGTCAACTACCAATCGAATCGGTGCCCAAGATGTGCTGCCTCCGTAGTTAAATAATCCTGTAGGGACATTTTGTACAGAAGCGAAATTTGTACCGCTAGTTTGTCCTGGTGGAGCTATGGGCGGATTAGTACTGCCAGAATTAGGATTTGCCGGCTGGGAGCCGATAATTTGATTGGGGCTAAAACCAGACTTGTTGGTGAACCACCAAAAGCCGCCAGCTATCAACCCACCTGTGATCAAAAAGGATAAAACCAGAACAGGTATTTCATTTTTTTGAGACATAGTAAAATTACCCCAAATGTGGGTTAAATAAAACTGTTTAATTGTAGAGAGTGTAGTTGGAGTGCGGATATTTGACTACCGAATTTTGACAAATCCGGCTTTAGTAATTAATTCTTGACCAACAGGGGTAAGCAGCAAGTTAGCGTAGGCTTCCCCTGCTTGTTGATCGATTTGTCCGTTTTGTTTAACAATTACAAATAACTGTCTGGTGATGGGGTAATTACCTTGTTGAAACGCGGTTGCATTTACTTGGTTGCGCTGTTGCGGACAGTTTTCTGGGGGGATAAAAGGCTCCTTGTAGGGGGGAACAAATTGGTCAGATTGACGCCCCAAGGGTAAAGGCTTCACACCACATTGTCCGACTATTTCCGGGGCTGAGGCATAGTAAATACTCCCTGGATTTTTATGCACTTCTCTTAAGGCTTCGGTTGTCGTGGGGATAAATTGGACATTGACACCAAAATTTTCTTTCTCCAAAATATACTCATGGAAAAATTCGATAGTCCCGCCATCTTCCAAGCGGCGAGAGTATGGTATAATAGGCAAACTTGGACCACCAACCTGTTGCCAATTAGTTACCCTGCCAGTATAAATATCTTTTAGTTGGGCAAGGGTTAAACCAGGAATTTCGAGATTGAGGTTAACGGCGATCGCAATACCATCAATTGCCACAGGAATTTGTTTCAATGTAAACCCCCGTTGTTGCGCCTTCTGGTATTCCTCATCTTTAATCGAGCGAGACGACTGGGAAAAAACCAACTGGTCATTCAACAACATTTTAATCCCCGAACCAGAACCAGGGGGATCTGTAATGGGATCAGTATAACGCAGCCGAAAGCTAGGCCAAGCCTTTTGTATTTCTGAGTCTACTTCTCTACGGATGGGCGCCCAAGTCGTACTACCGCCATAGGTAAATAATCCGGAGGGCACGTTTGACACTTGGGCAAAACTGTCACCATTCGACTGTGCGCTTTGGTCAGGGGAATTTTTACTATTGATCACATTAGAGTTGTGCGCCAACAACCAAAACATTCCACCCACCAGCCCCAGTGTGATACTCAAGGATAGAACCAAAACCGCTATTTCATTAGTCCCATTTTTTTGTGACATAGTTGTTGTTTTGACTTTTGCCGATACACACAATGTCACATTTTGAACATCCCTTGTGGTTAATGATGGGTTAAATTTTAATTTTTGATTACAGTTGCTGGTAGGGGTACAAAGTCATAGCCAGTACCAGAACGAGAACCGGGAACGATGTTGACAAGTTGGACTGGGGCGTTGCGATCGCCTGATGGTAAAAAACGAATTGTGCCAGAAGCCCCAGTGGTGGAAAAATCCGAGGAAGAAAGAATTTGTTGTACTCCTAATCGCGTCGGATTGCGTGCTAATGCGGCGATCAAAGCGCGTGTAGCATCATAGGATAAAGCAGTGCGCCAGTTGACATCAGCACCCCATAATTGCCGCGATTTTTGGGGAAAATCTGACTTGGGATCAGCATCAATATGCCAAGGAACTGCTACTATCATTCCCGTAGCTTGCTGTCTACCAATTTCTAAAGTTTTGAGAGTGTAAATAGTATCTCCCCCTAGAAGTGTTAACTTTTTCTGGTTAACTTGAACTACTTGTAGGGCTTTGTCTAGATTGTCAGTATCTGGCGCTAACATTAAGACTTCTGCGCCTTGTTTAGTAGCTTGTTCTATACTTTTAGCTGCACTAAAATCTGACTTAGACAAATCAAATTCGCTGGATACTTGTCCACCTTCCAGGGAGACAGATGAAACAAATTCTGATTTGAGAGACTGACTATAATTACTCTGGGAATTAAAGAAAACCGCTGCATTTTTTTTCTGCAAAGTTTTCACCATATAATTAGCTAGGGTTCGAGCAGCCATGAAATCGCTAGGAACCGTGCGGAAAATGTAGCGGCTAAAGTTGCTAATTTTAACAGAGCTACTAGTAGGAGTAATAGCTACAAGTTGTCGAGAATCATAGACCTTACCTGCTTTTAAGGTAACATCACTACCAGAAGGACCAACTACACCTAATACTTCTGGATTATTAACTAAGACAGTGGCAATTTGTTGGGCAATTTCTGGGTTACTTTCATCATTAGCGATCGCCACCTTCAAGCGCACTCCCCCAATCCCCCCAGAGGTATTAATTTCATTTTGGGCTTGAGCGATACCCCGTAAAATTTCTAACGAGGTATTCGGGTCACTACCCATAGGTACAGATGCAGCAATGGTATAGCTTTTTGCCGAGCCAATGCGGGCATTATTGAGAAATATCAGCGCCTCTGGGTCATTGCGCTTGACTTTGAGGGACGCTTCTAAATTAGCGATCGCTCTGTCGTAACTTTTATTAACTAAGGCCTGTACGCCTTCTTTTTTGGCGGGAGAAGCTTCCCCCGGAGTGAAAATTTTCTCACCAAAAGTAATACGTTCTTCGAGAGCTTGTTCATTACCATTTTCCTGTTTATCAGAAATGGGTGTGGTAAAATTCAAGCCAAATTTGGGAGCAAACAACCAAGCAGCACCAGCCACAATTCCCGCTGTTAACAGGAGTGCTAAAAGCAAAACCTTAGTTTCGTTTTTTTGGGACATAGATATTTTTTTATTTTTTACCTAGTTGTCTTGTGCTATTAACATACAATCATACCTAGTCACATGGGCGGTACATGATACGATGTTGACAAGTTAGATAAAAGCAATGCTGCCTAGTTGATTTACTTGTTTTCATGTATCACATTTATCAGGTTGTTTGAGCTTTTGTATTGGACAAAAATTATCTTCACCATTCTTATTAGGAAAGACTTTCACAAGTTGGAATGGAGCATTGCGTTCGCCTGATGGTAAAAATCGAATCGGTCCTGAAGCACCATTAGGTGAAGAAAAATCTTTGTCTGAAAGAGCTTTTTTTATATCTTCTCTCGTGGGATTGGGATTTTGATTTTTTTTCAATGCTTCTATAAAAGCTTGTGTGGCATCATAAGCGAGAGCAGTTCGCCAGTTTACATCTGGAGTACCCCAAAGCTTCTGGGCGTTATCGCTAAAGGTTAAGGTCTTATCGCTAAGTTCTTTATGCCAAGGAGCAGCCACCACGATTTCATTTGGGGCCTGTTTCCATTCCAAAGTGTTTTTCCTGTAAAGAGCATCTCCACCAAGCAGAGTAAATTCTGGCTGTTGTTGAGCCAAATCCGCTGCTTTCTCGAAGGAGTCAGTGTCCAAGGCTAAAATCAAGACTTCGGCACCTAATTCTGTTGCCTTATCCAAACTAGTACGTGGAGTACCTGGCATACTTTTAACGTCAAATGCTTGTTGATTTTCTTGTTTATTCAATACTTGTCCCCCTTCCAAAGAAATAGCTGTTTCCAATTGAGATTTTAGAAGAAGACTATAATGACTGTCTGAATTGTAGAAAACAACTGCTTTTTTCTTCTTTAAAGTTCTCACCATATACTCAGCTAAAGCTCTCGCCTGAACTGCATCACTGGGCACTGTAGTAAAAATATAGGGGTTAATTTGGTTTTCAAGTTTAACAGAAGTACTGGTGGGAGAAATGGCTACTAATTTTTTGTTGCAATAGACACTTCCTGCTTCTTTAGTAGCATCGCTAGTGAAATGACCGACTACACCTAAGACTTCCTCTTTGTTCACTAGGGCTGAGGCGATTTCTTTGGGCTTGTTTTTATCACTGTCATCAGCGATAGCTACTTTTAATTTCTTGCCATTCATTCCGTCGGGAGACTTATTGATTTCATCTTGAGCTTGAGCTACTCCACGTAAAATCTCTAATGCAATTTGCTGATTCTTCGGCACAGTCACAGCAATTGTGTAGCTGTTGGCATTGTTCAATCTGATATTAATATTATTTAAGAAAATGAGTGCCTCTGGGTCATTTGGATTATTGTTTATCGCAGTTTCTAGCTTCTTTTTTGCATATTGATCGTTTTTGTTTTTTATAAAATATATACCATCTTTTCTTTCTGAAGATGGATTTCCCTCTGGTTGAATGAAGCTAGTTTCGCCAAAACTGATGCCGTTACTCTGACCACTTGACTCGGTATTTGGAGAAGTTTGATTATTTGGACATAATCTGCTAGCTTTTCTGGGCGAAAGATTGTTTATGTTAGGCAAACATAACAACAATAGACCATAAAAAGTAAGACTTCCTACTTTGAACAAAGTTAAACGATCTGGTTTCTTAAATGTTGGCAGCATAATCCTCGTCAAAAGTTTTGTGAATCATCTAAATATGCAGAAATGAGAACACCTATCATCGGATAAGACTTACTACTGTGATGCTTGATTGTGAAAATTATCAAATTCTTTTGGTATCCTTTCTCTACGCCCATATACAAACCATTCCGCCGAGAATAATATAAAAGTTAAGTTACCGAAAAAGGTATATAAACTAAATCCAATTATTCTCACCCAATACAACCAATTACCTGCTTGTTCCCAATCCCAATAAAGCCGGTAGACAAGTAGAAAACTCACTAAAGTTGCAAAAAATGCTGACCCCAGAGCTATTTTAGCTATTTTGGATCTCTGATTGAAGGATAGGCTGGCTCTGCTCTGACTATAATTTACTTTTTTGATATCAAACCCGTTTAAATTATTCTCTCCATTACTATCTACTACATTAATTGTTGAATTTGTATCTCCTGTATGAATAATTTGAATGCTTGCTCCTTCATTTGGAGCTAGATTATTAAAACTAATATGCACTTTTGACGCTTCTTTTTTATCGTCGTAATTAAATCTATTAATTGTTGAGTTATTTTTTTTTGGCTGATCTAAAACATCTACAGCAATGATTTCTTCTCTATTTGCTAACTCGATTATTAATGGGTTGTTGTTTATATCATTATCCGTAAATTTTTCGGTTCCTGCGTTCCAAATTGCTATTCCTGTAAGAGTTAACTGAGCAATAGATTTATCATCAATTTTTTTCTTTATTTCAAGTGCATCATGATATTTAATACTAAAGCTCCTAAATGAATACCTAATTTTTTTAGTCGGTCTAGCTGCGAATTGGACGATAACTAAAAGTACGAAAAAACCAGCCCCAAATGAATTATTTAATCCTGCGAATACTTGAAAAGTGAGGATGCCTAGCATACCTAATACAGGATCTATTGTCTGTACAAAATACCGAAAATAATTATTGAATTTAACTAACTTGTTTGAACTCATACACTAAAACTCCAATATTTTATATTTCAGACATATTTTGCACCCTCGACTGATAAAATCTGCTTGTGGAAATGGGAGACGGGGAATTAATGATTTAAAATACTTAAATAGGTAAAATTATCATCCCAATCCCTAGGCACGCGAAAATAGTAGACATCAGAACTTGAGGTGCGAAATGGGTGAAAAACGCCACGTCCGCACATAAAATTACTACTAAATTTATAATACCAGTAATAAGTAAAGCCAAGTGATACTTGGATCACATTGGCTAAAAATGTATTTTTATCCGTAAAACCTATAAACTGCGACTCACAAAATCAGAGAAAGCAATTTATAAATCAACCGAAATAGGGCTGTAAGCGCAATAGTTACCAATGCGGCTGCAACTGCTAAAAAAACGACTTGCTCAATTCCCAGACCAGCTTGCAAAAATTTTAGAAAAAAGATAATTGCAAACGTAAGTCCTGAAATAATTAACAAATCAAATCTTTCGATCCACCGCCTAGTTTGAGCAAAAATTAGTATCCCCAAAATCACGGCGGAAATCCCCAGAGTAATTGTTGGGTTATGCAGCAAACTAAAAAGAGCTATGCCAATCAATGCACCTTCAAACCCACTAAAGGCGGCTCCAGTTAATAATTCTAATGTAGAAAATGCTGGTGTATTTGCTTTAGTTGGTGGGGGTGCTGGGGGTGTTGGGGGTGGTGAAACAACTGGATGAGAAACTGGTCCAGATGGTAATGATGTGGGAAAAATGGTTGGGTCTGGAGGTTGTGTAGGTGGTATGAATTGTGGTGTATTGGTTTCTACTAAAGCATCTAAAACATCTTGGGCTGACTGAAAACGTTGATTGGCTGCAGGTAGCAGCATCTTGTCTAAGATATCAGCCAGATGGGGGTTGACAGTGGCTTTTCCTCGCCAGTTCCACTGGTTAGTATAAGCATCAAATAGCTTACTTGCTTCCTGACCTGTGACTAATGTCAGAATAGTTACAGCCAAGGCGTATAAATCTGTAGATGGGAATACTTGATTTCCAGCCATCTGCTCAGGGGGTGCAAACCCCAGAGAATAAATTCCCGTGGAAGAAGCATTAGCACCAGCAGGGGCGTTTGTGACTTGTTTAACTGCACCAAAATCGAGAAGGAAGATTTTGCCATCACGACGACGCATGATGTTAGAGGGTTTAATATCTCTGTGGATAATGCGTTTGTCATGGACAAACTTGAGTACCTTGAGAATTTCTTGCAGCACTTCCAAAATTTCTGCTTCAGAGAATCTACCCTTTTGAATTAATTCTTCCTCTAGATTTTTGCCATTGATATATTCCTGCACCAAATAAAAAAACTGGTCTTCCTGTCCTGGTTGTAGACTGGGAACTGTCACCGGAAAAAAAGCAAATAAGTTGGGGATTTGGTCGTGTTCGTTACCTAATTCTGCTAAAGTATCTGCCTCTCGCTCAAATAGTTGTTGCGCCAATTGTAGTTGAGATGAAGTTAAATTTCCTGCAGGTTGGAACTGTTTAACGACGCATTGACGCATTCCAGGAATCCGGCGATCGCGTGCCAAAAAAGCTGCGCCAAAACCTCCTCTTCCTAGCAGCTTGGTAGGCACATATCGACCATCTAACATGAGTGGCATTCCACAGCTAGTGCAGTATTTTTGCTGTGTTGTTTTCAGCGTCGTCTGATCATCTAAATCAGCAAACAAATTTTGTGGGCGCGGGCAACGTGGACGAGTGCAGTAAACTTCCATTGTTTTGGTGTGTCCTTTGTCAGTTCAAGAAGCCAAAAGCCCTATAGGAATAACTAATGACGATTTTATGGGCACGGCGACACCGTGCGCCTACTGACTAAGGACTATGAACAAATACTAGCCTTCGTCAGAGGCGTTGGGTGTCACTGTATTCAATGTAGTTACTACTAGGTTTTTTGGTGATGATTTTAACACATCTATGCTCCATTCAGGTGTAGCAAAATGGGGTAAAATTTCTTGACTAAAGGCTTCTGCTGCTTTGGATCTATAGCGATTGGGATTAAAAATTAGCCACAGTGTCCGCTTGACGATAACGCCATCAATTGGGGCACAGTGCAGCACGCCCATTTGTAACTCTTTGGCGATCGCCGAGGTAGAGACAAAAGCAGCTCCCAAACCAGACTGTACGGCATTTTTAATTGCTTCAATGGAATTTAACTCCATTTCGACTTTAAAACGCCTGGCGTCAATATCGCAGCGGCCGAGTACTTGGTCGATGACCTTGCGAATAGTTGATTGAGAATCAAGAGCGATGAATTGTAGTTTATAAAGGTCTTCTCTGTGAATTGTTTGGAGTTTGGCAAAGGGATGAAAGACAGGTAAAATAAGTGCCAATTCATCTTCGGCGTAGGGAATAATTTGCAAAGATTCTACCAACTCCCCTGGAATTTCACCGCCAATGATGGCGAGATCAACTTGTCCATTAGCGACACTCCAAGCAGTGCGGCGGGTAGAGTGGACGTGAAGTTGTACGGCGACATCGGGATATTTTTGCCGAAACATCCCAATCATTCTCGGCAAAAGATAAGTGCCGGTGGTTTGAGAAGCACCGACAATCAAGGTTCCGCCTTGGAGATTTTGTAGATCCTCAATGGCGCGACAGGTTTCCTGACACAGACTGAGGATTTTCTCACCGTAATTTAGAAGTAGATGCCCTGCTTCGGTTAATTGTGCCCGACGGCCTCCACGGTCAAACAAGGGAACATCCAGCTGGCGTTCAAGGTTTTGAACTTGTAAACTCACAGCCGGTTGAGAGACGTAAAGACTGTCAGCGGCGCGTTTGAAGCTCCCTTCTACGGCGATCGCTTTGAGAATACGTAACTGATCTAAAGTGAAAGGAAGGTCAGACATAAGGCTAAACCCACGAACAAGAAAGGAGCAACTTTGGCAAAAATCATTGGTTTACAGCTTGCTAGCTGGCCCTGATTTATTGCATCTTAAACTTGAAGGCTTTACTCGAAAAAGACAGTAGCACAACATCTTGACTAAAGTCCCCTTTTGTTTACTTTGTGCTATTTGGTTGTATTGAACAAAGTTTTCTTTAAATTACTTCACCTACGTATATGTATATTATGCCGATTTCTTGGTTGACTCCCAGTCATTTTGTCATACTGGGGTTACAATTAGCTTTTGCGATCGCTCACAGTGGCGGAGCCGCCTTGCGTCCTTGGGCAGAAAAACACATCGGCACAAGGCTTTATCGCATTTTTTTTGCTTTAGTCAGTCTGCCATTAGCAGTCATCTTAATTATTTACTTTTTTAACCATCGTTATGATGGCTGGGAACTGTGGCAAGTCAAAGGTGTGCCTGGAGTGCAGACCTTTGTCTGGGTGTTGTCAGCGATTTCGTTTTTGTTTTTGTATCCTGCTACCTTCAATCTACTAGAAATTGCTGCCATCCAAAAGCCCCAGGTTCATCTTTACGAGACCGGAATTATTCGTATTACCCGCCATCCGCAAATGGTGGGGCAAATAATTTGGTGTATTGCCCATACTCTATGGATAGGTAGTAGTTTTACTCTGATTACCTCCCTCGGCTTGGTATTGCATCACTTATTTGGTGTGTGGCATGGCGATCGCCGCCTCAGTTACCGCTATGGGGAAGCCTTTGAAAGTGTCAAACAGCGCACTTCAATTATTCCTTTTCTGGCAATTATTGATGGTCGTCAATCTCTCCAATGGGAGGAATTTCTCCGTCCTGCCTATTTAGGAGTTGCCATTTTTGTGGCTGTACTTTGGTGGTCTCACCCCCTGTTACTAGAAGCAAGTAGTAGGATATCATGGTAGTTTAAGTTGATCCCCAATATTTGCGGATACGACCCAGTAATTGAATAGATTACCTTAACAATTGCTACCGAATCAATGTAGGATAAATTCAAACAACTATCAGTGGGGGTGCATTCACTCAGCTAGAGATTTTAGTATTGGTAGTTGCGCGTTAATTGCTTTTTCTAGGGAATAAATCACACTGCGGTCTCAATACCCTCCCTAGCAATGGCAATCAGCACTGGAACATCCAAAAAAGCCAACGCGATATTCACGGTGGCCTTTTTGTCAAAGTCCCAATCAATGTGCTGAATTTTTGCATAATTATCTGTGTAACCAGAGCATCTATCGGCGGTAAATAGCTTGCGAATCACTCCTGCTGATAGTTAGTTTGATAAAAAAAACCTATAATTCTAGAGGCGTCATGGTGTTGTCGGTTAGTGAGCGGACATTTACTCAAGAAGTTTTAGAATCTCCTATTCCGGTGTTAGTGAATTTTGAAGCCCCCTGGTGTGGCTTGTGCCGCATCATACATCCGCTGTTGTTGCAATTTCAAGCCCAATGTGGGGAAGAGATAAAATTAGTCGGGGTTAACGCCGATCAAAATTTTAAATTATCTACCACGTATCGACTGAAATCATTGCCAACTTTACTGTTGATTGAAAATGGCACAATCCAGCATCGGCTGGAAAGTTTTCGCGGTAGAGAGGATTTATATCTAGCTTTAGAAGAAATTAAACTCACCTACAGCAACCGTTCTAAAACTTACAGTAGTGCGAAAATCTTAGATTTGGGATGCCGGACAGCATAAATATGGTCAAGAGTCAACCAATTTTGGATTTTAGATTTGCGTGCTTCGTAGCGTAAAGCCTACGGCATAGCTTCGCTTAGAGCGACGTAGGAGCGTCTTTTGGATTGACCCCGACCACAAGGGTGCCTTGCTCGGGGATTTTAGATTGACGTGCTTCGTAGCGTAAAGCCTACGGCATAGCGTAGCGTAAAGCGACGTAGTAGTCTGTCAATTTTGTTTTGAGGGATTTTTGGTAGCGGGCAAGATGCCCGCACTACAGTCCATCATTTTTATCTTGACAGAGTAGTAGGAGCGTCTTTTAGATTTTTCCACCCACTAGGGGTCTTGCTCGTACCCCAAAAATCTAAAATCCAAAATCCAAAATCTAAAATTCGGAGGGTCAAGTGTTATCCTTTTTGACCAAAAAAATGGGATTCAAGCCCCGTCCTTCTAGGACGGCTTTATGATAAAATTCAGGTATAGTCGCCATAGGGCATTGGGAGACTTTAAACGGACATGGAGGGATGGTAAGACCACTTGTGGCGCAACGAGCGCGAAGTGTCAAGGAATCCTCGCTCCTTTAGCACGAGGAGGTATGTCAAAGTTGATTGATGACTCTGGACTGGGCAAAGCCAGTGCCAAATCTAAAACCATAGTTAACACCCCACCCAAAGGTCATTGGGTGGGGTATTTTATGCTAAAGAGTGTGTGTCACAATTATTAACAGTTTCGACAAGTTAGTCAAGAATCCTAAAAGTAAGCGTCAGTGATGGAAGTAATCTATGAATATGCCTGGCTGATTCCTGTATTTCCTCTTTTAGGGGCAATGCTAGTCGGTCTAGGGTTAATCTCGTTAAATCAGGTAACCAACCGCCTGCGTCAGCTCAACGCTGTCGTGATTATCTCCCTGATGGGAGCAGCGATGGCGCTGTCGATAGCCTTGCTATGGAGCCAAATTCAAGGTCACGCAACTTATATCCGCACCCTAGAATGGGCAGCAGCAGGCAGTTTTCATCTGAGCATGGGCTACACGATTGACCACCTGACAGCTGTGATGCTGGTGATTGTGACAACGGTAGCCGTATTAGTCATGGTCTACACCGATGGCTATATGGCTCATGATCCAGGATACGTAAGGTTTTACGCCTATCTGAGCTTATTTGGCTCCTCGATGTTGGGTTTGGTGGTCAGCCCCAACCTGGTACAGATTTATATCTTCTGGGAACTGGTGGGGATGTGTTCCTACTTGCTGGTCGGCTTTTGGTACGATCGCAAGTCAGCCGCAGATGCAGCCCAAAAAGCCTTTGTCACCAACCGTGTGGGTGACTTTGGTCTGCTACTCGGCATTTTGGGGCTATTCTGGGCAACGGGAAGCTTTGATTTTACTATCATGGGCGATCGCCTTGCCCAACTGGTGCAAACAGGTTCTATCAGCAATTTTCTTGCCATCCTGTTGGCAATTTTAGTGTTCTTAGGCCCAGTGGCGAAATCAGCCCAATTCCCCCTGCATGTCTGGCTACCAGACGCGATGGAAGGCCCTACCCCCATTTCTGCCCTCATCCACGCAGCAACAATGGTGGCGGCTGGTGTTTTCCTCATCGCCCGGATGTACCCAGTATTTGAACATGTTCCCGCAGCAATGACCGTTATTGCCTTTACTGGAGCATTTACTGCGTTTTTGGGAGCAAGCATCGCTATTACCCAAAACGACATCAAAAAAGGCTTGGCTTACTCCACCATTTCCCAGTTAGGTTACATGGTGATGGCGATGGGAATTGGTTCCTACAGTGCCGGCTTATTCCACCTGATGACCCACGCCTACTTCAAGGCGATGTTGTTCTTGGGTTCTGGTTCTGTGATTCACGGGATGGAAGGCGTCGTTGGTCACGACCCCGTATTAGCCCAGGATATGCGCTTAATGGGCGGACTGCGAAAATATATGCCGATCACGGGGATCACCTTCTTGATTGGTTGTTTGGCAATTTCTGGTATTCCTCCCTTTGCTGGTTTCTGGTCAAAAGATGAAATTCTCGGCGCCGCTTTTGAAGCCAACCCATTTCTCTGGTTGATTGGCTGGCTAACTGCCGGTATCACGGCTTTCTATATGTTTAGAATGTATTTCTCAACATTTGAAGGCAAATTCCGGGGAACTGACGAGAAAATTCAAGCAAAACTCAAGAAAGCAGCTACTATTGTCCTAGAATTAGAGTCAGCAGAACCAGCGCCTAATTTTGGACCTGGGGCAATGAAAAAAGGAGAATTGGCTGCTACTGGTGATCACCACGAATCCCATGACTCCCATGACTCCCACGGTCATCATAGTGATACTCCCCACGAATCTCCGTGGACGATGACCTTACCCTTGGCACTATTAGCAGTGCCTTCAATTTTGATTGGTTTGCTAGGTACACCCTACGCCAATTACTTCGAGGAATTTATCTTTCCACCTACCGAAACCCTCTCTGAAGTCCTAGAAAAAGCTGCCGAGTTTAACCCGACGGAATTTTATATTATGGCGGGGGCTTCCGTGGGCATTTCCTTGATTGGCATTACCTTGGCTTCGCTGATGTACTTGCGGGGTAAAATCGACCCAGCGGCGATCGCCACCAAAATTAAACCACTTTACGAGCTATCCCTCAACAAGTGGTACTTTGATGACATTTACTATCGTGTCTTTGTCTTGGGTTTACGTCGTCTAGCTAGACAAGTGATGGAAGTTGACTTCCGCGTGGTTGATGGTGCCGTTAACCTCACCGGCTTCTTCACCCTTGTCACGGGCGAAGGTTTGAAATACCTAGAAAATGGTCGCGCTCAATTTTATGCCTTGATTGTGTTTGGGGCAGTTTTGGGCTTAGTGATTGTCTTCGGTATTACCTGATTTTAATCGGGGTGGACGGGCCTCGATACGTGTCAAATTAACTTTAAATCAGCGGTTAGAAACCGCGTCTACACAAGCGAAACCCACCGACCTGGGTTTCAAACCCCCAAGTTTATTAGGAGCCTAATTTAGACTCCTTTTTTTTTGTTGCTAGTCAGTAATTAAATATTAAAGTCCAAGCTGTAGCTTGTCCTATGGACTCTTGCAAATCGGCTAGATATTTGTGCTTTTGGCTGCAACCGAGTAGCAAATCTCCTACTGGGTATAACTTTTTGCCATTATGTTTCCCAATCGTTAGTTCACAAGTTGCACAACCAGCTATATTGACACTCCCCACGCATAAATGCGGGGGATTCCAGCGTCACTGACGTTCCTTGCTTTTGCAGGTCTTCTCACTCGGGGAGACGCCAAGGGCGATGTGACCAACAGAAGTAGAGGGAACATCTCTACTGGCGTTAGTTTGGGATTGCCCACCCCTACCGTTTGCACGACTTAAAATTACTTTGGCAGCATTCACATCACGTTGTTCAATATATCCGCAATGTGGACAAGAATGGGTACGGGTGCTGAGAGATTTTTGCACTCTAGCACCACAATTACTACATTCAATGCTTGTGAAGTGGGGAGGAACTGCAATGATTTCCCGTCCAAATTTTGCACCAAAGTATTCGAGCCACTGACGGAAGTTGTACCAAGAAGCATCAGAAATGCTCAAGGCTAGTTTGTGGTTTCTTACCAAGCCGGAAATATTTAAATCTTCCAAAGCTACCTTAGCGTTAGCTAGGCATAAGTTACGCGCCATTCTCTTGACGTGTTCATTCCTTTGTCTTGTTACTTTTAAATGTTTACGAGCATAAACACCACGCGCTTTTCTTCTGCCAGATGACCCTTTTTTCTTCTTGTAAATGTTACGTTGAACCCGCTTAATATCTTTCTCTGCTTTGCGGAGAAATCGCGGATTCTCCTCTCTGCGAGACGCTTCTCTGCGAGACGCTGCGCGAACGCGAAGATGATTACCATTGCTATCAGAGTAGAAATATTCCAAGCCGACATCAATACCAATTTCTGATGTAGTTGGTGGTGCCTCTTGCTGATTATCAATCTTGACGCAAAATTGCACATAGTATCCATCCGCTCTACGCACAATCCTCACTCGTTTAATTAGTTCAACAGGGTATTGATGAATATCCCATTTACCTAATAGTTTGAGTTCGCCAATACCTTTTTTATCAGTGAAAGTTATACGGCGCTTTGTTGGGTGCAACTTCCACCCAGACACCTTATATTCGACTGAACGACTATGCTTTTTGAACCGGGGATAACCCTTTTTTCCAGGTAGGTTTTTCTTGCAGTTATCAAAAAACCTATTGATAGCACGTTCTACATTTTCTACTGATGCTTGACAAGCATGACTGTTTAAATCATTAACAAATTTAAATTCTGCTCTTAATTGAGTGTTGTACTGATATAGTTCTTTCTTGCCGCATTTTAATGCCGAAGGCTTAACGCCGCGATTATCCATCCAATATCTAAGCACTTTATTTCGGACAAATTGAGAAGTACGAATAGCTTCATTTATTGCTGCTAATGTGGCTCTTTTGACAACTGCTTTGTATTCTAGTACCAACACTCTTGCATCACCTCCTTGCATCTGTTAACCTCTATCTAGTGTAGCAGTTGGTTATTATGATGACAACTAAAAAAGGGATAAAAAGGATGAAAAATCAACCAGTTTATCACGATGAAATCAAAGGTAAAATGACTGTTTTTTTAACTCCAACAGCTTGGGATATCATAAAAAATGAAGCTGCAAACCGAGGAATTAGCGCCAGTACTTGTTGAGGAATGGGGACGGCGTAAAGCCTGCGGCATAGCTACGCTTAATGCGCAGCGTCTCGTAGAGATTGAAATCGCCCGCGCCTAGCCCCCATAAATAGAATTTAGGGGCTTGCTCGGCGCGGATAACTCAGTCATCGATAAAATAGATGTTAAATAGCTACAAGCAGGCCACATGATTCCTATCGTTATTGAACAATCTGGTCGTGGCGAACGCGCCTTTGATATCTACTCACGGCTTTTGCGTGAACGCATCATCTTTCTGGGACAACAGGTTGATAGCACCATAGCCAGCTTGATTGTTGCCCAATTGCTGTTTTTAGATGCTGAAGACTCCGAAAAAGACATTTATCTGTATATCAACTCTCCCGGTGGTTCAGTGACTGCGGGTATGGGCATTTTCGACACCATGAAACACATTCGCCCGGATGTGTGTACCATTTGTACTGGATTAGCAGCAAGTATGGGAGCTTTCCTCCTCAGCGCTGGTGCCAAAGGTAAGCGGATGAGTCTACCCCATTCTCGGATTATGATTCATCAACCTTTAGGCGGCGCTCAAGGACAAGCGACTGATATTGAAATTCAGGCGCGGGAAATTTTATACCACAAAAAGCGGCTCAATGACTATTTAGCGGAACACACAGGTCAGCCAATTGATCGGATTACCGAAGATACCGAACGCGACTTTTTCATGTCGCCAGAGGAAGCCAAGGACTACGGCTTAATTGACCAAGTAATTGACCGTCACGCTGCAGGTAGTCGTCCAATAGCTGTTGTATAGTCAAGAGTCAAGAGTCAAGAGTCAAGAGTCAAGAGTCAAGAGTCAAGAGTCAAGAGTTAATCTATTCTGGACTGTGGACTCTAGACCCTAGACTCTTGACTAATTAAAATCCTGTGAGCGGATCTATGGGTGTCGTTTGTGATTCCAAATATTTCAGGAATCCATGTAATTCTTCTACGGTGAGCAAGGTCCGCCCCCGCTTACCGTAGGTTTTAATTAAATGCTCCCGTCCCTGTTCTGGTGTCCAGCCTAAGCGCTGAAGTTCCACATCTGTTTTGGCTAACACATCTGACAAATCTACCGGTTCACTCTTTTTCTTTTTCTTCCCTGTGCTGATGGGCGTAGCTAACTCCTCTGGAGGAGTATAATTACGAGGTGTAAATGGTGTGACGTTACTAGCAGCCATTCCTGGTTCGTATTGGTTGTCTGGTTCGCTAGCAGATGTTATTGCAAAGTTTTCCATTGGTGGCATTTCAAATTCTGGCTCTTGGTTGGTGGTCAAAGAATTAAGTTGACCTAAATTCTGGTTATAGATATCTCTTGTATTGGCAATTTCCCTGTCATTTGTTACCGTATCTGAGTGGACTGGCGGCGAGGATACTTCTTGACCGCTGACCGCTGACCACTGACTACTGACGAAATCTTCGCCTGTTGTCTTCACTGAAGGGTTGCTCGGTACTGGTGATATTGATTTGGGCGAAACCGCTGCTGTTTCCTGTGGCGCCTTCGTCATAGACAAAACCATCAGCGCTCTATTTCTAGCTTGGTCTTCTGCGGATTCTACCGTTTCTGCTGCTGCCATACCAGTAGCACGAGTTACACCTTCAATTTGGACACTGACACGGACAATATATTTTCCTTGAAAAATTTGTACTAATTCTGAAATTAGACTGCCGTTGGGATACAAGCTCTGGAATTGAGCCAACATAATACTGCCACCAATTTAAGTCTGTTGAACAAGGGGACTGAGGACTGGGAGACACAAGCATGGTGCTTTTCAAGCTCCTATGTCCCGATTGTACCAGTAGCGCAATTCCCAGGAAAATGTTTAGCTACTGCTGAGGTTCTCTGAGCGATCACACCTTCAATGCTATACTAATTACCCAATTCTATATCTAGAACTATTTTCTGGAAGTGCCCTCTAAATCTACAATAATGAAGATAAGGTTCGCCCTCACTGCTTGTTAAGCCGCTTACCTAATTGTTACCGATTCTACATGGGGGAAAATTAGGTTGCTCGGCAGTTTTTCCTAGTTAAAAATCAGAGTTTAATGGTGTAAAGTACCTTCAATCTAGACAATCGAACACCTGTTCCCCTAGATCATGCTTTTGGGTAGTGTCGAGAGTTGTCCCAACCAAGCCTCTCAAAAACCCGTCGCGTAATGATCTTTACGGGGGTAAATTTGAATCAGGGGTGCTTTGTCAGTTTGACTGGATGAAGGAACTCTAACGCCAGTCAATTCTGATCTGGTCGTGCAGTGAGAAGTCTGTAGACGCTTATACGCTGAAGCAGCGCTGCAGGAGGGGAGTCGTCACGACATTCCTTTGGCTTCCAAAGGTCGAGCAAGTGCCGTTTTTTCTCCCTCAAGCGACTGCGAACTTCGTAGCGGTAGCAAGGTACGAGTGTCACCTGATGGGCTACCCACCTTGGGGGTAGATTTTCTGCCCTTGGAACTTCAAAAGCCCAGCTTCAGGGCAATTAGTTTCCAGCTAGTGTCTGTAGTCCATGACGGTATACAGCACAGAACCAGATTAAACCAGTTAACAGTTAACAGTTATCAGGTGTATGGTGGATAGTGTAGTGTAAAAACGCACTAAAGCTTAAGTATAATTGGGGGCTTCAAGCCAAGCGATCAAACTGATAACTGGTAACTGTTAAAGAAAAAATGATGTTTTGACCAAAGGTCGGTTCACTGCATGGAATTTTCAATCGCTACACTCCTTGCCAATTTCACCGATGATAAATTGGTAGCTCGTAAAGTTTTGGAAAAGAAACTTGGTTGCGAGGATGAAATTAGTTTACACAAACTTCACATTGCTTTGGAAGTGTTGGAGAAAATTGGCCTTTTGGTCAAGGAACGGGGTAAGTATCGCAGAATACCAGAAGAAGGACTGATAGAAGCAAAACTCCGTTGTTCTAGTAAAGGCTTTTGCTTTGCTATTCAAGACGTGGAAGGCGCAGAGGATATTTACATCCGCGAAAGTCATCTCAGTAATGCGTGGAATGGCGATCGCGTTTTGGTCAGAGTTCTCAAAGAAGGTAGTCGCCGTCGCTCGCCAGAAGGAGAAGTCAAGCTAATTCTAGAACGCTCCAATCACACCTTGCTAGCGCGGATAAAGCAAGTAGAAAGCGGTTTTCGAGCGGTTCCCTTAGACGATAGATTGCTGTTTGAACTGAAACTGCAAACAAACGGTATGAAATTAGAAGAGGCGATCGATCACCTAGCCCATGTAGAAGTCCTGCGTTATCCCCTAGCACAATACCCTCCATTAGGTCGAGTTGTACAAATCCTCGGCAGCGATGCCGAAGCCGCTGCTGATATCGATTTGGTAACATGTAAACACGACCTATCCCGCAATTTTTCCGATTCAGTGCTAGACGCAGCAGCAAAGTTGCCCAAAAAACTGCTGAAAGCCGACCTAAAAAATCGGCTGGATTTACGTAGTTTGTTTACTGTCACCATTGAGGGGATAAACGGTAACTCGAAAGTTATCGAAAATGCCTTTAGCTTAGAAAAAACGGCAAATGGAAATTGGCGTTTAGGCTTTCATATTACCGATATTTCCCATTATATTCAACCAGATGAAGCCCTCGACCGAGAAGCATTCAAGCGCGGTAAGTCGGTGTATCTGGGAGAATTAGTACTGCCAATGTTACCAGATGCGGTGGCGGAACGCTGTTCTTTAGTTCCTCATAGCGATCGCTTAACCCTCTCGGTGTTGATTACCATCGATTCCAAATCGGGAGAAGTGCTGAATTGGGAAATTCAATCGGCTGTCATCAACGTAGATACTGCACTGACAAAACAACAAGCCCAAGCTATCCTCACTAATCAATCAACAAATGCATCCGACCAGGTAATCCAGCTTCTGCAAGACCTGGAACGATTATGCAAAGCAGTCAAACAGGTGCGCTTGGATCGTGGTAGCTTACAGCTAAATCTACCACCCAATCAAAACCCCTACTATGATGAGGGCATTTTGGGGGCGGTGGTAGTGAATGATATCCCTGTGCGCTCCCTATTGACCGAGTTGGTGCTGCTGGTGAATCAACTAGTAGCAATTCATTTGAACGCGCTGGGAGTTCCGGCTATCTGGCGAGTCCAAGGGGCACCCGATCCCGAAGATGTCCAAGAAATGCTGAAATTAGGGATTAATTTAGGCGTAGAACTGACACTCGAACCCGAAATTGATATCCAGCCTTTAGATTATCAACATTTAACCAGGGCTTTTGCCGATTCTCCATCTGAGCAAGTTCTCACCTACTTATTGCAAGACACACTCAAGCCATCTGTGTACAGCACCACCAAAGGACTGCACTTTGGACTGGCACTACCGGAATATGTCCATTTTACAGCTCCGTTGCGGCGTTATCCAGATATGCTCATGCAGAGAGTATATTATACACTAGTGGAACATGGGCGCGATCGCCGCAATACCCGTGTCAAAGAGCGCGTTAACCTCCGCCACTCCTCTTGTCACGCTGAAATTAACTGGAACGTCTTGGCCCCAGAATTGCAACAAGAACTCCAAAGCGATTTAACCAGGGTCATTGTCCAGATTAACGACAGGGAAAAGGAAGTCCAAGAAGCCGAAGCCGATTTAGCCGGACTGCAAAAAGCCCAACTGATGAAACAGCGCATCGGGCAAGTATTTCATGGTGTAATTACTGGTGTGCAATCTTACGGTTTCTTTGTCGAAATTGAAGTACCAACAACAGATTTTGTGGTAGAAGGTAATCCTGGCGTACCTCTGAGAGTGGAAGGACTAGTACATGTCAGTTCCCTCAAAGATGATTGGTATGAATATCGCGCTAGACAACAGGCGCTGTTTGGGCGGAAAAATCGCGCTTCTTATCGACTAGGCGATCGCGTCGGCGTACAGGTTAAAAGTGTTGATTACTACCGACAGCAAATTGATTTAGTAACGGTTGGTAGCGATGGTGTTGCTAAAGGCTTGGATGTTAACACCCCCAATGATGATTTATCGGATATCTACTTACCAAACGATCTTGAATCTAGCGACTTAGATCCCTACGCAGAGGAGGAGTAAATTCTACTAGGAAAATGTGGTAAATAATACAAACCCTTTGATTTTAGGCGTATCCGGTGCATCTGGACTGATTTACGCAGTTCGTGCTATCAAGTTTCTGTTAGTAGCCAACTATCAAATTGAACTGGTAGCTTCTAAATCAACTTACATGGTTTGGAAAGCGGAAGAGGATATCCAAATGCCATCAGAACCCCTAGCTCAAGAGCAGTTCTGGCGTGAGCAAGCAGGAGTTCCCCAGGCGGGTAAACTCCGCTGTCACCCTTGGAGTGATGTCGGAGCGGGTATTGCTAGTGGCTCCTTTCGCACCTTGGGGATGATTGTCATGCCATGTAGCATGAGTACTGTCGCCAAGCTAGCAGTGGGCTGGAGTTCTGACTTGCTAGAACGAGCAGCCGATGTCCAACTCAAAGAAGGGCGAAAGTTAGTCATCGTTCCCCGTGAAACCCCTTTTAGCTTGATTCACCTGCGGAACTTAACTGCTTTGTCAGAAGCTGGAGTGAGAGTTGTCCCGGCTATTCCTGCTTGGTATCACAAACCCCAAACTATCGAAGATTTAGTTGATTTTGTAGTAGCTCGTGCTTTAGATCAACTAGATATTGACTGCATCCCCATTCAGCGCTGGGAAGGTCATCGGTAACGTTTCTCTGTGTTCTTTGTGCCTTTGTAGTTAAATAAATTACTTTTTAACCGCAGAGGCATAAGTATCACAAAAAATTCAAATGTTTTCTGGATGCATACACTAAATAGTCCTTTAAGTCAACAATGCTTAGTGAATTGATTTGTTCGTAGTTGCGCTGTAGCGCTATCGACAATCAAGAGCGCTAAAGCGCAACTACAAACAACCTGACAACTAACAAAATTGCTATGGCTATAATTCGGTTAATTCTTTTGGTAGCGGTACTGGGAGGACTAACGCTGTTGTTAGCCCAAAATTGGTTTCCCCCACTATCGCTAACATTTTTGGGTCTGCGGACTCAACCATTACCACTGGCAATGTGGATATTGTTTAGTACAACAGCTGGTGCTTTAACATCTGTATTGATGACTACATTGTTTAATTTAGCAAATTATTTTGCCGGACTTCAACGGCAAACCCCTTTTGCATCAGCAGCAGCTTCACCACATACCAAAGCCACCCCTAGGGAACAACCTACACGTGCGCCTAGCAATCCACCACCACCAACTAGCAAAACTGACACATTTGATGATTGGACTTATAACAGTCGAGATGATGACTGGAACTTTGATGAGCAGTCACAACAAGCACCTACTTCTAAAGCGCAAAGTCCAGAATTTCAGGACTCTCAAACCTACGAACGTCCACAAGAGCCTAAAAGCAGTTCTCAGTCTGGTTCAGTTTACTCTTACAACTACCGTGAGCCAAAAAATACTGCGGTAGGCAAAACGGAATCAATTTATGATGCGGATTATCGGGTAATTATCCCGCCTTATCAACCACCAACTAGCAATCAAGCTGATCAAGCTGATGAGGATGATTGGACATTCTTGGAGGACGACGATTTTGATGATGAAAATGATCGTAACCGCCGCTAGCACTTTACTGATTTGATAGCACACCGCTCACGGGATTCTTGCTTGACTCTACCGCTCATAGCAGCTTCCTGCAAAGTCATAAAAGCATTCAAATCTTCTAAGTCATAAGGCGTGGTCAACAAATGACGCAATTGATTTTCTGCTTCCACAGTCAGATAGCCAATTGCTAAAGCTTTTTGCACAACATCACGAATTCTAGTCATGGTTTACACCTCATTCATATCCTAATGATTGATTTCGACGCACTCAGCTGAGATCTACAGTATTTTGTGTGGCTAAATCATCCAGTTGGCAAAAGTTGTTTGTACAATCTGACAAAACAAGTCTTCATTTACACCGTGGTCTACTAGAGTTATTAATAGGAGCTTGTGAACAGTACATTTTAGAATGTTCAGCTTGTGCTGAAAGAAACACAGTATGTACAATTAAATTTCTCCGGTTAGAGAAAGACTCCTATTTATTCCTATTGACAGTATATGCATCCTTAAAGTTTCAAACAATCTTTATTAAATTTCCATTAAGCTTAAACATACCTAAATCATAACTGCTAAGTCACCTAACGAAAGTTATTAAATTCGTTATAAATTTATCATTTATTTATTCTGATTTCATAGGAAAATCGTTAATATATTGCATTGGGTTATATTAAATACACAAATATCAAGCTAATGACAGACGTTGATCCTACTCAGATAGAAGATGAATTTATAGAGGCTAAAAATAACTGGGAGTTAGAAAAGTTATACGTAGATTTATCCTTAGCAAAGGGTAAGGCCCTCACACCTGTAGAAAAGAAATTCCTCAGAGGTTTGCTTTGCGGTTGTAGTCCTGGGGAAATAGCTAAGATTGTTTATCAAAGTCCTACCAGTAGTACTGTTAGGGTCTATTTGTCAAATGGATTATATAAATATATAGAAGAAATGCTGAGTAATCGCCTAGGATACTCAGTCAAGGTAAAAAATTGGAGTCGCGTGACTCATTTGCTAGAAAAAGCTGGGTATAAAAAAGGTTGGCTTGCATTAGAACCAGTCATCACTCCGATTAAAACTCACAAAGAACCAGAAATTGATTTTGTCGCCAATAAATTAGCTCAATGTCAAGATTGGGGCGAAGCAATTGATGTCAGCGCATTCCAGGGACGCCAGAAAGAACTAGTTCAAGCTAAACAATGGATTGTGGAACACCGCTGTCGGTTAGTTGCAATTTTGGGTATGGGTGGAATTGGTAAAACAGCTTTTTCAGTCAAATTGGCAGAAGAAATTCAAGGTCAATTTGAATATGTTATTTGGCGATCGCTACATTTAGCCCCACCCCTAGAGGTGTTATTGAACGCAAAGCATCAAGCTTTCACCTCAACACCGTGTTGAGAGAGTATATAATCGAACGTTTAATTGAAGAAAATTTTAAATTAAGTGAAGAACAAGATGACTACTTGTTGATGAGCCATACAATTTTTGCAGCGCATTTCAAAAACTACACAGTCAGGAGTGAGGTGTGAGCAGTTGGGAGTAAGGAGTTGGGAGTTGGGAGTAAGGAGTTGGGAGTTGGGAGTTGGGAGTAAGGAGTAAGGAGTAAGGAGTAAGGAGTAAGGAGTAAGGAGTAAGGAGTAAGGAGTAAGGAGTAAGGAGTAAGGAGTAAGGAGTAAGGAGTATTGGATGTAATTCCTCACTCATAACTCATAACTCATAACTCATAACTCATAACTCATAACTCATAACTCATAACTCATAACTCATAACTCATAACTCATAACTCATAACTCATAACTCATAACTCATAACTCATAACTCATAACTCATAACTCATAACTCATAACTCATAACTCATAACTCATAACTCATAACTCATTACTCATAACTAATAACTGGAGCAAAATGACAGGTGAGTAGCTTATTGCAAGGGGTTAACGTTTACTTAATTGGTATGATGGGCACTGGTAAGACGACAGTAGGACGCTTACTGGCAAAGCAACTGGAATATGGGTTTGTGGATACCGATGATGTAATTGTGCAAGCAGCAGGAAGATCTATCAATCAGCTATTTGCCCAAGAAGGGGAGATAGGGTTTCGCCAATTGGAAAGTGATATACTCGCACAAGTTTGTGCTTATACCAAATTGACGATCGCCACTGGTGGGGGTATTGTACTGCGAACAGAAAACTGGAGTTACCTACACCACGGCTTGATTGTGTGGCTAGATGCGCCAGTCGAGTTACTTTACACCCGCTTGCTAGAGGATACCACAAGACCACTGCTACAAGATATTGATCCACAAGCCAAACTGCGATCGCTTCTGGAACAACGACAACCACTTTATTCTCAAGCGGATTTGCGAATCACCGTCAGCGAGGGAGAAACGCCAGAAGCAATTGCTCATAAAGTAATGGAAGCAATACCTAGCGTTCTCAAATCAACAGTTTTTCACCAAAATGGTTCTGATTAATACCAATTTCATGTGAAGTTGCACATATCTCGATCCCCCTAAATCCACGCCAGTCGCTCCACCTTGGAGACCAAAGGATCGCGCTGGCTCCCCTTCTCAAGGGGGACTTTGATATATGGTTTTCCGGTTCCCCCCTTAATAAGGGGGGCTAGGGGGGATCGAATTCTATGCAGCTTCATAAAAAATTGGTATAAGTAATATATTTCTGTACCACCGACTTGTTCAGGACTTACGCTAGTGTCACATTTTAACAATGGTGCGTGACGCCACAAGTCTGGTGACTGCGTACAATACTTATCGCAGCGTCACGCACCCTACGATTATTAATGTGCGCCCAGAGTAGGTCCTATTGTTGAGAATTTTTTATCAGATTGTATACAGCACTCTAATATTCCCGTGAAAATGACTGCTATTTTAGCAGCTACATAGTATACCGAAGGTATCTGCTATTTCTTAACGAAACTCAAAACACTTCTGAGTAAATAGCAGTCCAAAATAGTGTTCAGTTACAAACCCATGACAAATAGCAATAATTATGTCCCAACCAACGATAGAATCTATCCTGCAAGAGAAGCGGTTATTCCATCCTCCTGCTGAATTCTCGCAAAACGCCCAAATCAAAAGTCTGGAAGATTACCAACGTCTTTACGACGAAGCTAAAGCTGATCCGCAAAAATTCTGGGCGAAATTGGCCGAAACTGAGTTGCATTGGTTCCAAAAATGGGACACGGTGCTAGACTGGCAACCACCATTTGCTAAATGGTTTGTCGGTGGTAAAATTAATATTTCTTACAACTGCCTTGACAGACACCTCACCACTTGGCGTAAAAATAAAGCGGCACTGATTTGGGAAGGAGAACCAGGAGATTCTCGTACCCTGACATACGCCCAACTGCACCGGGAAGTTTGTCAATTCGCCAATGTACTCAAGCAATTGGGAATCCAAAAAGGCGATCGCATTGGTATTTATATGCCGATGATACCCGAAGCTGCGATCGCGATGTTAGCCTGTGCGAGAATTGGCGCCCCTCACAGTGTGGTATTTGGTGGTTTTAGTGCCGAAGCTTTGCGCGATCGCCTCAATGATGGCGAAGCTAAACTGGTAATCACTGCTGATGGTGGTTGGCGTAAAGATGCGATCGTTCCTCTCAAGGAACAAGTAGATAAAGCCTTAGCTAATGGCGCCGTCCCCACCGTCAAAGATGTCCTCGTCGTCCAGCGCACAAGTCAAAAAACTCACATGGAAGCTGGGCGAGACCACTGGTGGCATGATTTGCAAAAAGGTGTTTCCGCTGATTGTCCCGCCGAACCGATGGACAGCGAAGACATGCTTTTTATTCTCTACACCTCTGGTAGTACAGGGAAACCGAAAGGCGTTGTCCATACCACTGGTGGTTATAACTTATACAGCCATATCACCACCAAATGGATTTTCGACCTGCAAGATACAGATGTATACTGGTGTACAGCTGACGTAGGTTGGATTACTGGTCACAGCTACATTGTTTACGGTCCCCTTTCCAACGGTGCAACCACGCTAATGTATGAAGGTGCGCCCCGCGCTTCCAACCCTGGTTGCTTCTGGGATGTGATTGAAAAATATGGCGTCAATATTTTTTATACAGCACCTACAGCAATTCGCGCCTTTATTAAAATGGGCGAACACCATCCCAAATCCCGCAACCTATCTTCCTTAAGGTTACTGGGAACTGTCGGCGAACCGATTAACCCAGAAGCTTGGATGTGGTACCATAAAATAATTGGCGGTGAACGCTGTCCCATTGTGGATACTTGGTGGCAAACGGAAACCGGCGGTATCATGATTACACCGCTACCAGGAGCAATTTCCACCAAACCCGGTTCGGCGACTCGTCCTTTCCCCGGTATTCTCGCAGATATCGTCGATTTGGAAGGTAATTCTGTACCACAAAACGAAGGCGGTTACTTAGCAATTCGTCATCCTTGGCCAGGAATGATGCGGACAGTTTACGGCGATCCCGAACGCTTCCGCCGCACCTACTGGGAACACATTCCCCCGAAAGATGGTAACTATACTTACTTTGCCGGTGATGGTGCAAGGTGCGATGAAGACGGCTATTTCTGGGTAATGGGACGGGTAGATGATGTGCTGAATGTCTCAGGACATCGCCTGGGTACGATGGAGGTAGAATCAGCCTTAGTGTCCCATCCAGCCGTTGCAGAAGCAGCGGTGGTGGGTAAGCCAGATGAACTCAAGGGTGAAGAAGTTGTGGCTTTTGTTACCTTGGAAGGCAGTTATCAAGGTAGTGAGGAATTGAGTAAAGAACTCAAGCAGCACGTCGTGAAAGAAATAGGTGCGATCGCTCGTCCTGGGGAAATTCGCTTTACAGAGGCTTTACCGAAGACGCGATCTGGTAAGATTATGCGGCGGTTACTGCGGAATTTGGCGGCGGGTCAGGAGGTGTCTGGTGATACTTCGACTCTGGAGGATCGCACTGTTTTGGATAAGTTGCGCGAGGGGGCGTAATTTAGGATAGCGATCGCGCACAGACGCAAAGGCGCTAAGGGTTTTTTGGCGTCTTTGCGTTTTTATAGATTTTTAAAGCTGAAGTTGATTATCAATAAAACTTTTGCCTTGACATTGCAAGGAGAGCAAAATTGCCAATCCGAACTTTGTCAAAAATACATACTTGTATTATAATATTATGAAAGACGTGAAAACGCCAACAAGTAGCAGTTACCATGATTATCTAATTTCTTCTCTCAAAAATCCAGAACACGCTACTGCTTATCTAGAAACTTTTTTGGAATTAGAAGCAGAAGGTCGTGAACCTGAACTGCTGCGTTCAGCTTTGAAAGATATTATTGATGCACGTTTGCAATTGAATAATCTCTCACAAGAAGCTAAAGAAACTTATGAACAGCTTGATAAAATTCTGTTAGAGAGTGGCGGATCTGAAATTTACACTCTGATTGAGTTTTTGGATGCCCTAGGCTATCGGATTGCATTAGTCCCTAAATATTAAATTATATAATACTTTGGTTGCGCTGGTGGGATGCACAAGGAAATTTATTGCTGACTGGTGAGGAACGTGCTGAAGTTGAACGACACAAGCGAGAGAGAATTGTAGAAAAATTACGAAATCTTTCTGCTGAACAACTCCAAGCTTTAGGAATTGATCCAGAAATGTTGGAGTAAACACTATATTTTACAAGGTTTATCCCCTATTTTAGAATTATCATACCTGGAGGTGACAATAAACCTGATGAGGATATAACTGATGCTCAAACAAAATGTGGCAATTTTTGCCTGTTTATTATTGAATTTCTCCTTCAGCGCCCAATTAGCTAATGCTGCAACTAAAGCCAGTGATTATCGACAATTAGGATTATTGTATCGTCAACAAGGCAGATATGCTCAGGCAATTGAGGCGATGCAAAAATCAGTAGAACTCGAACCTGAAAATACTATGGGACGAGTTAATTTGGGTTGGACATTGCATTTGGCTAAAAGGGAACAAGCAGCGGCGCAATCTTTATTACAAGCTATATATCAAAAGCCTTTTTTTGTTCCTGCTTACAATGCTTTGGGAATTGTTTATCTAGTCGATAGTAATTTAACGGCTGCGGTGATAGTTCACACTTGGGCAGCAATTCTTAAGCCAGATAATGAAATTGCTTATTATAATTTAAGTTTAGCATTACATCGTCTGCAAATTTATAAGTTAGCTATTGCTTGCGCTAATCGTGCTGTTACTCTGGAACCAAATAATCCTCATCCTTTAGTTGCTGGTGCTATTTCTTATTGGGATTATGGCGATAAAAATACGGCTAAACAAGTTTATGCTAAAGCGATAAATTTGGATTCTCGATATAGCGATCGCACCTTTTTAACCAATCTCCAGCAAGCAGCATTTAGTAACAGTCAAATTCAAACCGTTGACACATTACTTCAGAGTCAAAAATAATCAACTCAGAAATATTATCTCAAGCAACATCATCCTCTACCAACGTCACATCTTCATATAGCGCTGCTATGGGACAAGAAAAATCAACGCTCGCTAAATTCACCTCATCATCCTTCCCATAAGCGAAAAGTTCCCACCTTCCTTTCTCATTGCGACGGAAACAATCCACACTCATTCTGTCTGACGAAATTAGTACGTATTCCTGTAGTGAATCTAAATGTCGGTAGCTAGCAAATTTCTTACCTCTGTCAAAGCTTTCTGTTGACTCAGAAAGGACTTCGACGATCAAGGAAGGATAAGACTTAAAATATTTAAATTCCTTATCCCTGGCATCGCATGTTACCATTACATCTGGGTAGAAATAGCGATTAATGGATTCAATTTGCGCTTTCATATCTAGCATATAAACACGGCAACCACTACCCCGCAAATGGTTTCGCAGTATGGAAAACAGGTTTCCTGTTACGGTAACATGGGCATCGCTGGCACCAGCCATTGCGTAAACTTGCCCATCAATATATTCGTGTTTAATTTGACTGAATTTCTCGCTCTCTAGATATTCTTCGGGGGAAATATAGTAATCTCCTTGGCTAATCATGATCTTCGTGTCTTGGTGGTTTTGTATAACATTTTATCTGATATCTTGCACCATTTTCAATGACCGTAGGGTAGCAGAGCCAGTTCTACAAAAATTGATTTGTGGTTTTATACAACATTTTAACCGATAGCATATCTAAAATATAAGTATGCTATCAACTCAACTTCAACTATTACGCATTTCTCAAGGACAACTTAACCTCCTAGAACGTTGTCCCCGTCAGTTCCAACACGCCTACTTAGAACAACTCCATTCTCCCGCAAATCCAGAATACGAGGAACGGCAAACTTTGGGTAGTCGCTTTCACCTGCTAATGCAGCAGCGAGAAATGGGTTTACCAATTCATAGCTTATTGCAAGAGGATACCCAATTACAAACCTGGATGACAGCCTTTGCAAATGTAGCACCAGAAATTTTAAACCCTCCCAGCAATCAGCAAACTTTCCGAGAAAGTGAACACTACCGCACCTTGCAATTTCAAGACTATTTACTCACAGTTGTCTATGATTTATTGATTGCAGATCATCAGCAAGCCCAAATCCTCGACTGGAAAACTTATCCCAAACCAGAAAATAAACGCAAATTAGAACAGAATTGGCAAACACGGCTATATATGTACTTGTTAGCCGAAACTAGTGAATATGTACCCGAAAATATTTCTATGACATACTGGTTTGTTCAGTCTAAAGGAAAACCGCAAAATATTAATTTTAGTTACAATACTGCCCAACACAAGCGCACAGCCAAGAAGTTAAATCAACTGTTAACTCAATTAACTAATTTGCTCCAACTGTATCAAAATAAAGTACAATTTCCACAATTACCAGAAGGTAGTAAAGTCTGTGATGATTGTCCATTTGCCGCTCGCTGTGAACGTATACAAATTATGGATATAGAGAGGAACTCCTTACCAACTTTCGAGAACATCGAAGAAATATCACTTTGATAACTAGTTGGATAGCAATAAATATCACTTTTGACAATTATGACGAACTTTGATGATATGGACGCGGCGTATGTGCGCGATTTAGGAATTGATGACATAGCCCCTGTTTATCATTTGGGGGAAGAATTATTTACAAGCGATCGCTATCCTTATTTATATCGCACCTGGGACGAATGGGAAGTGATTGGACTTTACAACACAGATCCAGAATACTGTCTCGTTGCTGAAATAGATGAGGAACTCGCAGGATTTATTTTGGGAACCATCATTACTAAAGCATCCTGGACTTATGGATATATTATTTGGTTAGCGGTTAATCCCAAATTTCAGCGTCGGGGTGTAGCAGATAAATTAGTTGATAAAGTCGTCGCCCGCATGATTGAAGACGGAGCGCGGTTTATGTTAGTAGATACCGATCCTGCTAATATCCCAGCAGTGAAATTTTTCAACCGCAAAGGTTTTGGTAATGTCCGTCAGCATATTTTCTTATCAATGAATTTAAGTAAGCATCCATATTATGGCAGACTGATAGATTATGAACATCAAAAAGCCGAACGCGCAGGTTATCGCCGTTCTCGTCCTACCATGCGTACCCGTAAGTCTGAAGGAATTTCTGGTGAAGTAGTCCTTAATCCCTTAGTAAATGAACCTCCTATTGATTTAACTATTAATGATGAATAGGTCATTTGTCATTTGTCATTTGTCATTTGTCATTTGTCATTTGTCATTTGTCATTTGTTATTTGTCAGTCTCAACTCCCAAACTCCTGTACAGGCGGGTTTATTAAGAATGTAGTCTACCCACAGATAAACTCGTTAACCCGCCCCTACCCACTGTACAGCGATTTTCAGGTAAATGAACCACATTTTTATATCTCACGCATTCTCTACGAGACGCTCCGCGAACGCGCAGCGTCTCGCAGAGAAGGCGCATTCGCGAAGCGTTCTCGAAGAGTAGGCGCATTCGCGGAGCGTCCCGTAGGGAAGGAAGAAAGAAATACAGATATCGAGGTGTGGTCTAAATACCTGAAAACTGCTGTAAACTCCAAACTCATTGCTCATTACTCCTTACTCATTACTCATTACTCATTACTCCTAACTCCTAACTCCTAACTCCTAACTCCTAACTCCTAACTCCTAACTCCTAACTCCTTACTCCTTACTCCTTACTCCTTACTCCTTACTCCTTACTCCTTACTCCTTACTCATTACTCCTTACTCCTATCCCTAATAAAAATGCAGTGGATTCTAACAGTAACTGAACAACCTCCAGAGTGGTTTATCGAAGTGGTGAAACGGTATGTACCTGCATCAAATGGAATTTTTGCTGCTCAATTATTATGGCAACGGGGAATTAAAGATGAATTAAAATTAGCAGCTTTTATTAATCATAAAACTTATCAACCAGCCAGTCCTTTTGAGTTTGGACAAGAAATGCATTTGGCAATGGAAAGGCTACAACAAGCACGCTATGCTGGTGATAAAATTGCTATTTGGGGTGATTTTGATGCTGATGGCATTACTTCCACTGCAGTTTTGTGGGATGGTTTGGGACAATTCTTTCAGCAAAATACTCAGTTAACTTATTACATTCCCAATCGTCTAAAAGAATCTCATGGACTCAATAATTCAGGAATTGAACTGTTAGCTAAACAAGGTTTTACATTAATTATTACTTGCGACACTGGCAGTACAAATATAGATGAAATTACTTATGCAAAACAGCTGGGTATTGATGTCATAGTTACAGACCATCACACCTTACCCGCAGAACGTCCACCTGTGACGGCGATGATCAACCCCCGCAATTTACCCAATGAACATCAGCTATTTCATCTATCTGGGGTCGCGGTGGCGTATAAATTGGTGGAAGCATTGTATCAAACCTTGCCAGATGTCCCCCAACAGCCGTTAGCCGATTTAGTAGACTTAGTGGCTATAGGCTTAATTGCTGACTTAGTGCAGCTAAGTGGAGACTGTCGCTATTTAGCTCAATTGGGAATTCAACAACTGCAAGCAGACTTCAAACAACCACCTGCAGCGCGACGACGACCAGGGGTAGGGCGATTATTAGAATTATGCCAGAAAAGTGGCGATCGCCCCACAGATATTTCCTTCGGTTTAGGGCCGCGCATTAATGCAGTCAGTCGCATCCAAGGCGATGCTAGTTTTTGCGTAGAATTGCTCACCAGCAGAGATATTCAATACTGCAATCAACTCGCAGAAATGACCGAACTAGCAAACTCTCGCCGCAAGTCATTACAGAAAGATGTCCAAACCCAAGTAGCTCAAAAGCTTGCCCAGATAGACTTATCCACCACCAGCGTTATTGTCCTCGAAGATACCCAATGGCCTGTGGGCGTCTTAGGCTTAGTCGCCGGACAAGTAGCACAGGAGACAGGACGCCCAACGATTTTGTTGAGTTCTGAGGGAGTGGGGACTGGGGACTGGGGGCTGGGGACTGGGGGACAAGGATACAAGGGGACTGGGGAAGATTCTTCCCAATCCCCAATCCCCAATCCCTGGTCACTGAGCGGAGCCGAAGTGCAATCCCAAATCCCCAATCCCTGGTCACTGAGCGGAGCCGAAGTGCAATCCCTGGTAACAGAGCGGAGCCGTTCGCGTAGCGTCCGCACCAGAAGTGCAATCCCCAATCCCTGGTCACTGAGCGGAGCCGAAGTGCAATCCCTAGCCCGTGGTTCCGCTCGTTCGGTGAATGGGGTAGATTTATACCAATTGGTGAAAGACCAAGCACATTTATTGCATCGCTTTGGTGGACATCCCTTTGCTGCGGGGTTGAGTTTGTTGGTGGAGAATATTCCTTTATTTACTGCAGCAATTAACCACCAATTACGACTATCTTTAGGTGGTCAAAGTCTGACGCCAACAGTGCAAGCAGATTTAGTAGTTACAGTAGCAGATTTAGGGCAAGAACTGTTTTTAGAATTCAAAATTTTAGAACCTTGTGGAATGGGTAATCCTGTCCCCAAATTACTGATTCAAAACTGCTGGTTTGAAAATACTTGGCATCGCAATCAGGAAGATTATAAAGGTAAAAAGATACAGTATATTAAAACCGAATTTGACATTCGCGATGATTCCACTCGCAGTCCCTTTCCGGGTATTTGGTGGGGACATTATAAAGATGAATTACCCATTGGTAAATGTGATTGCATCGCCGAAATAGACTATAACACAGTTAAAAAACGCTACGAAATCAGATTAATTGCTGTCCGTCCCAGTGTTAATTCAGGATTTAGCACTCAGACATCAGCAAATATCCTCGACTGGCGGAATCAAGAACAGTCAACAATTAACAATCAGCAGTCAACTTTAGTGATGGAAGACTGTCCCACTAGTTGGGATGATTTACGGGTGTGGTGGAAAAAATCGCTTTACAATCAACAACAATTAGCCCTGAATTGGAATAAACCCAACCATCAACCACAAACAGAAATTTGGCGTACATTGGTGGGACTGGCTAAATATTTGAGTCGCACAAATCAACTAGTTACCCGCGTCGAACTGTTAAATAAAATTGGCATCAGCGACCAAACATTATATGTGGGAATCAAAGCATTAAAATATTTAGGTTTCACAGTCCAATTACAAGACCGTTATTTGCAAATTAGTTATGATTCTAGCAGCACTTGCGAAACTATTATTGAGGCGGCGATTGCCAAATTTTTAGCCGCCATTCAAGAAGAACAATTTCAGCGCCAGTATTTTGCAGAAGTACCTTTATCTACTATTGTGGCGATGGTTAATCGTCAGTAGGGTTTCAGGTAAATAGACAACGCGGTAGGGGCACGGCACTGCCGTGCCCTTACAATATATATATATGGCAATACTCATCCGTCCTTGAGGCGGAGCCTCTTATATCTCGCTCCCACGCAGAGCATGGGAGCGAGACATTACAGCAGTTTTCAGGTAAATAGACAACGCGGTACGGGCACGGCAGTGCCGTGCCCCTACAATATATATGGCAATACGGTTGAGTTAAGGAAAATGGCCATCAGATCATGCTACAGTACGATCCGCTAGACTGCTTACCCTCCGCTGAGGATTTGCTTGATTCTGACGATAGCCCCGTGGATAACGAATTACAAAATTTAATTTCCGGTTTACTCAAAATCATCTTAGGTATGGTATGGGCAGACCGGATGGATTGGTTCTTTGGCGTTTATATGGGGATTTATTACGATCCTAATCAGCCGGCGATTGTACCAGATGGATTTTTGAGTCTCGGTGTTGAACGAATTATCGATGAGGATTTGCGCTTAAGTTATGTTCTTTGGGAAGAACAGCGCGTACCAATTATGACCTTAGAGGTGGTTTCTCATCAACGGCGCGGAGAATACAGCACCAAAAAAGATTTTTATGCTCAGTTAGAGGTTTTATATTATGTCGTTTATAATCCCCAGCGGCGGAGAAAACCACCTTTAGAGGTGTATCGGCTGGTAAATGGGAAGTATCAATTACAGCGGGGAAATCCCGTCTGGCTACCGGAAATCGGTTTAGGAATTGGCTGTGAACGGGGCACACATATAGGAGTTACCCGTGAGTGGCTTTACTGGTATGACGAGCAAGGTCAGCGCTTTTTAACACCAGAAGAACGGATGCGACAAGCAGAACAACGCGCTCAAATGCTGGCTGAACGTCTCAAATCCCTTGGTGTAGATCCTGATTCTTTGGTTTAGTCACCCAGTAGGGTGCGTTAGGCTGCAGGCTAATACCATTTCACTTTAAGTATGATACAAATACGTTGGTAGGGGTTTAGCAGTGCTAAACCGGGTTTAGCAGTGCTAAACCCCTACTGGCTTCTATATGTATCAGAGTTTTGGTGAAACGGTATATAGCGGTTCTCAGTTGGATGCAATACAAAATTATATCGTCGCGTGTAGGGGCACGGCACTGCCGTGCCCTTGCGAGTGTATTGGACTCAACCGATAATCGCTATAACATACCAACCGAGATTTTTCCTGGGTTAGTCAGTAGCAGCAATCGAGATTTTCGGTGCGTTAGGACTAAAGTTCATAACGCACCCTACTGTTGACTCATTAATGGAGTTAAAAGCTGCGTCGTCGGAGTTAAAAGCCTCGTCGTCGGAGTTAAAAGCTCCGTCATCGGAGTTAAAAGCTGCGTCGTCGGAGTTAAAAGCTGCGTCGTCGGAGTTAAAAGCTGCGTCGTCGGAGTTAAAAGCTGCGTCGTCGGAGTTAAAAGCCTCGTCATCGGAGTTAAAAGCTCCGTCATCGGAGTAAAAAGCTGCGTCGTCGGAGTAAAAAGCTGCGTCGTCGGAGTTAAAAGCTGCGTCATCGGAGTTAAAAGCTGCGTCGTCGGAGTAAAAAGCTGCGTCGTCGGAGTAAAAAGCTGCGTCGTCGGAGTAAAAAGCTTCGTCAGCGGAGTTCAGAGACACATTCTCAGGCAAATATACCACGCATCCGGGGCGCAAGGCCTTGCGCCCCTACGAGGATAGGTGATTATTGCCTGAAAATTGCTGTAATTACGAATTACGAATTAAATCTTGCACTCTCGCTACCATTTGCCCCACACTGTTAGCATGAGGCGATTGGATACGCTGCAATATCTCCCAGGCTGGCTGCAAATAATCTAGTGCTTGATTATAATCACCCTGTTGCTCTGCAATATGCCCTAACCACCACAGCGTCATAGCCTGACCTTGGACATAGCCGATTTGTTCAGTGATAGCCAGGGATTGTTGAAAAAGGGCGATCGCTTCTTCGATTTCTCCTCTATTGGCTTTGAGACTTCCCAAATTTTGCAACGTCGCCGCTTTACCTTGGACATCGCCGATTTGTTCCTTAAGAGCCAGGGATTGTTGATAAAGGGCGATCGCTTCTTCGATTTCTCCTCTATTGGCTTTGAGACTTCCCAAATTTTGCAACGTCGCCGCTTTACCTTGGACATCGCCGATTTGTTCGTTAAGAGCCAGGGATTGTTGAAAAAGGGCGATCGCTTCTTCGATTTCTCCTCTATTGGCTTTGAGTATTCCCAAACAGTGCAACGTCGCCGCTTTACCTTGGACATTGCCGATTTGTTCCTTAAGAGCCAGGGATTGTTGATAAAGGGCGATCGCTTCTTCGATTTCTCCGCTATCGGCTTTGAGTATTCCCAAACAGTGCAACGTCGCCGCTTTACCTTGGACATCGCCGATTTGTTCGTTAAGAGCCAGGGATTGTTGATAAAGGGCGATCGCTTCTTCGATTTCTCCTCTATCGGCTTTGACTCTTCCCAGTTCGCGCAACGTCGCCGCTTTACCTTGGACATTGCCGATTTGTTCCTTAAGAGCCAGGGATTGTTGATAAAGGGCGATCGCTTCTTCGATTTCTCCTCTATTGGCTTTGAGCATTCCCAGTTGGTGCAACGTCGTCGCTTTACCTTGGACATCGCCGATTTGTTCCTTAAGAGCCAGGGATTGTTGATAAAGGGCGATCGCTTCTTCGATTTCTCCTCTATTGGCTTTGAGCATTCCCAAACAGTGCAACGTCGCCGCTTTACCTTCGACATCGCCGATTTGTTCCTTAAGAGCCAGGGATTGTTGATAAAGGGCGATCGCTTCTTCGATTTCTCCTCTATTGGCTTTGAGACTTCCCAGTTGGTGTAACGTCGCCGCTTTACCTTGGACATTGCCGATTTGTTCAAATAGAGCCAGGGATTGTTGATAAAGGGCGATCGCTTCTTCGATTTCTCCTCTATTGGCTTTGAGATTTCCCAAGTTGTGAATAATTGCTGCTTTTTCTTTTTTGTCTTCTGCGGGACAACTATCTAAAGCTTGCTGATAATACTTTTGGGCTTTTATGACTTCACCCAATTCTTTTTCAGAACGGGCTAACCCATGTAACACTGAATAATTTTCAGCAATTTCTAGAGTAGATTTGCACAATTTCACAGCTTCTCGAAATCGGCTTTTACTTTGCCAACTGTGTGCCAATTTACCTGCAATTTCTACAGCAATCTTTTCTTCCTTCCCCCGCAACGCCAGCCGATGAATTTCTAGCGCTTGTTCCTCGGTTGAAGTTTCCGCCTCTTCCCACCACAGACTATACAACACCTCAGCCGCTTGCTTATGCAAACCCTCCCCACCTTCCAACTGTACAGGCAAAATGCGCGGCACTCGCAACGCCTCATCATGGCTCACTTCCAACAGTCCCAACGCCACCGCCCGATTAATATAATGTTCCAAACTAGGGATATTCTCACAAACTGCGGCGAAAGCTTTCCTCGGTACTGGTAACTCAAACACCAAACCCCGTGATAACATCGCCCGCATTGTTTCATCCATCTGTTCCAGCAGCGCTTTAGCCAAAACTTGCTCTCGCAACTCCACCGGATCTGCTGCTAACCGATTCAAAATTACAGCCACATCAACAGTTTTATTTTGCAGAATCTTATCCAACCACTCCAGCAACAGAGGATTACCATCCGCCAATTTCTGCGCCTGCAATTTTAACCCCTCATCCACCTGAGATTTATCACTAAAGGCGGTGAGACGATTAAACTTTTTTCGCAAATCTGCGCCTTGCAATGCATCCAAAGGCTGCTTGTAGAAATACTGCAACTGGCTAAATGCAAAATCGTAACGGCAAGTAATAATGATGCGGTGGGAGGTGTAATTGTCACGAATTGCCCAAATTAAAGCTTTCAATACCTCCGCTGCTTCCGCTTGCAATACATAACTGTCATTGCGAGGTTCTAAATTCGCTTCAAAGTCATCCAGCACCAACAAAAACGGCTGTGCTTGCTGATGTAACTGCTCAAAAACTCGCCGCAACCGATATTTCAATTCTTCATCGTAGTTTTGTAAGCTTTGGCGTTGTTCGTTGTCATCCAACTTTTCTGTTAACCGATACACCAAACTCGCTTCATCGATGAGTCCCACCCAGACAACCCGCTGAAAATTCGGCAGTCTGTCGCACAGCCTAGCTGCTAAACTACTCTTACCCAAGCCGCCCATACCATGAATCAACACACCCACTTCATCGGTTGATTGACTCAGCACCCTTAAACAATATTGCAATTGACGGCGACGACCAACAAAACTCTCCCGCGTCGGGACTTTTACCTTACCCGCAGGGTCTAAAAACTCGGTAGTAACAGTAGGCGCTGGTGCTGGTTTCCTTCCAGGTTTCCGCAAGGGTGTAACTAAAGAACTTGGTAAATCCCCTGCTGCATATAACCGCAATAAATGCCAATCCCGCGCTTGATTCTTAATTAATGCTTGGTAGGTCAGCGCCACAGCCTCGGTGATTTGCTTTCCCGCTGATAATTCCTGATACAATGCAGCTGCGGCGGCGGAAGCATCACGATCTAAAACCTTTTGACCCCAACCCAAAACCGCTTTTGCTCCCGATTTCAGCAATTCTTCCGCCATTGACGGCACAGAACCGGCATTACCAGCTTGCCCAGTGTGACAACCAGAGAGGAAAATTAATTTAGGCAGTCGAAATTGTAATTCTTGGGCGATATCATCAGCAGTGGCATAGAAAGCTTCACCCGTTGCCGTTTCTGTAATAAAACGGGGTTGCCCATCTTGTAAAGTAGCATGACCCGTCACGTGTAAAACATCAAAATAATCGCTGTCGTAATTATTAACCAAATCACCCAACTCCGACAAACAGCCGCTTTCTTCCACCGTCAGTGCTAAAGGTTGCCGCGCCGTGGCTTCCAGAATCCGTGCTTCCTCTGCCTCAAAATCCAGCACAGGTTCGACATTCAAGGGAGAAGTCGCCATAAACAAGACTTGCAGCGCCCGGTTTTCTGCTTCCCCATCAACCGTCAATTTTTTCACCGTGCTATCCGACACCCACCGCAGGGGCACAATTCCCCGCTGCACGAGGAAACTACTACCATCGTGCAGCACTTCCCAAGGCAGATGGGCGAGTTTTTCTGTTGTGGCGATCGCTAAAACTATACCCTGACGCCGATATTTATTTAACAAAGATTGTAGCCATCGGTCATTGCCATCCAACCAGTTATACAATTGTTGCCCAGTGACTGTATAATCTTCCGGGAACGCGGAAACATAATAATCTCGCTCCGCCAACCGAATCAAGTCCCTGATTTGCGACAGAGGGAGCGATCTTTTCTCATACTGATTGGGATTATCAACAAAATAACGCAGATCTACATAATTCTCCGCAACTAGCTTTAGGTCAAGATGTAAAATTTGCACATTCCGCATCCCAATACTTCAGTATTTACCTCAAGTCTAGCACCCCCAATTACGGAACTCCTTACTCCTAGGACTTACGCACTGTACAAATAAATCATGATATGCTGTCACCAAAATAGGTCATTTCCAGCTTTGATGAATAATTGCTTGATGGTAAATATAGCGGTTCTCAATTGAATGCAATACAAAATTATATTGTCGCGTGTAGTAGCACAGCACTGCCGTGCCCTTACGAGTGTATTGGACTCAACCGAGAACCGCTATAGATCCGCGCTTTTGGGGTTTAGCAGTGCTAAACCCCTACGACAGATGTAATTTTCCTGAAAAACATATTTAGTAGTTTTTGTCAATGCGTAAGTCCTAACTCCTAACTCCTTACTCATTACTCATTACTCATTACTCATTACTCATTACTCATTACTCATTACTCCTTACTCCTAACTCCTTACTCCTTACTCTTCTAAAATTTGGCGAATTTCTTCTAGAGTTGCATCCTCCAAAAGCAGACGCCTACCATTGCGCCCGACAATCAACACCTTTTCAATGCGTTTACCAGATTGTTGCGCCTTATACTCCTGATACCACTTACGGATTTGTTCAGCAATGGCGATCGCTCCCCCAACAATACCAATAATTGTTGCCACCGTTGCCACCACCGTCTCTCTTGTCGGTGCTTCTGAATTCACAGAATAGTTACCGGATATACCAGGAATTGCCAAAAGCGCCTCCGTAGCTGCGATCGCATCTTCTCCCTCAATCGCCAACCGAATTTCTGCCATACACTCACCTGCAACTATCTCCAGACTCATTTTACGCCCTTCCCACTGGAAGATTACCGTTCGCGGAGCGTCCCGTAGGGAAATAATTTTTAGCTCACGCAAAGGCGCAAAGGCGCAAAGAAGGAAAATTATAGGTAATCTTAGACCGGGAAGGGAGTAAACTCAATCCCCAATCCCCAATCCCCAATCCCCAATCCCCAATCCCCAGTCCCCAGTCCCCAATCCCCAATCCCCAATCCCCAATCCCCAATCCCCTCATCTCCCCAACTTCCCCTGATATTCACACGTAAAACCTTGACGTTCCCAAGATTGCATATCCACATCAGTAAGTTTCGTCAAATTTGAACATTTGGGTTGCATAAATTGACTGAAACCAGCCCAAAAAACACTACGAGTTACATCCAATCCAGTTTTCCACCAAGACTCATAATTACCAGGAATACCTTGCTCTGGAACAATATCAGTCTCTACCCAAATACCATGAGATCCC
This sequence comes from Gloeotrichia echinulata CP02, assembly GCA_038087035.1. Classification (NCBI taxonomy): domain Bacteria; kingdom Bacillati; phylum Cyanobacteriota; class Cyanophyceae; order Nostocales; family Gloeotrichiaceae; genus Gloeotrichia; species Gloeotrichia echinulata. The sequence goes on along the minus strand of CP051187.1, from coordinate 5,628,282 downwards.
AAGAGAATCTGGGCTAACCATTTCGCACGTGGTAAGTGAGTTGCAGAGGTGATTAATTTGACTTTATGTACACCCCAAAGCCGCAAAATAGGAATGTTATAGTAAAAATTTTCAAAAGTCGAATTAGCACAATTTTCTAACCAAACATTTTGTAACTCTGCTGCTTCCCGTTGAAAAATTAACCAAATACAGGGGTCTAGGGAACCATGAGAAATGAGGATCGGGGTTTGCGGGGATTTTTTAGCTAATTGGGCGACATAGATTTCCCTCTGAATACTACCACCAAGCACAAAATAGGTATCTACTGGCTGGGAAGATGCAGAAACTAGGGTTATAGTGGTACAAATTAGCCAAATACCCAAGATAACGCTCACACCCCAAGCTAGTCTTTGTAAAACTTGCAACAGTTTACCAAACTTAACTCTAGGAAAAATTGTTGATTTGATGGTATCTTTACGTTTCATGACATCCGTAAGAAAAGCATAGTTGATTCATGACTAAAATAGCTGCAAGTCAACTAGCAAAGTGCTATCTTATAAAAGTAATCAAGGGTGTAAAGAGGACACAACTAAAAGTGTCACATCATCGCCTCATAGTTCCAGAAAAAACTAGGCAAGGGAGAAATCATTATTCAATGGTAAAGCTTTATTCTTAACACTTTTACCAGAGAAAAATGATTAAAGGAGAATAGCTAACATTGGGTATAAAAACTTAAAATTTTCTGGAAAGCCTGATTGCTAAACTGTCAACAACACAATTATTCCACCTGATATACATGAACCTATCTGCGAAACGTTACTCGCTGCTCCAAGTAGCCTTAATTGGTGGAGCGATCGCCACGACGGCTACTGTATCTGTGTTTGGTCCTGCTTGGACTCGCAGCGTTCGTGCAGCCTTACAAGATAGCCCGAAAACAGTAGTTGACCAAGTGTGGCAACTGGTGAATCGTGAATATGTTGATGGCAAATTTAATCAACAAAATTGGCAAGCAATTAGGCAAAGCCTTCTCAATAAAGACTATTCTTCTCGTGAGGAAGCTTACGTCGCCATCCGCGAAGCTTTACAAAAGTTAGGGGACCCCTACACTCGGTTCATGGACCCCAAACAGTATGAAGCCCTGACCAATCAAACATCTGGGGAAGTCTCAGGGATTGGCATTCGCATGGAATTAAACGACAAAACCAAGCGCCTAACTGTTGTCGAAGCTATCGAAAATTCTCCCGCACTCAAAGCTGGTATCAAAGCAGGCGATGAAATTTTAGCAATTGACGGTAAATCCACTCTGCAAATGAAAGTCGATGATGCGTCAAAGCTGATTCGTGGTAGTGCTGGTACTCCTGTGACACTCCGCCTGGGACGGACAGGACAAAATGAATTTGATCTCAAGCTGACCAGAGCGACGATAGAAGTACCAACAGTGCGTTATACCCTCAAGCAAGAAGGAAATCGCCGCATTGGCTATATCCGGTTGCGAGAGTTTAGTTCCCACGCCGCCGATCAAATGCGACGAGCCATCCGCGATTTAAACAGTAAGCAAGTCAATGCCTATGTGTTAGATTTGCGCGGAAATCCTGGTGGTTTATTGCAGGCGAGTATTGAAATCGCTCGCATGTGGATGGATAATGGCGGCATCGTCCGCACAGTAGACCGTCAAGGAGGAACTGAGGACACCAAAGCTAATCGCACTGCCCTGACAAGTCTTCCCTTAGCAATACTAGTAGATGGTAATTCAGCTAGTGCCAGCGAAATTTTAACAGGGGCGCTGAAAGATAATAAGCGGGCTGTAGTCATTGGTAGTCAGACCTTTGGTAAAGCTTTAGTCCAGTCAGTCCATGAACTCACAGATGGTTCTGGTTTAGCAGTCACCATTGCTCACTATTACACCCCCAAAGGCACAGATATTAACCATAAGGGGATTACACCAGATATCAAGCAAGAGTTGACAGATGCCCAAGAGCGTCAGCTGGCGCTCAATCCCAACCTAATTGGGACTGAAAACGACCCCCAATATGCCAGAGCGATCGCCGTTCTATCGAGTACCAACTACGCCCAACCCCCAGCCAATCAACCCAGCGGATCGATGAGTTCTCGCGCCAACGACTTGAAATTTTAACTACTCCCTTCCCGGTCTAAGATTACCTATAATTTTCCTTCTTCTCTGCGTTCGCGTAGCGTGTCGAAGACAGACGCTGCGCGAATGCGCCTTCTCTGCGTTCGCGTAGCGTGTCGAAGACAGACGCTCCGCGAATGCGCCTTCCCTACGGGACGCTTCGCGAATGCGTGAGATCAAAATTATTTCGGTAATCTTCCAGCGGTTCGGGAGTAAAACAAAAATTCATTCCATGTCTCACCCGAAATGGAGCCTGGAATGAATTTTTGGACTGATTTTCGGGTTTTGGTTTGGGAATACTAACAATTAATCCCAGAGCCAACACCCGGCATTATGAATCATCAACCAATTGATACCACCAGCGCCAACAGCTTTTTGCCAATGGTGTCGGTGGTTGTCCCTATTTATCAGGGAGAGGGCGATTTACCAGATTTAATATCCTGTCTGTCTTCTCAAACTTACCCTACAGACCGAGTAGAGTATTTACTGGTAGACAATAATAGTAGCGATCGCACTTTAGCTATCCTCAAAACAGCCGCTGAACATTCTCCAATCACAATTCGCCCCTTGAGCGAAAACCAAATTCAAAGCTCCTACGCAGCCCGTAACACTGGTATTCGTGCGGCCGTAGGCGAATTGATGGTTTTTACTGATGCAGATTGTCGTCCCCAGCCACAATGGCTACAATCCTTAATTCAGCCTTTTATTAACCCTGATGTCGTGATTGTCGTCGGTGAAATTACGGGATTACCAGGAAAAAATCTGCTAGAACAACATGCAGACAGCCAAGAAACCCTATCGCAAAAGCACACTCTTGCTCATCCCTTCTGTCCCTATGGTCAAACCGCTAATTTAGCAATTCGCCGCATCGCCTTAGAAAAAGCCGGTTTATTTCGTCCTCATCTAACTACTGGTGGCGATGCAGACATGTGCTGGAGAATACTCAAAGCCAAGATTGGGCGTTGGGAATTTGCCCCAAATGCTATCGTCCAGCATCGCCACCGCGCCACATTTGAGGAATTGGCTAGTCAATGGCGGCGCTATGGGCGCTCAAATCGCTATTTGCACGAACTACACGGAGCAGATTTAATGCCAGGATTGACACCCAAGCAATACGGCATCCGCTTGGCACGTTGGTTATTAAAGGAACTGCCAAAAAATAGTCTCAAGGCGATCGCAGGTCAAGCTACTCTTGTAGATTTATTAAGTACTCCCATTGTTTTGTTTACAGCCAAGGCGCGTTATTCTGGACAAACCGAGGCGAAACTGCCAGAAAAAGCCAAAATCATTGATTGGCTATAAGGGACTAATCCCCAATCCCCAATCCCCAATTTGTCTGTTTTGTTCAATGCCTGCCAACTTTCGCTACATTGGAAAAAGATAGAGACAAGGAAATTTTAAATGTCAGCACAACTGTTACTGGTCGATGATGAACCGGGATTGCGCGAAGCCGTCAAAGACTATTTGCAAGAAAGCGGGTTCGGCGTTCAAATTGCCAGTAACGCCCGTGAGGGATGGGATTTGATGCAGCTAAATACACCTGACCTAGTGATTTCTGATATCATGATGCCCCAGGTAGATGGCTATCAATTCCTCAAGCAACTGCGAGAAGACCCCCGCTTCCAAGCACTCCCAGTAGTATTTTTAACAGCTAAAGGCATGACAGGCGATCGCATTCAAGGCTATCAAGCTGGTGTGGATGCTTATCTGACCAAGCCTTTCGATCCAGATGAGTTAGTCGCCATTGTTGAAAACTTACTCACTCGTCGCGCCGTCAAGCCTCAACCTACAGGTGAAGAAGGTGAAACTCCTGATATCGCCGAATTAGCCCATCAGATTTCCCAAATTAAAGCTTTGTTAACTCAAAGGACTGCGATTTCGCAAACACCAGCGCCATTCAAAATCGACTTGACCCCTAGAGAACAAAGTGTTTTAAACTTGGTGGCTGAAGGATTGATGAACAAAGAAATCGCCCGTCGCTTAGAAACCAGCGTCCGCAATGTCGAAAAATACGTCAGCCGCTTGTTTAGTAAAACCGGCACAAATAGCCGCACAGAATTAGTTCGTTTTGCTTTAGAACACGGTCTGGCTAAATAAAAAACTCCACCCACAAGCGGATGAAGTTTTAGGGCATAGTTCATGGGCCATAGAGCATGGAGAAAAGTCCCCAATGCCCTATGTCCCAAGTCGATGTATCCCTCTCCCCCATAAGGGGATGGATAAACCGCCCACTTCCAATAAATCGACATTCCAGCTGATCAGGTGTCACATTCAAATAATTTCTCCTCTCAAAGAGTTTTACACTATTGCAGTGTAATAGTTTGAGAGCTTGATGAGAGCTTGGAATCCCAACATCGTTAAAGCCAAGGGCAGAAAATAGCCCTATAGGCTACGCCGACTCAAATTTTCCTTCTGTGCGCCTACCATTCTCTAGTGGACGCACTCACCTGGCTTGGTTCAGCACAGGAGTAAGGGTTCTGTTTTGCACTATGCGTGAGCCTAAAAATTCTTTTGCCGATTCGGGAGTAAGAGGACTGATACCGTTTCACTTTAAGTATGATACAAATACGTTGGTAGGGGCACGGCATTGCCGTGCCCTTACGGGAAATCTATATGTATCAGAGTTTTGGTGAAATGGTATGAGGCGAGTGGCGATTGAAAAAAGTAGACGCGGAGCGGTTCATCTACAAAAAAAACCGTTCCCCATCTACCTTACTCAACCGAACCGACTAACTCGAAAAAGTCTCGGCAGAATGTGAGTTAAGGAACACTATGTATTAAATTAAACATTATAATATCTCAAAACATGAACCATCAATTGAGAAATGCTAAAGATCTTGAGATATTTAACGGTAGTAGTTAAGCACCCAACCAAATACGAATGAAAATTGAACTAAAACCCTAGTTAAAGGTATTCCCCTGATATATAAAACTTAAAAAACCGTAACCTGCCGTGGTAGTCAGGAATTATTGCATTAGTAGGCACCCAATATGTCCGTAGTGCAAAGCGTGAGGGCTACTGTAAACGCTTACTTCGGCTTCTCGGAAAGTCAGGTAAGCTCCAAGCCTTGGGGTTAGGTTATACAAGCCAACTCAATGTTAGAACAAATAGTCCAATGGACAAATTTAAAAAATTTACCATTGTACGCCAGATCTACAATTTGCCACTACTGAGATTATACAGTTAATTATGGATTATTCTCGGCTACATTACGTAAGCGCATCAGCTGACGCCGCATTTGTGGCGAGGCTTTAAACTCAGAAATTTCCTGAGCCTTAACAGACGCTTGTAACGTCTCGAGAAAATCGTCAGACCCTTCAGTCAAAGCGTCTAGCAGCACCTGTAACAGTTGCTCTCGATCGCTCAAGAGACTTTTTTCCTCAATCAGCCGGAATTTGAGATGTAATTCGCACTCATAAACACCTACTTCGATATTATTTAGCTGACGTGGTAAGGCTTTGGAGTTCATACTTTTGAAGATTCCTTTACTTGGTGGTCGTTAGGTTGAGGAGCTAAATATCCTACAAAAATTCTTTATATTTGTTTTTGAATCCAAAGTGTTTGAATTAAGAATTGTTCTTCATCCATCACATTTGTATTCCATTTGTCCCTCCTGTGTTTTGGTTTCACGTTAGAATTTTGACTGAGTAAGTTGTCTTCTGAACCCAAGGTGGTTCGAGTAAGCCATAACTATTATTCAGTTTTTAAGATTCTATACAATAAAGTTTCTGTAAGAAGTTGTGTGAGCTTTTTAAAGGTTTTTACATCAACTTTATCTAGACGTCAATAACAGTTTGAGTTTTTACTTACATTATCGTATTTATACGTAAGTAAAAACGCTGCTTCTTTTTTTTTCATGAAAGCCAGACGTAGTTTAGACATATTTGCGTAAATTTACGAGATGTACATTTTTTCATCAGAAAATTCAGGAGATTTTGTTGAGCAAAGTTATCAAACACGGAATTTTGCTGCCGACAAATAACTGAGGCATCGACAATACTTATTACACTTGTGACAGTCAACTACCCTACCCTGATGTTTTCTGGACTTGACGAGTACGAACAAATCGATAGCCAAGCTTTGTCATGATTAACTGACAGCTACAGCAAACTCGTGGTTCCGCCAGAAATAAAAACAATCTACCCTCTGATTGCCCCAGCAAAAAAGCTCAACTGTGGTTGTTCACAGAATAAACCCATTTTGCCTTAGATGCTAGCAACGTCACCATTGATTTTGAAAATCATTAATTTGTTGACGCAGATGGCTTTTTCTGCTTATGCCTCGATGACAGGTATGATTCCTGATCGTTTGAGGCATTCAAGCTTAAGCATAGCGTTTACAATGATTTCAGTTTAATCAACCCAAATCTTACACCCTTTTATGGACAACGCGACGCTGCTCAAGTCCACAACCCGACATATTCGCATTTTTGCGGCTGAAATAGACCGGGATGGCGAACTGGTTCCCAACAATCAAGTCTTAACCTTAGACGTGGACCCAGACAACGAATTCAACTGGAATGAAGATGCACTGCAAAAGATTTATCACAAGTTTGATGAATTAGTAGAAGCATCTAGTGGTGCAGACCTAACAGACTACAACTTACGCCGCATTGGCTCAGACTTGGAGCATTATTTACGATCGCTCCTGCAAAAAGGCGAAGTTAGTTACAATCTATCGTGCCGCGTCACCAACTACAGTATGGGATTACCCCAAGTTGCAGCTGAATAAAATACGTAGATTTGACTAATTTTAGTTTGATAATTTTAGATTTTTGATACATAGATTTGGGATTGACCAAAAAAATCTTAAATCTAAAATCAAATCTAAAATTAGTAGTCAACAGCGATGAGTTATCAGTGTTGTAACTTTTAAAGCATTAGGGGTATGGTACATACCTGCCCCTAATAAATCTTCAAATGGCGCACTACACTTGACATATTTGCTGTTCAAGCCAATCTCCGAATTAATCATTCAATAAAGCGATAGCGGACAATCTTTCCCCCAAGTAGTTAATTGCCCTGATCAAATTGAAATAAACCCAGTTTAGCCGAACTTTGAAGGGATGACCACCATCAATCTGGACTTAACTGACAATTTTTGCAATTTTCTCATAAATATTATCAACTTTTATTGGCAGTTAAAATTTAAAAATTTTCGCTTGAGGGATGGAAAAGGCTATGGCGCATCAATTACCCGCCTTAATGCTCATATCCTCAAAAGTAATTTCTGATATTTTCTTTCACTCAGAAACTTGGTATAATTTTGCAGCATAATCACAGATATCTACAGTGAGACCAGGATAAATACTGAGTGTTGACATGGGTTTTTGATCAGTTATAGATATCAGTATAGGATTGCACAAGTTCGTGACGAAATGAAAATAAAGTCTATCGTTCGTAGTTGCGCTTTAGCGCTATTCGCGCAGTGTGGGGTTAGCCACGCGCAAGTAGGAACCAAAACGCCACGAATGAGGGAGTCGGCTCCAACAGTCCCCAATCCCCAGTCCCTATTCCCTGTTACCTATTTTTAAGCTAGGTGCTAGGTGGCTGTGCAGCCAATCTTCCAGGTCAGCCAGCACCTGTTGGTAATTGATATCATTCTGCAGTTCGTGATAAGATTGGGGATATTCCACTCGCAGCTTATCTACACTTGGTATCCGTTGGTAGAATATGTTGCTGCTTTCAGGTAAAGCCACTCTGTCTGCTCCACCGTGGAGAATCAGTAATGGCAATTGCCAATCAGCGACATGGGCATGAATCCAAGCCACAGTGTCCAAGAATTCTGTCGCCAAACGCGCACTGGCGCGGGTATGGCGTAGGGGATCTTGGGCGTAGACGGTTAAAATCTTCTCATCCCGTGAAGCAGCACTGAGGTCAAGACCTGTATTCAGTGTGAAACGCGGACACACACCAGAGAGCATTTTTCCCAATAACAACCGCATGGGGGAAACTCCCACCTTACCTATCGCTGGAGCTAAAGCAATTACACCTTGCAGTACGGTTGCTTCTTGGGGATAGCGCAGGACATAATCGAAGACAACCACCGCCCCTAAGCTATGACCCAAAACAAAAATTGGGCATCCTGGGTGCTGGGACTGAATCAACTTGAGGAAGGCTTGTAGGTCTTCGCGAAACTCACTCCAAGCATTAATATAGCCTCGCTGACCTGGTGAGCGACCATGACCGCGCAAATCCAAGCCATAGACAGCATATTGCTTAGGTATTAATTGCTGAACCACATTACCGTATCGTCCGCTGTGCGCTCCGAGTCCATGCACAATGGCTAATATAGCCCGTACTTGACCTTCTGGTTGCCAGCTTTGGTAATACAGGTCAAGCCCGCCTACACCCTTAAAAGTGCTTTCACCATGATAAATCATAAGTTTGCTATTTTACGTCTTTTGCCAGCATTGTAATAGCTGATTAGCGTAACATTTTAGGCAAAAATGCTGCTATTTTGCAGAAAAAATATATATTCAGTCAGCTTTTTAGGGGATCTAGGCCTTGCTCCCCCAGTACTTCTCGGATACCATAGAATGGTAGGTTTAACCCCTCATCGCCCGCGAAAATTAAGGTTTTTGGCGTCGTTTAATGATCTTCGGGGGCGCAAGGCCTTGCGCCCCTACCCATAATTGTCCTCACATAGGCGATAAAATCGGTGTTAACCCCTATTCCCCAGCGGTATCCTTCAAGGGGTAGCAGTATTACTCTAAAAAGTTCGTAACTTTGAAATTCGATGTCCCCTCCCAACAGTGGTTTAAACATGCGTTGACCCTAGCATCTGCTAAATCACCCGATTCCCTAGATGCATTAAATTGTACTACAGTAACAATGTACTCAAAAATAATCACAAACTGCTTCGTGGGTGACATTCTCTCAACCACAATTGTTTCCCCTATTTTGGGGATTTGAGGTAAGTTCACCACAAATGTTTCCATTTTTGGTTTGTCTAGTGGATTTTTGAAATTGAAGTATTTACAGTAAACCAGAATTTTCACTAACAAAACCACCAAAAGTTTTCAACAATTCACAAATAAAGACTGGGGATTGCACTTCTCTGCGAGACGCTACGCGAACGGCTCCGCTCAGTGACCAGGGATTGGGGAAATTACGAATTACGAATTACACACAGCGGTATCAGTCTCTTGTTTGTATGGTACTGATGTACTAGTTTAATGAAGGCTACTTACCTCGCCAAATCTGGTGTACAAACTGAAAAATCTTGACAATTTTTGCTTCCAGCCAAAGCATAGCACTATCGAGCCATTCCAGAATTTGCTCTAAAATATGCTTTTCATATCCCATTGATGTTGCTTTGGTTTCTATCCAGTCTGACGTTGCTTCAAATTGAGGATTTTGACTTATTTTCTGGCTAATTTCCTCCTGATGATTCTTACTTTCAGATTGAGAAATGCTAGATGTTGTTACCTTACTAGAGACAACTTTTGCAGATTTTTTGTGGGTAGATGTGAGATGACGGCGTGGTTTTTTCTGTTGTACCAAACCAGATTTTGATTTTGATTGTTTGACAATCAAATCTTTTGGCGCTGGATGTGTTACTAATGGGCTGGAGACTTGGGTATAATTTTCTGTTAGAGAGGGTCGAATTGGCTTGTCAGTCTGTGTTTCGGCGTCAGCAAACAAATCATTAAATGATAGCCAAGTATCTGCTGCTGTTAAATCATCTTTCTCTAACTGATTGCTGCTGGGTAAAGTCTGGGAAGGATGATGGGGTAATCTTTTATCTTGTGATTTTATATCTGGATATTTTGATTGGAGCTTTTTATTAGTTCCATCTCCAAAAAAGTAATTTATAGCTGCAGCAATCAAGGCTTGAAAATTCATGTCTTGAGTTTCTAAAGCATTATTATTAACTGCAATTTGTCCTCTAGCGGCTAACTGTTCTTTTCCATAAATAAATATATCTAATTGCGTTTGAGCAACTCGGATAATTTTTTGGCTATGTTGTTTCAGAGGGACTAAAGCCTTGAATTCTAAATTCGCGACTACTGCGTCTAAAAATCCTAATGCTCTGTTTGACTTCAATAAATATTGAGATGCAAATTCTTCAGATGTTATTGTCTCTGATGCTATTGTAGCTATATTTTGTGGCTTTTCACCAGTCAGCTTTGCTAATAATCGGTTGATTTCCGGTAATATCTCTGTTTCTTTTTTATTTGAGAAAAATTGCAAGTCACCCCAGTATTTACCAATTTCACGAATAATTTTGTCTTCTAATATTTTCTGCTGTTGGAGTGTCAAAATATCTAGAATTTCATTATCGGCGTTGACGAGTACCAAATTGCGATTCAGTAGATTTGTCGCAATTCCCCGCACTACTGGATGATGGACTTTGAGTGCATCGTCATCTGGATTAACTAGAATAGGTGTTGACGGGTGCTGGGGAAAAATTTTTGACCACAAAGACCCAAAGAAAGTTAAGGGATTTAATCGTACAGAGGTTTCCTGGGGTGGTAAATTTTTAACATCCTCTAATACATGCTGAATCGGGGTGTCAGCAGTTGGGGGAGTTTCCGGTTCTAACTCTAACCTAGTTTGTGGTTCTTTGGTATACAGTTGTTTTCCAACTGATTGAACTGAGTGGAACAGTAGGTACATAGGGTAAAATATTACCTCGACACCCCACCGAGTGCCAACTTGCACTTGTCGAAATGTGTGTTCCCATTGTTCTGTCAACCGCCGGGATTGTTGGTGGATGAAGTTAAATAGTCTGCTTTGATAACGACCAGAGTAACCAGAAGACATGGTAGTGATTTTTTAGTTTAACCTTTGTTGAGTTGAGAAACTCCCGCCAAACAATAACAACGACAAACTGTTAATTATCGTAAGTCCCCTGATATTAGCGAAAATATGACCCCTCAATTCATTTTGGAAGCAATTGAAAAACTGCGCTGTTGTTGTCAACTTAATATCCAGTCTAGTTGGGTATATCAGGAGTTTGACAGGGATATTACGGATATTTTGGCTGATGAATCGTCACTGTGGACACCTGTTAAGCTAAACACCAAAGGAAATATTGCTTGGACAAAGGGAAAAAAAGTCCTGTGGGTGGTGCAAAAATTTGTAGTTCCCCAGGATTTACAAGGTTATCCCTTGGCTGGATTGTCTTTGCGGTTAGCGCTGTTGTGGTGGGCAGATTCTGCCAAAATTTATGTGAATGGGGAATTAGTACTTGAGGGCGATTTATTTGATTGTTCACCCAGAGTGCTTCTGAGTCAAGAGGTAACGCCGGGGGAAGAATTTATTATAGCTTTGCGGCTGGTGAGTCCGGGACATGATGATGGTGCTTTGGTGCGATCGCTTCTAGTTTACGAATCTACTGATTATAATCGTCCCGATCCGGGTTTTGTGGCTGATGAGTTAGCTGTGATCCAGCTTTATTTACAAAGGTTTGCGCCACAGATGTTGGATGTTTTGGCTACGGGTGTGGGGGAGGTAATCAACCACACAGAGTCTGAGTGGGAAAAAACTCTGTTGGATCTGCGGCGTTTATTGTTGTCTATGGGCAATTTTCAATCTAAAATTTATTTATTGGGTCATGCTCACTTAGATTTAGCATGGTTATGGCCTGTCAGTGAAACTTGGAATGCTGCACAATGCACTTTTGCATCGGCGCTGAAGCTACAAGCAGATTTTCCGGAATTGATTTTTTGTCATTCAACGCCGGCGCTTTATGCTTGGATTGAAGAATATCGCCCAGATTTATTTCAGGCGATTCAACAAGCGGTAGCTGCTGGACGTTGGGAAGTTGTCGGTGGTTTTTGGGTGGAGCCAGAACTGAATTTAATTGCTGGTGAATCGATTGTCCGTCAACTATTGTATGGTCAGCGTTATACTCAAGCAAAATTCGGTAAGCTTTCCCCTGTTGTCTGGGTTCCTGATACTTTTGGTTTCTGTGCGACTTTACCCCAGTTTTTTGTTAACGCTGGGATTGAGTATTTTGTCACCCAAAAGTTGCGGTGGAACGATACTACTAAGTTTGATTATGATGCTTTTTGGTGGCGATCGCCTGATGGCAGTGAAATATTTAGTTTTATGTCGGCACCTATCGGCGAAAGCATCGACCCGGTTAAAATGGTAAGTTACGCCTTAGATTGGCAAAGCAAAACTAGTATAACAGACGCCCTCTGGCTTCCCGGTGTCGGCGACCACGGCGGCGGTCCTACCCGTGATATGTTAGAAATCGCCCAACGCTGGCAAAATTCGTCTATATTCCCTAAGCTCGAATTTACCACCGCCGAAAAATATTTACATCACATCAAAGACAACTCCCCTCCTCTCCCCACATGGGAAGACGAACTCTATCTAGAATTCCATCGCGGTTGCTATACTACTCACGCAGACCAAAAACGCTGGAATCGGCAATGTGAAAATTTGTTGTACCAAGCTGAATTATTTGCTACTTTGGCAACAATTGGTTATGGGGCGATATATCCCCAAGCGGAAATCGAAACAGCCTGGAAACAAGTATTATTTAACCAGTTTCATGATATTTTGCCTGGTTCTTCAATTACCCAAGTTTACCAGGATGCCTTACCCCAGTGGCAGCAAGTCCAACAAGTGGGAACCAAAATATTGCTTGAATCACTGTTAGCGATCGCCTCCCACATCAATTTACCAGAACCACCACATCCTGATAGTGTACCTGTTCTAATTTTCAATTCACTCAATTGGCAGCGTTCTGAGGTAGTCGCACTCACCTTACCCACACCAGCTACAGTTAATCAACAATGGCTGATTTCCGATATTTCGGGAAATCAACTCAGATCTCAATTATCTGAACCATCAACCCTACTTTTTCTCGCCAGTAATATCCCACCCGTAGGTTATCGCCTTTTTTGGCTTTCCCCCACCTCCTCACTCCCCCCCTCACCCCCTCTTCCCCCTGACTGGATTCTCGAAAATGAATTCCTCCGGGTTCTAATTAATCCTGAAACTGGAGATTTATCGAGTGTTTTTGACAAAACCCATCAACGAGAAGTGTTGAATGGTGCGGGTAATCAACTACAAGCTTGGAAAGACAGCGGTCAATATTGGGATGCTTGGAATATTGACCCCAATTACACCCAGCATCCTTTACCCCCAACAACTCTCAAATCTATTCAGTGGTTAGAACAAGGCCCAGTGCAAAGTCGTGTGCGCGTGGTACGTTTGTTGGGTAATTCGGAATTTTGCCAAGATTACATTCTCCAAGTCGGTGTACCGCTGTTGACAATCGCCAATACAGTAAATTGGCAAGAAAGTCAAGTGCTAGTCAAAGCAGCCTTTCCGCTCAACATCGCTGCAGACTTTGCTACCTATGAAATTCCCTGTGGAGCGATTCGCCGTCCAACTAAACCCCAAACCCCCGCAGAACAAGCAAAATGGGAAGTACCGGCATTACGTTGGGCTGACTTGACACAAGAGACAGAGCAAGGTATATATGGTGTAAGTTTGCTAAATGATTGTAAATACGGTTACGACAGTCAACCAAATCAACTACGCCTGACTTTATTACGCAGTCCTCAGTGGCCTGACCCGGAGGCAGATAAAGGCTGGCATGAATTTACCTATGCTTTGTATCCCCATGCGAGTACTTGGGAATCAGCCCATACAGTAAAGCGTGGATATGAATTAAATATCCCCCTACAAATAATAGTCAATCCACCCTCAACTGTGCAGTCACAACTCAGCACTCCACAGAGTTTTAGTTTCCTCAATTTATCAGCTGATAATTTAATCTTGATGGCACTCAAACTAGCAGAGGATGAACCAAAACAGGTAATCCTCCGGTGTTATGAATGTCATGGAGAAACAGCCGAGTTATTTTTGCAAAGTGATTTAGGATTGACTTTGGGAGATCCAGTAGATTTGTTGGAGCATTCCTCTGCTACTACAGAATTATTATCTGAGCAACAAATCTTTACTCTACAGCCTTGGAAAATTGGCACTTTCAAACTTAGGTGAGTTGTCAAATGAGTAATGAGTTATGAGTAATGAGTTATGAGTAATGAGTAATGAGTTATGAGTTATGAGTTTTTTTGACCCTTGACCCTTGACCCTTGACCCTTGACCCTTGACCCTTGACCCTTGACCTGATGTTCTAATCTTCGTGATCTTCATATGGATCAGCCAATTCCTTACTAGGCGGTCCAAAAGAAGTATAAATCGCAAACCCAGTAATAGCTGTCACCACGGCGGCGACGGAAATGATAAGAACTGTTGCGGATTCCATAGTTGAGGTATTGTTTATAAAATAATTGCAAGAAACCACTGTGAATTCAGTGTCCTGCTCTGGTAAAGCAAGTTTTCAATAGTCTCTATTATGGTATTGTAATGTAATCAAGGATAAGTAAGCAACGCAAACAGTATTTCCTATCGAAATACTGCGTAAACCAATCTCAAGATTGAGTAGCCTACGAAACCAGACCAACACCAAAAATAGTAAGAGTACCTAGGGACACTGGGGAATTTACGCTTGGGGAGAAGATGCCTATGCTTTGGTTGGATGCGTCCTATTAAAGCCAGCATCCTCGTGGAACCAAGAATCACTTGACTTGTAATCAGGTGAGTGTCAACAATATTACAGAAGATTAAAAAAAGCTTTGGCAACAGATCTTAGGTGAACTATGGCACAAAGGACTTGGTTGGGAGATATTCTCAGACCTCTAAACGCTGAGTATGGTAAGGTTGCTCCAGGTTGGGGTACGACTCCAGTAATGGCTGTTTTTATGCTGTTATTTTTGGTGTTTTTGCTGATTATTCTACAACTTTATAACAAGACAATCCTGGTTCAGGATGTAGTTGTAGATTGGCGTAGTTTAGGCGGTAGCTGATACATCGCTTGTGCTGAGTGGTGAGTATCGTCAGCGAACCGACACCCGGCTAGTACTGAATGTCTTAATTTTGAATGGTTGTTTGTAGTTGCGCTACCCTAGGGGAAAGCTGCGCTACGCTATTGATTGGGGAAGCGCTAAAGCGCAACTACAAACGAACCTATCATAATTAATGACATGGACTGCTAGTCTGGGTTTTTTTGTGTTTTTCATACTAAAAAAATTACGTTAAAACAAGTAAACATAATATAGATGGGGAGATTGCAAATCGCCTTTCCCCTGCTCACCTGTAAATTTATAGGAGAAACCGCGTGAATGTATTTGGTATCGGTCTGCCGGAAATGGCTGTAATCTTGGTAGTGGCGCTATTAGTCTTTGGTCCGAAGAAGTTACCAGAGATTGGACGTAGCTTCGGTAAAGCACTTCGCGGTTTTCAAGATGCTTCTAATGAATTTCAAAGCGAGTTCAAGCGGGAAGCAGAACAACTCGAACAAGTTGTGAAAACAACAGCTGAACTTGAACCTAAGCAAATTGAATCTGCTAAAAAACCGGAGTAATCTCAAGCGTTAAGTATTTGCTGGACTTCCACGGACATTTATTGACAAACCGCACCAAAAACCTTGTGCGCGTATGGTGCAGACCCTACGCGCTCTCAGGGCTTCTGTCACCACATATTTCAAGAAAATTTACATAAACCTTCTAGACCAACCTGTACTATTTATGTGATGATTTGAAAAGCTTGCCTTACAAGTAAATTTGTGTTACTGACTTCCATCAAAACCAAGTTAAAATTGACTGACGACCAGAAAATTCTGATGTCAAAACATGCTGGCATATCCCGATTTACATACAATTGGGGACTCGCCACATGGCAAGCATTGTATCAATCTGGATATAAACCCAACCACTTGATTTTGAAAAGGTTCTTTAATAATCAAGTCAAGCCAGTTTTGACTTGGATTAAAGAACCAGGTATTTGTCAAAAAGTCACGGAATTTGCTTTTGATAATTTAGGAAAAGCTTTTAAGAACTTCTTTTGTAAACGTGCAGACTATCCCAAGTTCAAAAGAAAAGGGAGAAACGAGAGTTTTACAATTAATGCAGGTGGTAAACCAATAAATATCGGTGGTAAACGGATTAAATTACCCACCATTGGCTGGGTTGCAACTTATGAATCTTTACCTCACACCACAACCACAAAGGTTACTATATCTCAATCTGCGGGAGATTGGTACATTTCTTGTTCTTATGAAATCTCCCCCGAAATCACCAAAAAAGAACATGATTATGTCGGTGTAGATTTAGGGATAAAAACTTTAGCTACTTTATCAACAGGAGTTATTTTTGTCAATCCGAAAGCCTTAAAAAGTGCCAGGAGGAAGTTGACAAGATTACAACGTCAACTGACAAGGAAAATCAAAGGGAGTAATCGTTACAAAAAACAAAAGTTGAGAATATCTAAACTGCATCGACGTATTACTAATATACGCAAAGATGCGACTCATAAAGCAACTACATTTATCTGCAAAAACCACGCAGTTGTTGCTTTGGAGGATTTGAATACTTCGGGAATGTTGAAAAATCATAAGTTAGCCGGTGCTGTCAGCGATGCCAATTTTTATGAATTCCGCAGACAAGTAGAATATAAAGTAATTAGATATGGTGGAACTGTCGTATTTGTAGATAGATTTTACCCATCTAGTAAAACTTGTGCAAATTGTGGAGAAATTCAAGAAATTAGTTTATCACAGCGGGTTTACGAATGTAAAAAATGTCAGCATACTGAAGACAGAGATTTAAATGCGTCTAAAAATCTCGAAAAATATGCACGTCAGGCTAAAGCGTGTCTGGACGTTAAGGGATAACCGCTCCCATGCTCCCGTTGAAACGTCAAGTAATGTCTGGATTTGTCCAGATTTTATGTAGCAGCATGATTCTACTGGTTCTTCTCCAGTTAGCTAGATTGGGGACTACCAAAAAATAAATTACACAATATTTGAGTCCGTAGGGCGCGTCAGGTACGAGAAAACTTGGGTTAAGCAAAAGATTACTGGTACTGACGCACCCTACAATATCGATTAATTAGCTGAAAAATGACAGAAGCTGCTACACAACAAGTTTTGGTGATTCCCCAGCTAATTGTCGGGTTGGGGAATCCAGAGCCTAAATATGACCAAACACGCCACAATATCGGCTTTGCTGCTGTGGATGCTCTCTCCCGTTTTTGGCAAATTCCCCTAGGGGAAAATCGCAAGTTTCAAGGGGAATTTGGCGAAGGAATGGCTCCAGTGGGAGGTAAAATCCGGTTGCTGAAACCATTGACTTATATGAATCGCTCAGGACAGGCTATACAAGCGGTGACTAATTGGTATAAATTACCGCCAGAGTCTGTGCTGATAATTTATGATGATATGGATTTACCTCTAGGAAAGACTCGCTTACGCTTGTCTGGTTCCGCTGGGGGACACAACGGGATGAAAAGTGCGATCGCCCATCTGAGCAGCCAAAACTTCCCACGCTTGCGAATTGGGATTGGTAAACCCAAAGGAGCAGCGAATAACGATGACTCAGGTACTATTTCCCATGTGCTGGGGCGCTTTTCTGCTGGGGAAAATCAACTGATGTCGCTCGTGCTTCAATTTGTGATTGAGTGTATAGAACTCAGCCTCAAACAGGGAGTAGAAAAAGCAATGAATCGTTGTAATAGCCGTACTATTGATATTTCCGAATCTTAAGTTTAAGTAAATACCACCCTGGAAATTTTCTCACCCTAGTCTGAGCTATTGCGTGTCGATTTTGGTTGATGGGCAGCGATTTTAGCTGACTCCATCCAACCAAAGTCAGACACTTAATAATTTGTAAGATTGATGGCAACGTCTTGTTGCTTGTTTACGAACGTCTTCAAATAAAGCCACTACTAAATAGGTTTATTTAAAACGTCGTTTGCGTCTAGCTGCCACTGCCTTACGTTTACGCTTTTCTAAAGGTGTTTCAAAGTGCCGATGATACTTTACATCAGCTAATATACCAGCTTTAGAGACCTGGCGTTTAAACCGACGAAGAGCCGAATCTATGCCTTCGTTCTCCCCTAAAACCACTTGGGTCATTCTTGCCGTATCCTCATTATCGATCAGTTTCCATTGTAATATTAGCCTCAAACTTAGAGAAATTTACCCAGTCAAAAGCCTGTACGAGAAGCCACAAATGCTCAAAAGACGAGCATGTGTCTGCATCGTGGGACTGACTTTAGTAATCAGCCACTAATTGATGGTATTACATAACTTACCAATCTGATGTGGGCTACTGCTGCTAATGATCCAAGGTCGTTATGAACGCCGATTAGCCGTTTTTAGCTAGGGACTAAGACCGCACCAGCATCAGAGATTCTCTGGTCGTTTTAATTGAGCGATAAAATTTGTACCATCTTTCACAAGATTGGGATATTTATTGAGAATATAATTAATCTTTTGTTTTTGATTATCATCCACGACAAGATTATAGCTTTCTACAAAATTAAAGCTTCCTACCAGATACTTGGCTCCTAATTTTTCTTTGGCGATAATATATTCTTCAGGGATTAAAAGATAAAATAAAAGACTTC
This sequence comes from Gloeotrichia echinulata CP02, assembly GCA_038087035.1. Lineage (NCBI taxonomy): Bacteria > Bacillati > Cyanobacteriota > Cyanophyceae > Nostocales > Gloeotrichiaceae > Gloeotrichia > Gloeotrichia echinulata. Next base: position 5,609,732 of record CP051187.1, on the reverse strand, counting down.
GGAAAATTTGGCAATCCTTTGTTAGTCCGATTGGATCTGTCTTCAAGAATCAGTGAGTAGTGTAATAGAAAGAGCCAGTTGATAAAGTTGGCGTCGGGGAAGGGACGTAAATTTTGCTAACTGTCGGCTAGCTTGCGATCGCGAGATTCCCTGACTAATTAATTGTTCTAATTCGGCTTTGAGTTGTGCTTCTGTTAGCTGGGGTTGACTGGCAGAAATTCCCGCCACCACTAGGGTATACTCGCCTTGGGGTTCACGCTGATTGTAGTAGGCGATCGCCTCCGTAATTGTCCCCCGCCAAAATTCTTCATACAATTTGGTTAACTCCCGCGCCAACACAATCTGGCGATCGCCTCCCCACACCTCTGCTAAGTCTTGTAAAGTATCTCGCAAGCGGTGCGGCGATTCATAGAAAATTATAGTGCGGGCTTCTGTTTGCAAAAATTCTAACTGGGTGCGCCGTTGTTGACCTTTGGGGGGTAAGAAACCTTCAAAAACAAATTTATCTGTGGGTAAGCCTGATGCACTCAAAGCGGTTATCGCCGCACTCGCACCAGGAATGGGGACTACCGTAATCCCATTTTCAATACAAGCTTTGACTAGTTCATATCCTGGATCAGAAATTGCCGGCATACCTGCATCGCTTACGAGGGCGATCGCTTGACCATTCTGGAGATGATTTAATAATTCCGGGATGCGACTGGTGCGATTATGTTCATGGTAACTCACCTGGGGGGTTTTGACTTGCAAATGTTGCAGTAACTTCCCCGTGTGGCGCGTATCTTCCGCTGCGATTAAATCCACTGTCTGCAAAATTCGCACCGCCCGCAAAGTGATATCTTCCAGATTACCAATGGGTGTGGCGACGATGTAAAGCGTTGCGGGTTTCGGTTCGGTTTGCATGAGTTGGGGTGTGGGGAGATGGGGACTAATATATCATTTAGCATCATTTAGCAAAATGCTTACACAAAATGTCTATTTTTTTATTACGTTAATTTTCAGATTTTTAATATTTAAACCCTTGCTCGATTTCTTTCTCTTAGATCAATTTCATCAACCTTGAGTTTCAGACGATTATATAAATTAACTTGAGGATCGGAGTGACTAATACTAACAACTAAAGCATAACGTTGTATTTTAATTTCATCTGGATTTGCCCATTTACGATTACAATTCACAACCAAATTCATAGGTAAATTATTATATTTTTGAGCTTGTTTTGTTAGTTTTATTGAGCCTCTTTGTATAGTTCCTTTCTTAAGGAGAGTAGAATTTGGAGATAAATCAACATTAATACTACATCCTTTATGTTTTTCTTTTAAAATGTCCATTGATATTTCTGCAAATTTATCAGGCTTATCTGTTTTACTGGCATCTACATAAGCATTGACTACACTTTCTCTAGGAATACCTTTAAAAATATTAAATCCCATTGTTACCCCTAAATATGAGTCGCCACGAGTTGGACGAGTTGGAGGATCAAATGCCAAGGTAACTGATAGTATACGAGTACCTTTTACATCAAAAAATTCCTTTGGTAGTTGGGGAATTTCATAAATATGAAACTTTCCCACTGGAATAATAATATTATCTTCTGATAGAACAACATAGTTCTCAGCAGAATACATCGCACGTTCTAAATCAGTCTGTCCATAGCCATAGATTTGTAGCTGCTTTTTAATTTTTTGAGATTCTGTACCCTTACTAAATTCATCTGGAATTTCTTTGGGAAGCACCGCAGAGTTAACGATCAATGCTCGAATGAAGTTAGAACTGGCATTTGGATATTTTGTGAAGAGTTGAGCAGCAATGTTAGCTACACGAGGTGCAGCAAAACTTGTACCGCTACAGATGTGAAATAAAGAGTCTTTAGAGTTTGAGAAAGTAACAACAGAAACCCCAGCGACATTATCTCCTAATTGACTAACTTTAGGCAAACCTAAACCTTCTCGATAACTGAGGTCTAATGCTAAATCTCCACCAAAATCTACAACATCAGGCTTAATCATTCCATCTACTCCAAAACCATTTCTGGTAAAGGGAGAAGGGTATCCTCGTAATTTTGCGATCGCCTGACGACGCACATCAGCAGGTTCTGTAATACTACCACGACCATAAGATAAAGAACCTACAGTTAGTGCGATCGCAGAAGTTGCTGGATCAATAATTCGAGCATTCTTATTCAGTAAATAATTTGGGTATTCAGTTCGTAATTTTTCATACTCTAACTCTTCATGATAAGAATTTCCTGCTGAAATTACAAAAATAATGTTTTTATGCTGGTATTGATAAGCAATTTCATCTATCTTTGCTGCTAATCGAAACTGCTTCATTCCATCCATATAAATTTGTTCAGCATTACCTAATGATATATTGATTACTTTACAGTTAGGATACTGATCCACAAAAGCATGAATAGCTTGATCTAGTTGAGTTTCTACAAGAAGATCCTCATCATATTGGCATTTTTCATTTGTTACACGAGCAGAAAATAACCAAACTGTTGGATCAAATGACAGTTTTTTAATACAGTTTTCGACATCTCCATAGATAGCAATGCCAGCAACACTTGTACCATGTCCATTTACATCCTCTGCACCACCTTTTATTAATTGATGTCCTGGATCTGGAAATACATCAGCTTCACCCAGCACTGGCGCAATTAATGGATGGCCACTTTGTACACCTGAATCTATAACAAGAATGCCGCAATTCTCTTCAGGTGGAGGAATAACTTCGGGTAAACTGGAAATTGGTAAATTATAATCAGCAGTTCTCTCAAATGCAGGTTGGGGAGGACGATCAATTTCTTTGACGATTTCTACTTCTAGCAAAAGCTCTAAAACTTCGTGAGTGACTTTAATTCGAGCTATACACAGATAATCACCAACATAGCTATCACTCATTCTCATAGGAGCAGTATCACTGGATAAGCTCTCTAGCACCTCGGTAATATCATCTAAATACTTTTGCATTTCCTTGCGATCGCCTGTGTGCCAGAGTTCCAAATCTAAAGCTGCAAGTTCACCTGGTTGTAAAGGTTTTAGCTCTAACAAACGACCAATGCGATCTTCACGTTCAAGGGGGACTAACTCATCAATTGCCCCTAAATAGACCTGTCCGGAATATTATCTGGGTGCCCAAAAAATGGTAGAACGGAATTTTGACCGTCTACCAAAATGAAAAATCCACTTCATTATATTCAACAATATCCGCACCGCGCAAAACAAATGCTCGGAATAAGCAACGACCAGTTTCGAGACTTATTAGCCCAAGCCGAGATCCATCATAAACAAATTCAAGCTGAGATAGAACGTAATAAGGTGCGTATAAATCAGAAAGGAGGAGGACGTAAACCGAAACTAGAGATAAAGGAAGAGGTATGTTTATGTTTATTTTACTTGAGACAAATGCCAACATTTGAGGTTTTAGGGTGACAATTTGGAATATCAAAAACTGAGGCTAATGATACGTTTCATTACTGGCTAGGGGTATTAGGGGAGATATTACCTGCTAGCCTGCTCGATCAAGTTGAAAAAAATCACAGTGATTACGCGATCGCCTTAGAACTATTGAAAGAATTTCAATTAATCGTGGACAGCATGGAACAACCACGGGAACGCCCTTGCAACAATCAGGAACAGAAAGAATATTTCTCAGTCAAGAAGAAACAGCACACATTTAAAAACCAATTTATTATCCTACCAGAAGGAAAAGATATTGTCGATGTAGAGGTGGGAGAGAAGGGTCCGACAAGTGACATTAGCTTGTTTCGGGAGCAACAAGAAAAGTTTGAAGCCGACCAAATGTTTGAAGGTGATAAGGCGTATCAAGGAGGAGAGAATATTACGACTCCCCATAAGAAGCCACGAAAAGCAGAATTAACTACAAAGCAAAAAGCAGAAAACAAAGAGTTTTCGAGTAAACGCATCTTTGTTGAACACGTAATTAGACTCGTCAAAATTTTCCAGATTGCACGGGAAAGATTTCCACTTCATTCTCGAACTTACGAGCAGGTAATTCTTACCATTTGTGGATTGGTTCGACTCAGAATCGGTGCGCTAATTTTGCCATTTTCATAAAAGTTGTAAACATGAGGTAAGTTATGAATTAGCTATCAACAGTTTTACAGATAGTTGCTATCAGTAATTATCCCAAACCCTTATTCTTACGTTGGATCTGGTTAACAGTCAACGCTGTCCAAAACCAGGCTCAGAGCGTGTTGTAAATTTTCGGACGAGTCTAATATGAATATTCGGGTCCTTCTGTAATCTGACTGTAATTTTCTAAACGTTTCCTAAATTCTTTTAACTCCAGATCAGACGAGAAGACAACTATGGCTTTATCAGGCTCAAATGCTAGTATATCTAATCCTGTCTGATTAACTAGCTCGTCTGAAAGTTTTTTAGTAGCTTTAATCTTAAAAATTAATTTTGGGTTAAGACGGAAAGGGTTACTTTTTTGCTTTGTAGACTCACTCAGTCCAGAAAGTTGATCTAATAAATGCTTACCATGTTCAATGAAATCAGCGCGTTTTCCACCAACTCCACCACCATGAGATCGTCGTGGTAATTCGATATTGATGATTCTCGGTAATTTTAGGTGTTCAAACTGACTTACCATGAGGATTTGACGTAGATGATTATTTTGAGTTTGCTATTATACTTTGCCTTTCTAAAAAACGTCCTATCGCAACTTCTAAATCATCAGTCGTCAAGGTACGCTCCCCCCGTAAAATTACGGCTTTAATTGCATCAGAACAAATACGTTCTATATCTGCTCCAGTTGCATTTTCTAGCCGTTCTGCAAAAGTAGATAGATTAATAGCAGTATAACGGATACCAGACAGATAACGGCTTAAAAGAGCCGTGCGTAATTCCAGAGTTGGGTTGTCAAAGAAAATCACCTCATCAAATCGTCGCCAAACTGCACTGTCTAATAGTTTTTCGTGATTAGTCGCTGCAACAAATATACTTTGATTGGTTGCATTATCAATGAGTTGTAACAAGCTATTGACAAGGCGTTTGACTTCACCATGTTCATTTAAGTTATCTCGATCACGAGCGATCGCATCAAACTCATCGAACAAAACAAGCCATTCGCCTTTTTCTATGTAGGTAAAAATTTTCTGAAGATTGGTGGCTGTTTCACCTAAGTAAGAAGAGAATACTGCTGTTAGGTTCACGTAAACCAGTGGTAGACTCAAGACACTCGAGAGGACTTTTGCCGTTTGGGTTTTACCGCAGCCAGGTGGTCCACAGAATAGTAGTTTGTTTTTGGGCTTGAGGTTATAAGCTGTAAGGATATCTTGCTTACGGTTTTCCAGAACAATTTCTTGCAGGATATCAAATATTTTTTCACTGAGGACGATGTGATCCCATGTCAGGTCAAATCGCTTGACATCCAGTAAAGCTAGTCCAGTGTCTTTATCTTTGGGTGGTTCAGGAAATTGATTCCAGGGAGCTAAGTTAGATGCTAGGGGTTTGGTGTAGCCATTGCCATTGTGCAGCAGTTTTTCCAAATCTCTAGCCAGCAGGATGTGATTTTTATTTCTTTCTTCTTCTATCAGTTCGTTAGCCGCAGCTAAAAACTCTTCTCTCTCGTTGCGAGAGAAGCTTTTGAAGAGTTTTCTGAGAATTTCGCCGCGAGCCATATTTTACAACTGCTATTGGATACTTTGTCTACCAGTAATCAACCCTCATTGGCATAGATCAATTGTACTACTAAAACCAAAATTACTTATTTTAGCACTAAGATATTATATTTGTCTCCAAATTAATCAGCATGGGAAATTCATTACTAATATTACTGAAGGTCGAAATATTCGCATTGGCGACGATTATCGCAAATAAAAGGGAATAGGGATTGGGGACTGGGGAGATGGGGAGGTGGGGAGGTGGGTAGACAAGTTTAAGGTTTAGGTTGAAAGCCTCAATGTTCGAGCAAAAAGCCTCAACGTTCGAGCAAAAAGCCTCGACGTTGGAGCAAAAAGCCTCAACGTTGGAGAAAAAAGCCTCAACGTTGGAGCAAAAAGCCTCGACGTTGGAGCAAAAAGCCTCAACGTTGGAGAAAAAAGCCTCAACGTTGGAGAAAAAAGCCTCGACGTTGGAGCAAAAAGCCTCGACGTTGGAGTAAAAAGCCTCGACGTTGGAGCAAAAAGCCTCGACGTTGGAGTAAAAAGCCTCAACGTTCGTGTTCAGATCAAAATAATTGTAGACGTAGGGTGCGTCAGACCTAAAATATTGACAGCGCATCAGTTATCTACTTAGCTGACGCACCCTATAAATTGCACTTCTTATTCCCCTCCTCGCTTGCTCTGAGGGGCTAGGGGTGGGGTCTTATTTTCAAGCTAGTTAAACCGAAAAAAAAGATAAAACTCCATCCCCCCATTCCCCAATCCCCAAGACAAAATGCAGCATGGATTATTTATTGGCTTAATCACCTTAGATTTTATCTACCTAGCCGAGTCTCCCCCCAAGAACAATCAGAAAATTGTCGCCATTGACTACACTGTAGCTGCAGGAGGTCCCGCGACCAATGCATCTGTCGCTTTCAGCCATTTAGGTAATCAAGCCAAAGTCTTGGGTGTATTGGGTTCCCACCCCATGACACAATTAATTAGGGAAGACTTGGGAAAATATCGAGTGGCGATCGCCGATCTAAATCCCACGACTACCACAACAGTCCCAGTCTCATCGATTATTGTCACCCAAGCCACAGGTGAACGGGCAGTAATTTCCATTAATGCTGTCAAAACTCAAGCCACGAGTTCATCTATCCCGTCAGATATCTGGCAAAATGTCGCTATAGTTTTAATTGATGGGCATCAGATGGAGGTTAGTCGTGAAATTGCGCCCATAGCCAAAAGTCAGAATATCCCCATTGTCATTGATGGTGGCAGTTGGAAGCCTGGATTTGAGAAAATTTTGCCTTTTGTAGACTACGCCATTTGTTCAGCCAATTTTCATCCTCCTGATTGTCACACATCAGCAGAAGTTTTTACCTATCTGTGCAGTTTTGAGATTCCCCACATCGCCATCACCCACGGAGAACAACCAATTGAATATATCAGTGAAGGAAATACAGGCGTTATCAGCGTACCCCAGATTACAGTAATTGATACACTAGGGGCTGGAGATATTTTTCACGGTGCTTTCTGCCATTACATCTTACACTCTGGGTTCACTGATGCCTTAGCCAAAGCTGCAAACATCGCTGCTACAGCTTGTCAATCATTTGGTACCCGTCGGTGGATGGAAGTGGAAGAGAGTTAGGAGTAATGAGTAATGAGTAATGAGTAATGAGTAATGAGTAATGAGTAATGAGTAATGAGTAATGAGTAATGAGTAATGAGTAATGAGTTAGGAGTTAGGAGTTAGGAGTAATGAGTAATGAGTAATGAGTAATGAGTAATGAGTAATGAGTAATGAGTTGGGAGTTAGGGGGACAAGAATACAAATGACAAATGACAAATGACAAATGACAAATGACAAATGACAAATAACAAATGACAAACTTACAAGAAATATTAGCGATCGCACGAGAAGTAGGTTGGGGTGCTACAGATATATTGCGGTCTTATTATCATGGAACGGTAAAAGACTCTAACCTCGATGTGCAATATAAACAAAATGAGCCTGTCACTGTTGCTGATGTAGCTGTGAGTGAATACATTTTGGATAGGCTACAAGCAGCTTTGGGAACTGAGGATTTTGCTTACATTAGTGAAGAAACTTATCAATCGCAACTGGGTAGAGATGAGTCTAAGTTAGTGTGGATTATTGATCCTTTAGATGGCACACGAGACTTTATTCAAAAAACTGGAGAGTATGCAATTCACATTGCTTTAGTCAAGGAAAACCGCCCAATATTAGCAGTGGTAGTAGTACCAGAAGCGCAGAAGTTATACTTTGCTACCATTGGCGGAGGTACATTTGTCGAAACCCGTGATGGTTCTGTTCCTTTGCAACTATCTTTAGAAGGAAACGCAAAACCCATTGAAGCATTCACTTTAATTGTTAGCCGTTCTCACCGTAATGAAAGGTTAAATTATCTCTTAGAAAATTTACCTTGTAGTCATCAAAAAGAAGTCGGCAGCGTGGGTTGCAAAATTGCTGCTATTATTGAGCGACAGGCAGATGTCTACATTTCTCTTTCGGGAAAATCTGCCCCTAAAGATTGGGATATCGCCGCCCCAGAATTAATTTTGACAGAAGCTGGAGGCAAATTTACCCATTTTGATGGCACCATCTTGCAGTATAACACCGATGATATTAATCAATGGGGTGGTTTGCTGGCAAGCAACGGTCAGTATCATGAAGTGCTGTGTAAAGAAGCCGAAAAACTTTTAGAAAATTGGACTAATGGCTAAAGGGTAAATAATTTACAGACCAATCATTACGGGAGTTTTCAAAGCTCCCGTTAGGTGGGACTAAACCCATAACAACTTATTGTAAAACATCTATCATTGATTATGATTGCTGTTGGAAATTGCAATGAACGTGTGATTATGTCATAATAACCACAGCGTAATCGTAAATAAAAGCTTTTGGGGCTTGTACTGTAATTTATCTCCCCAAAATCCAATTTTGTCGGAGTTTATTTTCTATTACCGTGCTATAGTAGGTTCTATAAAGATTATATTCGGTTGAATGATTGGTTTTGACTTCTCAAAAGCGTCTCTCCGAATTTAAGTCTCTACACTCTCTGAATTCGGAGACATGATATGTCGATTTACGTTGGCAATTTGTCCTATCAGGTTACAGAAGATGATCTGAAAAGGGCATTTGGAGAATACGGAACAGTTAATCGCGTTCAACTACCAACCGATAGGGAAACAGGTCGTCCACGTGGGTTTGCTTTTGTAGAAATGCAAACAGAAGCTCAAGAAACCGCTGCTATTGAAGCCCTAGATGGTGCTGAATGGATGGGCCGGGACTTGAAAGTGAATAAAGCTAAACCTCGTGAAGAAAGAGGCGGAAATTCCTCTCGTGGTGGTGGTAGCTGGGGCGGAAATAATGCTCGTAACAATCGCCGATTTTAAGCCTTAAGCTAAAAATTTAAAATCTAGAGTCTCCAGCAGATAAGGCCCAACGCTTGACTCTGCTGGAATATTTTATTGGCTCTCTAGCCATCAAGCATTCATCCATATAAGGAGAAATAAGAATGACACAAGTAGTATTAGGGGAGAATGAAGGTATTGAATCAGCCTTGCGAAGATTTAAGCGGGAAGTTTCTAAAGCAGGAATTTTCCAAGACATGCGGAAAAAGCGTCACTTCGAGACGCCATTAGAAAAAGAGAAGCGTAAAGCAATTGCTAGACACAAGCAAAATCGTAGACAACGTACTCGCTTCAAATAACAACTCTAAAGTAAGTTGGTCTTCGACTTAATTGTCGTGTTTAACTTCAATGAATAAGCTGCAAATACAGCAGATTGCAGGTAAATGAGGTACAGATATTACAATGATTTTCAGGTAAATAAACCACGCTTTTGGGGCGCAAGGCCTTGCGCCCCTACAAGGATATGTGGTTCAAAGAAATGAAAATTACTGTAAGTAAGCAGACATCAATAAATAACAATGTTATACCAATTCAAAAAATCTTGGCAACACATCCATAATCTGTAGGGGCGCAAGGCCTTGCGCCCCTACCCTATTTGTCTCATTCTTTTTTCAAATACGAATTTAGTTTTTTAACCTAACTGAGATAATTTTTTTCAAAGAAAATACAGCTATGTTTAGAGAAATGAACCAGGTTTTTATGTCTCAAAAAAAAGAACGCAGGGGCGTGATTCATTGTATTTTAATTTTCTCTAAACATCAAATTTGTTGTATTTCATATTACTAAAATTTTCCTCTCAATTATTAACCTTGTCCTAGTCATTTATTAACATTGGTGCGATAGATTTTTTATGCCTCTCTCAATGAGAATATTGCTGCCAAATCTATGAAATATGACGGTTTTATTCTATTCTAAATTTTTAGAATAAGCAACCGTACCTATTCTGATAAACACAGCAATAATCCTTATTTCGTATAAAAAACCCAAAGTGTATCAGTTTATATACTTTGGTTATTAGCGATTGAGCGAGAAAATTTCCACCAAACTAATTGCAAAAAATAATTATGGACAACCAACCCAAAGTTGTTGTTCTTTCCCTAGATGGTAATACTTACTCTTTACTCAAGAATTACCTGGATACCAATCAGATCGATCCCACAAAAGGTTTAGGGTTACTCAAGAGCAAGGGAGTATTTTTACCCAACACGACTGTCACCCCTTCACTGACGGCGCCTGGTCACATTGCGATCGCCACAGGTTCAACTGCTGCAAAAAATGACATCAATGCCAACACTTTTCACCTAATTGATAGTCCCTTCAACTTTAATATTAGTGGCTTTGGCGCTCCTATTGGAGGATATGATGCCCTCAACCCTGATGGACCAAAAGAAAGCAGCAATCCGACAGCAGAACCCTTATGGGTAGATTTGCGTGCTAATGGTAAAAAAGTAGTAGCAGCCACATTTCCTGGTGCTGATGGCGTTGATGTCAAAGTTCCTGGATTGACTAATAGCCCAATTATTCAGTCTAAAGCAGAGAGAACAGTAGATTATACCGTCCCCTTTGGTGCTTTTGGTGGACTTGGTGGCAAAGGCTGGCTCTTCCGTACTTAGCGTGCTGAATTTATTAAATAATCAGCTTGAAACCCTTGCAGAGCTAAGATAATAGCCATTATTTTCTGTATTTTATATCATATTGCTAAAAATTAAATTATGAACGCCTGTAAGCCTTACTTTTAAAGCAAATTTATAAACTTTAATTAATAATTAAGCACGCTAAGTACGCAAGAACCGCAGCTTTCCCCAGTGACGATCCTAACGCTCTGATTAACGACAGCAAACTGTATGAGAACGGCTTACAGGCTTTCCAAGAATACAATCCCATTCAGGATCAATTCTATGGACAAACTGGTGATGCTAAAACTGCGGGTGAACGCAAACTTTACCGCTACAATACCTATGGTAAAGATGCTGCTACTTTCGTCCTCGATGCTCGCTCTTTCCGTGATACCGAGTTAACGGATGTAACTAACACCAGCGACCAGACCCAGGTAGCTAACTTCCTCGCTCAGTCTTTCGATCCCAAGCGCACCCTACTGGGGCGATCGCAAGTTGAAGATCTCAAACGCGACTTACTCCAAGCTCAGAATAACGGCACCACCTGGAAGTTCATTATGATTCCAGAGCCGATTCAAAATCTAGGGGTAGCGGTCGCTGCTGATAGATTTGAGGGTTATGCTGCTGAACGGACAGAAATTCTCAAATTCATCAACGACAACAATATCAGTAACGTTGTCTTTGTTTCTGCTGATATCCACGGCACCTTGGTTAACAACCTCACCTATCAAACTGCACCCGGTCAGCCGCAAATTGCTACCAGTGCTTTTGAAGTTGTCACTGGTTCTGTTGCTTATGATGCACCTTTTGGCCCAACTGTAGCCTCATTCTTCCTCAACCCTACTCAGAAAGCCACTTATGATGCTTTACCTGCGGCTGGTAAGGATGCTTTTATTAAGCAAATAGTCAACGCTGGTATTACTCCTCTAGGTTATGACCCTCTTGGTTTAGATAATAATCTCTCCCAAGCTAATGGTTTGATTAACGCTAAACTGTTGCAAGGCGATTATCTTGCTACCAATACCTACGGTTGGAAAGATACCCTCCGCAGCAGCGGTAGCAATAACCGTCTCTACGGTGGTTCTGGCGATGACAAACTTTACTCCAATATCAAGGACTTGCTGTCTGGTGGTGACGGTGATGATGTATTGTTTGCTGCTGCTGGTGGTGGAAACCGCTTAACTGGTGGCGCTGGTGCTGACCAATTCTGGATTGCAAATGCGAGTCTACCAACTAGCAAAAATATTGTCACTGACTTCACCGCAGGACTTGACTTGATTGGAATTGGTGGAATTGCTACAGCTACTAAGTTTAGCGACTTGACACTGGTGCAAATTGATAGTGATACTTTGGTGAGATCTGGAGCGACTGAGTTGGTTTCATTGGTGGGTATTACATCTACTACCCTGACTGCTAATAACTTCACTTTCGCTTAGTAACACAAACATTCAGGGCACAGCAGTGTTCCCTACAAATACCATGTGCAATCACCCGGATTTGATATCAAATCTGGTTACGGTCACACAAACATTCAGGGCACAGCAGTGTTCCCTACAAATACCATGTGCAATCACACCGTAAACCAGCGAACCAGATCGTCAATTTCTGTGAAATCTAGTAGAGCTTCAGCTAATTCTTCTAATTGAATAACATCCAGAGATTGAATAGAAGCGATCGCCTCAGATGGTAACTCCCCGAACCGTTTTTGCAATAGCTTTAGAATAAGCCTTTGTTCACCTTTCTGCTCACCTTCCTCTATTCCTCGCTCGTAGCCAATGCGTTCACCTGTGGTAACGTAAGTCATATTTCGCTCCTGTTCAAATTCTTTTAGCTCTTGCCAAAATTCCGCGTCCAACTGTTTTGGTAATAGCATAACCCAATCTATAAATCGGTACAAACTGCGAACATCTGTTTCTTGCCAACCTAGTTCATAAAGTCGGCGAACTAGGCGAAATTTCCAATTTTTACGTTCCCTTGCTTGATTCCTAGTTTCTTGAGTCTTTAAGTGCGCCATCACAACCATTGCAAAAGGATTGTCACTCGCTTCTAACTCTGACCATCGGTTTTGGTAATCCAAAAGTTTAACTGTACTAAATTCAAAATTATGTTTTGTACCTGGACACTCAAAACTATACTGATTCGGACGCCAATCGCTGTTTGAATCACACAAAATAGCTAGGCTCGTGGCAGGTTTACCATAATAATCGAAAATCCGTATATTGTACAAAAACATCCTTTCTGGAAAAATATCTTCTGATTCTGCTTGAACTTCTATGTGGATTAATAACCACAGTTCTTTTCCTTGAAGAAGCCTTGCACTGACTAGCTTATCTGCATACAATCTTCCTTTAACGGCATCATAAGCAATCGCTTGAAATTCTTTATCTAAAAATAGGTGAGGGTGATTCCAGTCAATCAATGCAGCTATTTGAGGGAAAAAGAACTGCATTGCTTGAGGAAAATAAGCTTCTAAAACTTCTTTCCAAGGACTATTGTTATCTGCTCTCTTTTTTTCCTCTGTCATATATTATTTTATCCTACATCCATGTTTTTATTGTACTGTAAAAAGTATTTGTGTGGAAGATAAATTGAGGATTTATTATTATTAATATGGACTGATATCGCTGATTATTTAAGTTACTGAAATCAGAATATTCTTGAGTCAAATAAACAAACTACGAGAACAAACCAATGCGTAAGTCCTGTAGTTTTGAAAAATTGTTTGCGAGGCGATGCAATCGTATTGTGAGCCGACGCAATCGTATTGTGAGGCGATGGCGTAGCCCAGAGCAAGCATCGCGCAAAATCACACCGATGAGCGGTAAACCGCTTAAACCTGTTTTCATCCCTTGTCTAAAGCACAGATTCTCTCGTTCAAGGGGAGTAAAAATAATTGGCGTTGCTGAATCAGAATATCAACAATATGATGATGTCTTAAACTTTTTATAGTTTTTTCTTAACATAACAGATATATAGCAATCCTATTTGAGATCTGAACAGAGGAGACAAGGAGGATTTGGGAGAGGTGTTTATACAGCATATTTCAGGTAAATGAGGTACGCCGGTAGGGGCGCAAGGCCTTGCGCCCCTACAATTATCTGTACCTCACCAACTTGCAATCTGCTGTAAATCATTTAGCATTGTTATCATTTGAAGGAGATAAGAAAAAAATGAATAGATATAAGCTTATGGTAATTATTGAATTTAATAATATTAAAATTTGTTTGCTTTCTGCGAAACAATTTTCTCGGCAATCAAGACATTGGACTTGGGATTTTTCACAAAGTCTTATCCTATGACAAAGGGTTTCAAACTTATTTTTCAACAAATTTAGCACGGGCTTTGTAGGCAAGAACCGGGAGTTGATGAGTTTTTTATGCGATCGCCCTGACTTGGAAATACTTTTTTTAGCTAATTGTGTGATTTATCATACTTTTAATTTAGTCCTCATCACTAGATTTTGATATCCTTATAGATGTTACCAGTGACATCAACTAAGTTAACGATTCGTAATTCGTAATTGGATTACGGAAAGTACACCAACCCTTAACGGGACGAAGAGTCATGATCGCCTCCTCTGTCCGCGTGCGGACTCGCTATTGCTACGAGGCGCGGTTTAATTACGAACCACGAATTAGTAATTATTGTTGACAGGAACGATTGATTTTGTTCGCATTCAGTTCCGAGATTTGTGACCAAGAAAGAAACACAACCAAAATTCAGTAATTACAGGCTTAACCATGACTGATCTAATTAACTTGAAATTTGCTGGGACTATTAGCTTAAATGGCGCAGAAATTTCTGATTTTGACCCAAAAACTCAGCGCTTATTTGTCACTGGAGAAGTTGCAGGTAAGCCAGTTTTACAGGTAATTAATGTTTCCAACCCTAATCAACCTGTCAAAATTGGTGATATTGACCTTTCCAGCTTTGGTGCAGGAATTCAGAGTGTAGCTGTGAGGAAAGGCATAGGTAGTAATACCAGCATAGTTGCTGTTGCCATCTCTGCCACTACTTCCACTGACTCTGGTAAGGTAGTATTTTTTAATGCCAACGTTGATGTTGCCAATCCCACAGCGTTGTCTCAGGTGACAGTAGGCGCTTTGCCTGATATGCTCACCTTTACCCCCGATGGTAGCAAATTATTGGTAGCCAACGAAGGGGAACCAAACGAAAACTACACGATTGATCCAGAAGGCTCAATTAGCATTATTGACGTTTCGGGAAATATTGCGACTTTAGATAATACTAAAGTGACAACTGCCAACTTCACAGCCTTTAATGGTCAAGAAGCAGCTTTAAAGGCACAAGGTATCAGAATTTTTGGTCTGAATGCTTCAGCGGCTCAAGATTTTGAACCAGAGTACATCGCAATTTCTCCTGATAACAAAACAGCTGTTGTTACTCTGCAAGAGAATAATGCACTAGCAATTGTTGACATTGCTACTAGTAAAGTTACCAGCGTTGTTCCCCTAGGGTTCAAAAACCACAACCTACCAGGAAATGGTTTAGATGCTAGCGATAGAGATGTTAATGGTAGCAGCAGTGGTGGCGGTAAAATCAACATTCAGAACTGGCCGGTTTTGGGGATGTATCAACCCGATGCAATCTCATCATTCCAAATTGGCGGTAAAACCTACTATATAACCGCCAACGAAGGAGATTCTCGCGTTCGTCCCACAGCCAATAATATTGTACCTGGTCAGGGAGAGGGAGGTATTTTCAACGAAGAAACACGGGTTGCTAGTGTCAAACTTGACCCCACAGCCTTTCCCAACGCCGCTACTCTGCAAAATAACGCTAATCTCGGTCGTTTGCGAATCACCAACACCTTGGGAGATACCGATAAAGATGGAGATTTTGATCAGTTATACGCCTTTGGCGGTCGTTCTTTCTCTATTTGGGATGACCAAGGAAAATTAGTATTTGATAGTGGTGACCAACTAGAACAGATTACAGCGCAACAAACACCGACCTTTTTTAATGCGAATAACGGATCAACAGCGGATTTTGACACTCGTTCCGATGATAAAGGGCCAGAACCAGAAGCTGTAACTGTAGGTTATGTCAGCGGGAAACCCTACGGCTTTATTGGTTTAGAACGTGCTGGTGGTGGGGTTATGGTTTATGACCTGAGCAATCCCGTTGCGCCGCAATTTGTCCAGTACATTCGCACTAACACAGATATTAGTCCTGAAGGCTTGAAGTTCATTCCTGCGTTTGACAGTCCTAATGGGAAGCCACAATTAGTAGTAGCGAATGAAGTGAGTAACACGGCTACCTTCTATGAAATTGAAGCACCAAATTTCCAACTGCAATTGTTACACGCATCAGATCAAGAAGCTGGCGTTCCCGCACTAGATGATGCACCCCGGTTCAGTGCTGTTTTGAATGCACTCAAAAACCAGGATGGGAATAAAGATGGTAAACCAGACTACGCTAACACAATTATTCTTTCTTCTGGAGATGCATACATCCCCAGTCCATTCTTAAATACAGCAGAAGATCCTTCTTTAGCACCTTTATTAGGTAAAGTTGGGAGAGGTCGCGCTGATATTGTAATTCAAAATGAATTAGGTTTTCAGGCGATCGCCTTTGGCAACCACGAATTTGATTTAGGTACACCCTTTGTTAGGTCTGTAATCGCTCCCGATGGTGCTTATCCCGGTGCAAAATTCCCCTACTTAAGTTCTAACCTCAATTTTGCACCTGACACTAACTTAGCTTCCTTGGTAACTGCTGACGGTCAAGAAGCCAGCACTATTCCCAACAAAATTGCCAAGAGTACAGTAATTACCGTCAACGGCGAGAAAATAGGTGTAGTGGGTGCTACTACCCCCACACTAAAACGGATTTCTTCTCCTGGTAGTGTAGAAGTTTTACCACTAAATGCCAATGATATCGCTGCATTAGCTGCAGAAATTCAAAAGTCAGTAGATGCTCTCAAAGCAACTGGTATCAATAAAATTGTCCTGCTCGCGCATATGCAGCAGATTGCAATTGAGCAACAATTGGCAGGTCTGCTCAAAGATGTAGATATTATTATGGCGGGTGGTTCCAATACTCGCCTAGTTGACAGCACAGACCGGCTGCGTCCAGGAGATACCAAGCAAGGTGATTACCCCATTCTGCTAAAATCTGCTTCCGGGGAAGATGTTGCTGTCATTAACACAGACGGTAACTATAAATATGTTGGTCGCTTAGTAGTAGAATTTGACAATCAGGGTAGAATTATTCCTGCTAGCATTGACCCCAAAATCAGTGGTGCTTACGCTACAGATGACCAAGGAGTTAAAGACCTCAATGCTGAGAATTTAGTAGACCCAGAAATTAAAGCCATTACCGATGCACTAGGCAAGATTATCCTTCAAAAAGACGGTAATTTGTTTGGTAACACTCAAGTATTCCTCAACGGTACTCGCGCTGATGTCCGTACCCAAGAAACTAACTTAGGGAACTTGAGTGCTGATGCTAACCTGAATTACGCAAAAAACCTTGATCCCACCGTAACTGTTGCCTTTAAAAACGGTGGTGGTATTCGTGACAATATCGGTACTATCTTAGCTCCGACTGGTTCAACTGAGTTAGTTAAATCTCCTCCTCCAGCCAACCCTTTGTCAGGAAAACCGGAGGGTGGTGTTTCTCAACTAGACATTGAAAATTCTCTGCGGTTTAATAACGCACTGACTCTAGTAACGGTAACTGCGGAACAATTAAAGCAGATTCTGGAACATGGTGTAGCAGCTTCAACCCCTGGCGCCACTCCTGGTCGGTTCCCACAAATTGGCGGTATTTCTTTCAGCTTCGACCCCAGCAAAGCAGCAGGTTCTCGCGTTCAAAATGCGGCAGTTGTCAACGAAAATGGAACTATCACCGATGTCCTAGTCAAAGATAGTCAGCTACAAGGAAATAAAGACCGTAGTATTCGGATTGTTACCCTTAGTTTCTTAGCTGATGGTGGTGATGGTTATCCCTTGGGTGATTTTATTAAAGCTAATCCCACCTTTGCCAATCGAGTAGATTTAATTGGGGAGACAGATAAAGACCTGAACCTCAATGGGAAGATAGACGCACCTGTTGACTCAGCAAAATTTGACCCAGGTAAAGCCAACTTTGCGACTTCTGGAACCGAACAAGATGCATTTGCAGAATATCTAGGTGCAAACTTTAGTAATTCTGCTTTTAATATTCCAGATGTTGGACCTGAGTTAGACACCCGCATTCAACGCTTAAATGTGCGTGAGGATGGCGTATTTGCCAATTATACCCCATTATCCTTTGGTTCTACCACTGGTGATGATGTCACCCTCAAATCCAAGCAAATTTTCTTCGCTGGTGACGGCGCAGATACAGTAGAATCTACTCAATCTCACACCACAATCAACGGCGGCAATGGTGATGATACGGTGTCTGTCGCCAGTGACTCTTCTGTGTTTGGCGGCGAAGGTAACGATACAGCCATTATTGGTGCAACTGGTCAGGCTGGCAATACCAATGTTGATGGTGGTAATGGTAATGATACCATCACTGTGGTAGAAGCCAAGGCAAGTAATAATCTGTTTGGCGCTGCTGGTGATGACAACCTCCAAGTAGTTGAGGGTTTTGGTCAATTGCTGTTCGGCGGTTCTGGTAAAGATACCCTCCGCAGCAGCGGTAACAATAACCGTCTCTACGGTGGTTCTGGCGATGACAAACTTTACTCCAATATCAATGACAAGCTGTTTGGTGGTGACGGTGATGATGTATTGTTTGCTGGTGCTGGTGGTGGAAATCGCTTAACTGGTGGCGCTGGTGTTGACCAATTCTGGATTGCAAATGCGAGTCTACCAACTAGCAAAAATATTGTTGTTGACTTCACTGTAGGACTTGACTTGATTGGAATTGGTGGAATTGCTACAGCTACTAAGTTTAGCGACTTGACACTGGTGCAAATTGGTAGTGATACTTTGGTGAAAGCTGGAGCGACTGAGTTGGTGTCATTGGTGGGTATTACATCTACTACGCTGACTGCTAACAACTTCACTTTCGCTTAGTAACACAAACATTCAGGGCACAGCATTGCTGTGCCCCTACAAATACCATGTGCAATCACCCGGATTTGATATCAAATCTGGTTACGGTAACACAAACATTCAGGGCACAGCATTGCTGTGCCCTTACAAATACCATGTGCAATCACACCGTAAACCAGCGAACCAGATCGTCAATTTCCGTGAAATCTAGTAGAGCTTCAGCTAATTCTTCTAATTGAATAACATCCAGAGATTGAATAGAAGCGATCGCCTCAGATGGTAACTCCCCGAACCGTCTTTGCAATTGCTTTAGAATAAGCCTCTGTTCACCTTTCTGTTCACCTTTCTGCTCACCTTCCTCTATTCCTCGCTCGTAGCCAATGCGTTCACCTGTGGTAACGTAAGTCATATTTCGCTCCTGTTCAAATTCTTTTAGCTCTTGCCAAAATTCCGTGTCCAACTGTTTTGGTAATAGCATAACCCAATCTATAAATCGGTACAAACTGCGAACATCTGTTTCTTGCCAACCTAGTTCATAAAGTCGGCGAACTAGGCGGAATTTCCAATTTTTACGTTCCCTTGCTTGATTCCTAGTTTCTTGAGTCTTTAAGTGCGCCATCACAACCATTGCAAAAGGATTGTCACTCGCTTCTAACTCTGACCATCGGTTTTGGTAATCCAAAAGTTTAACTGTACTAAATTCAAAATTATGTTTTGTACCTGGAGACTCAAAACTATACTGATTCGGACGCCAATCGCTGTTTGAATCACACAAAATAGCTAGGCTAGTGGCAGGTTTACCATAATAATCGAAAATCCGTATATTGTACAAAAACATCCTTTCTGGAAAGATATCTTCTGATTCTGCTTGAACTTCTATGTGGATTAATAACCACAGTTCTTTTCCTTGAAGAAGCCTTGCACTGACTAGCTTATCTGCATACAATCTGCCTTTAACGGCATCATAAGCAATCGCTTGAAATTCTTTATCTAAAAATAGGTGAGGGTGATTCCAGTCAATCAATGCAGCTATTTGAGGGAAAAAGAACTGCATTGCTTGAGGAAAATAAGCTTCTAAAACTTCTTTCCAAGGACTATCGTTATCTGCTCTCTTTTTTTCCTCTGTCATATATTATTTTATCCTACATCCATGTTTTTATTTTACTATAAAAAGTATTTATTTAGAAGATAAGTAGGCGATTAATTATTATTATTTTAGACTGATATGGTTGATTATTTAATTTACTGAAATCAGAATATTCTTGAGTCAAATAAACAAACTATGAGAACAAAACAATGCGTAAGTTCTGTAGTTTTGAAAAATTGTTTGTGAGGCGACGCAATCGTATTGTGAGGCGATGCAATCGTATTGTGAGGCGACGCAATCGTATTGTGAGGCGACGCAATCGTATTGTGAGGCAATACAATCGTATTGTGAGGCGATGCAATCGTATTGCGAGGCGATGCAATCCTATTGTGAGGCGATGGCGTAGCCCAGAGCAAGCATCGCGCAAAATCACGCCGAATTATCAGTGGTTCCAATACGTGAAAACTGCTATAAAATAATTAAGACATATAAAAACTTGTACAAACGTTACATATAGCGTTTATACGTATTTTAACCGAAAACCATTGAGTATAGCTGTATGAATAAGCCACGCAAACAAGTCTGGGAAAGCTGGTTCTTGCGTACTTAGCGTGCTAAATATGTTGAAAAATAAGCTTGAACTCCTTGCTGGGATAAGATGACAGCCATTATTTACTGCCTTTTAGGTCTGATGATTAAAATTTTGGCTATAAGCGCCTGTAAGCCTTGATTTTAAAACAAAGTTATCGACTGTAATTAAAAATTTAGCACGTTAAGTACGCAAGAACCGGGTTTACTCACGGAAATTCCTAATTTCCCTTGGGAGATGTTATTTAAACGTTTAGAAAAGTTTTATCGTCGCTGGTGTCAGGGAAAATTTATTGACTCTGCAGAAGAGACTTTACCCCAAAAAAAGCTGCGACAGTTGCAAAAGTATAAAATTATAGGGCTTGGTCAGCGTCAGGTTGATATATATGCTGGGTTGAATGTAATGATTTTGCTGTTGGAGTTGCACCGCTATGCTCAAGGGCGAGATGACCTCACGCAACAAATCATTTTTTATCCATCTGATAAACCAGAAAAATATCCTTTGACAACCCAACTGCTTCGCATCATTAATTATAGTGATGGTATTAAGTTGGGTAATTTTAATAGTGTAGTTGGGCGATTTCTGAGCCGCGCAAACCTCAGCGGCGCAAACCTCAGCGGCGCAAACCTCAGCGGCGCAGACCTCAGTAGCGCATACCTCAGCCGCGCAGACCTCAGTAGCGCATACCTCAGCCGCGCAAACCTCAACAGCGCAGACCTCAGGGGCGCAAACCTCAGCAGCGCAGACCTCAGGGGCGCAAACCTCAGGGGCGCAAACCTCAGCGACGCAGACCTCAGCAGCGCAAACCTCAGCGGCGCAATCCTCAGCCGCGCAAACCTCAACAGCGCAGACCTCAGGGGCGCAAACCTCAGCAGCGCAGACATCAGGGGCGCAAACCTCAGGGGCGCAAACCTCAGGGGCGCAGACCTCAGCAGCGCAAACCTTAGCGGCGCATACCTCGGCGACGCATACCTCAGCAATGAAGTCTTGGGAGATATCCGCTGGGATGAAAATACAAAATGGGAGGGTGTGCGAGGACTGGATACAGCAAAGAATGTGCCAGAAGCGTTAAAACTGCAGTTGGGACTGAGTTAGCAGGTGGAGTCTCAATTCTCTGCTGAAGTAAGTCGGCGCGAAAAAACAAAACTATATTACGAAATGTAAGGGACTTCTAAAAAATAAATTATCCCAAATTATTTGCACATTTGTAGGGGCGCAAGGCCTTGCGCCCCTACAGATTATCGATGTGTTGCAAAGATTTTTTGAATTGGTATAAATATGTCTCATACCGTTTCACTTTAAGTATGATACAAATACGTTGGTAGGGGCACGGCAATGCCGTGCCCTTACGCGAAATCTATATGTATCAGAGTTTTGGTGAAATGGTATCAAATGCTTACCAATGACCAATGACAAATGACGACCAAAGCCAGTACGGTTTATTTGCGCCGACCTACTTATTTGCCAATACAAAATCTACTAAAAATCCGGTCAAGGACAGATTCTGTCACTTCTTCGCCGGTAACTTCTCCTAAAGCATGAATCGCATCTCGTAAATCAATTGTCCAAAAATCTAGAGGTAGCTGCTGGGCAATTGTTAGTTGTAGTTGTTCTAAGGAAATTTTCGCTTTGATTAATACTGCAGCTTGTCTTTGATTAATTGCTAAATCTAAATCAGCAGCTTGGATTTGACTGGTTTTTACTATGTCTAAAATTGCTGTTTCTAAAGCTTCAATTCCTTGATTTTGGGCTGCTGCTGTGAAAATTTTAGATTTGGCTGTGGGAATTTGGAATAACAATGTATTTCTGAGACTTTCTGCTAATAAATCAATTTTGTTAATCACCAAAATTAACGGACGGTCTTGCACTTGTGCGTAAATTTCTTCATCACCTGCTGTCCAACCGGCTGAGGCGTCGATAGTCAATAGGACTAAATCTGCTGCACTGGCGGCTCGGCGCGATCGCTCGACGCCAATTTTTTCTACTTGGTCGGCTGTTTCCCGAATCCCAGCTGTATCTAACACTTGTACCGGAATTCCCCCCACAACTAGCTGGGATTCGACTACATCGCGGGTTGTGCCGGGTAAGTCGGTGACAATGGCGCGATCGCTCTGGCTCCAAGCGTTCAACAAGCTGGATTTACCAACATTCGGACGCCCCACAATCGCTACTTTTAATCCTGTCCGCAGCAGTTCGCCTTTGTCTTTGGTTGCTAATAATCGCGAAATTTCGGCGGCAATGTTCTCAATTTCTGATATGATAGTTTTATAGTCCAGCGGGGGTAAGTCTTCCTCAAAATCTATCCGCGCTTCAATTTCTGCCAAGATATCCAAACAGTTGGCGCGTAACTGACGGATGGGATGAGCTAATTTGCCTTGTAACCCAGCCAGGGCAGTTTGGGCAGCTTGGGGTGATTGCGCTCCCACTAAATCGGCAATACTTTCTGCTTGGGTCAAATCCACGCGCCCATTCAAAAAGGCGCGGAGGGTAAATTCTCCGGGTTGGGCGAGCCTAGCGCCATGTTCCAAACACAGATGTAGCACCTGCTGCACGGCGATAATTCCCCCGTGACAATGGAATTCCACCACATCTTCACGGGTGTAAGAACGGGGGGCCTTCATAATCAACAACAAAGCTTCATCTACCAGTTCTCGCGTTTGGGGATGGCGGATGTAACCGTAGAGAATCCGGTGAGTTTCCCAAACTTGACGCCCTGGTGCATAAAACAAAGTGCGGGCGATCGCCATTGCTTGCGAACCAGATAAGCGCACAATCCCCACACTACCTTGTTGAGGCACAACAGCAGTAGCGATCGCGGCAATGGTTCCACTAGTGGCAAAAATTTCCGACATCAGCGACCTTTTCAGCAAACGTTTCCATATAGTTAGCGT
This sequence comes from Gloeotrichia echinulata CP02, assembly GCA_038087035.1. Lineage (NCBI taxonomy): Bacteria > Bacillati > Cyanobacteriota > Cyanophyceae > Nostocales > Gloeotrichiaceae > Gloeotrichia > Gloeotrichia echinulata. Next base: position 5,586,476 of record CP051187.1, on the reverse strand, counting down.
AGCAGAAGGGTCAAGGGTCAAGGGGTAGGGGCGCAAGGCCTTGCGCCCCTACGATGATCTGTGGTTATGGCATGAAAATTAATAGGATAGCAAGTGGCAAGGTAAAATTTATTTAGGCTTTTTGTTTTAAGTTTTAGAGAGAGGGAATTTGACTGTGGAGCCACAAATTAATTGCGCTGAAGCTTGCGTGAACGGTTGTGTTTTAGGGGATAAATGCCCGAATATCGAGTTTAGACAAGCTACAGCCAAATTTCTCGAAGAGACTTCCTTAGATAAAATGCTGGAGTTGGCAGAAGAAAGACTGCGGAAAAAAATGACGGAACCGCCAAAATGGGTGTTTCCCGAAGATCAATAAGATTTGTGTCAACTAACTAGATAGTATCTGGATCTATACCTAATTCTTGCAGTTTTGCTGCCAAGCGATCGCTGCGTTGTTTCTGGTGTTCAGCCCGCTCCTTTTCTTGTTCAGCGCGTTGCTTTTCTTGTTCAGCACGTTGCTTTTCTTGTTCCGCTACTTCTTCTGGTGTCGGAACCAATTCCCCTTGAGGCGTAAAAAACCGTAACTTTTGTTGATAAACCCCCAAGTATAACTCTAGCTGCTGACTCCAGAGCCAGCCTTGAATATTGGGTGTCAATGGTTGATATTTACCAGCTACCAAGACAAACCCTGCAAATTCTAAATTATTTGGGTCAAACCAGAAGTATTCTGGAGTGCGAAAGGTGTCTTGATAAATTTGCTTTTTCAAACCTTTGTCGGTTGCGGCTGTGGAATTTGATAACAGTTCTACAATGACGTTGGGATAGTTACCATCTTCTTGCCAAACAACCCAACTTTTACGGGGTTGGCGTTGAGTCCCCAGCACGACAAAAAAATCTGGCCCGCGAAAATCTTCTGACTTGCGCTGACGTGGGCTGTAATAGATTGTAATATTTCCTGAAGCATAAAAATCATTACGGTTTCGCCATAACCACTCAAAGCATTGGATGAGTAAGGTCATTTGTAGGCGATGCAAATCAGATTCCAAAGGCGGTTCGTCACTATATAAATCCCCTGGAGGAAATATAACATCTTCTGGGGTTTGTAAATCTTGGGCGACAGACATGGCAGCAATTGTCTCAGTGCTATAAGTTTAGCGTAGCAGTCAAAACGGATGACTCTTGCTCAAAGAATGTGTAAGTACATCCTCGCGGGTAAGGTGGGGGCGCAAGGACTTGCGCCCATACTGACAGCAATTTTCATCGATTTGAACCACATTCTTTGTAGGGGTTTAGCATTGCTAAACCCCTACCGCGTGGTCTATTGACCTGAAAACTGCTGTAAGATGTGCTTGGCTAGCTATAGATAATATAAAACTATCTCTGTTCATGCTTGAATAACTGGTCAACCCTTGAAATTGCTTTTTTATGACTTTTTCAGCAAGCCCTAATTATTCATAATAAAAACACCCTACCTCCAACCGCTCCCCTCAGAGCTTGCGGGGAGGGGTTGTAGTTTTAGGGTACTTTTGCAATTAGATTTCTCTAATTGCTCAGATATAATATTCAGCAATGCCCTAAATATCTAACCCAATAACTGTCAAGTCTGGCGGATGTTCAACGGTAAATTGATAATATACCTCTCGTTTTTCTTGAGGTGGAAGCGTTAACACCCATTCCAAAATCCCCAGTTCACCAAGTTGAATTTGTGGGTTGCTGCGGGTGAGCCGGACTTTAATTTGCTCGTTGCGGCTGACTGGTAATTGTTCTGTTAATCTCAAATTAGTTTCTTGGTTGAGCAAGTTAGTAATTATTAGCCGATAACCATAAGTAATTCGCCGTTGATTGCTCATCAATTTTTTATCAACTTGACGCTCAACTAAATCACGCTCAATTTTTAAACCTTCGTCAATTCCTAAATTAAGTTTGAATTCTTGTCCTGGGGCAATATTCTCTAATTTTGTTGTCCCTACAAAAACATTGTCGCGGAAAATATTCGCTTTTCCTGGTAACAAAGTCGCACCATTAGAACTATTTTTCACATTGGCTTGTAGATAAGCAAAACTTACCAAGCGCGGCATTGCTACATAATCAAAATAACTTGGATAATCGTCGTTGAAAATTGTTGTTTTATGGGGTGTACCGTCACTGGGAATGTTACCACCGCCATTGAGTTTAAAAGTAACTACACTTCCTTGTTGAGATACTTCGGCGATTACAGTTTCCGCCTCAATCAAACTGTCTTCCTCAGCTTCTGCTGCTGGTGCTGGTGCTGGCTGAGGTGCCATCATCGCCATAAGCGGTGGTGCTGATGGCGCTTGTCTGGTTCGTGTCGTGTATTCTGCTCGTGGCTGAGGTATATTAATGTACCAAGATTGAAGTTTAGGGGGAATTGTACCTAACCCTGGTTTAGCAGTAGAAAGGGTAAGGACTACATCAAGCCAATCTTCGCCTGTGCTTTGGGTTACTTCTGCCAGATAACTCAAATTCACAACATCACTATTAGTGGTAAAACGTAAGTCATAAAGTGGCGTCCAACTAGCGCGGTTGACTACGTAAGACACCTCTAGCTGAAACTCGCCTTCACCCGCGACTTCCACGGGGATAATTAAGCGCAAGCTTTCTTTGGGATGGGGTGTTTGAATTTTTTGCAGTGAGGTACGCAGTGCTTGGAGTTGCTTGTCTAATTCCTGTAGTTGGCTTTTGCATTCTCCAGAGGCGATCGCGTATTCGCTGTACTGACTACCCAAAAAGTTGAGGAAATCCAAAGTTTCGCTGAGGCTGAGATTTTTCCGCGATAGACTCTGAGCAAAGGGTTCTTCGGTTTTTTCCCGCAAGCCGTCGATAAACCTAGACTGCAAAGCAAAAGCATCTATTTGAGCTTGTTGATGCCGTTTTTCCGCTTCTAGCTGCTGAATTTGCCTTGTCAACTGCGCCACTCGTTCCGCCACAGGTTCAGTAGTGTAAAGGCGATCGCTGCTGACTCCTAGCAAGCGCACCCCTACAGTACCCTTACCACTAACCCTAACCGACTCAGTTTCCAGAGTCACCGGCAATGGTGTAATCACTAATTCCCGTTCCGCGCCTGTTAAGGTAACGATACCCCGGCGTGTAACTAGAGCTTTGTCACTATAAACGGTAACAGCGACAATCTGACTTTCTACTATTTTCCGTGAAGGTGCTATTTCTGGATTAACCACTGCCAGTTTTCCCCCATTGTTAATGGTGCTGCAGGTTTATTGTTAATCGTGAAAGGCCTCACCGTCAACCGATTTTGGATTTTGGATTAAATCTAAAATCTAAAATTGGCTTGGTCAAGCCAGCTGAGTTAGGAATCAATACTGCGTAGGTTTTGAGCCGGGAAATAAATTTCTAGCTTCAAGCTTAAACCCATTTCAATGGGTTAAAAGCCTACCTAGTAAGCTTTGTAGGGGATCTAGTCCTAGATCCCCTACAAAGCTATGAGCAATCAATTTATTGCAGGGCGAGGTTTCGGGCTTAACCTACGCAGTATTGACTCCTAACTCCTAACTCCTGAATAATGAGTAATGAGTAATGAGTAATGAGTAATGAGTAATGAAAGAATTATTAAGATATTAACAACTTCAATCAACAAGTTGAAAGAAAAATAAAAAATAATCCACTCCTAACTCTTAACTCCTCACTCCTAACTCCTAACTCTTCACTCCTAACTCCTCACTCCTAACTCCTCACTCCCTAGCCTTGATCTTGCTCAAAGGTCCCCCAAGCAAAAGCAGTATTTTGCTCGACAAACTTCTTAGCTGCATCTAGCAGATACTCGTAATAGGTACGAGCAACAATAGATAACTGTTTACCAGAGGGGTGAACCATGTACCAAGTGCGTTTAATGGGAAAGTGCTGAACATCGAGAATGCTGAGATCTGAAGTCTCTGTGATTAAGGTATGGCGAGATAAAACCGAAATTCCTAACCCACCAGCAATCGCTTGTTTAATTGCTTCGTTACTCCCCAATTCCAGCTTAACTTTCACAGCCACTCCATGTTTTTCTAACAAACTTTGGACAGCGCGGCGTGTTCCTGAACCAGGTTCGCGCATAATAAAAGGTTCATTGGCCAGGCGTTGGATGGGGATGTTTTGCTCTTTCGTCAATGGATGATTAATTGGTGCAAATACTACCAAAGGATTATCTAAAAATGGTTGACAATTGACATCGAGATTTTCTGGAACTTGGCTCATCACATACAAGTCATCCAGATTATTCATCATCCTCTCTAAAATCCCTTCATGATTGGTTACTTGTAGAGAGATATCAATTCCTGGATAAAGTTGGCAAAAAGGCCCTAACAACCGAGGTACTAAATATTTTGCTGTTGTAATTACGGCTAAACGTAATTTCCCCTGTTTTAGCCCTTTTAAATCTGCCACCTTCATTTCAAATTGAGCTATATTCTCAAAAATTTGCCGACAAGTGGCAAATAATTCTCTTCCCGCCTCAGTTAGATACAAGCGCTTACCCACTTGTTCAAACAATGGTAAACCTACCGATTTTGTCAGTTGCTTAATCTGCATAGAAACGGTGGGTTGGGTGAGAAATAATTCCTCGGCCGCACGCGTAAAACTACTGTGCCGAGCTGCAGCCTCGAACACCTTCAACTGGTGTAGCGTCGCTTGGTTCAAGGGTGATTCTCCTCTTAATGGGGATTCATAGATATAAATCTAGTATCACTGAACACTTGCATATGTCATAGCTTTGGTTATAGAAAAGTTATGAGTTTTATTATAGACAATAATCTATCATCCCTATTAAAAAAACATGTTTTATTTATGGTAATGAGAAGTTATCATCAAAACAACAAGCAAAGCGTAAGATGCCTTCCAGTTTAAGATGAATGCTGAATGCTGAATGCTGAATGAGGATTGCCCACAATTCATCATTCCTAATTCATATTCACCATTCATCATTCCATCATTCTTCTGGAATTTTGACGGGTAACTTGGTTAAATCTGGCAACTGAAGTACTTCTAATTCGGCAACTTGTTCCTTGATATTGACGGGCAACTTTAAGGGTTGACGTTCTTCTATCCAGCAACTTGCTAATGGCAAAGTTTGCTCTAATTCATCTAAGGGACGAGGAATCACCATCACAGCGTTTAATTCTCCAATGCGTTCTGCTTCGTACATACCCGCTTCCACTGCTACCGCAACATTTGCCACGGAGCCACGAATAATGGCTGTACACAAACCCGCACCGATTTTTTCATACGCTGCCAAATGAACATCAGCAGCTTTGAGCATGGCATCACATGCTCCTACCATCGCCGGAAAGCCCCGTGTTTCTACTAATCCAACTGCTTGATTACTCAGGCGGCTATAACCGCCCTCTTCCATGATTTTACTGAGACGATTTGTGATGGGTAGCACTACATCTAAGTTAGGAAAAGGCCTGGCAATCACTAAGCTAGAAACCAGCTGACCAAACTGTTCAGCAGTTTGGACACCAGCTTCTACGGCAAGACGGACATCAGCGATACCACCCCGAACAATGGCTGTACAGTGTCCACTACCAATTTTTTCATAGCCTATTAGATGAACTCCTGCCGATTTGAGCATCATATCCGCCGTGCCAACAATCGCTGGAAAGCTTTTGGTAGATACTAAACCCAAGGCAGTATCTTTGAGGCTGTCTCGACGCTGGGATGCCTGGATTGTGCTAATAGGCCGTTGATGAAATGTTTCCATGTGAATTTTCCAGGATACTCACGAAACTAACAACTTACAATTAACACTTACTCAGACTGATTGTCAGAGATTGGTTCGCTCAAGGTTTGCCGATGTGGAAATAATGTGATTAATAGTCTTTGTATGCTTCCTTGACCGTAAATTTGAGTACCAAAAGTATTCACAGATTCAGTAGCAGGGGGGCTGCGTTGAGAATCATCGTTAATTTCTGTAGGCGCTGCGGCGATTTCCTCGACGGGAGGAGATTCGCTGTTGGGAGTGGTAACAGGACTTGAGAAGGAAATAGTCTGGTATTCTAACTCTAGAACAGGGGCTGCCGAGGTTTTAGTTGAAGAAATCGGTTTTTCCTCACCTGAAAGCTTTTGTTCCTTTGTCTGATTTTCTGGTTCTTCCTTCTGGTCTTGTGTAATTGTCGAATCTGAGTGAGTGATGGAAGGTTCAGGTTCTGTAATTTGCCGAATCTGGCGACTGGTGTCACCCAAAATTGAACCTGGTGCAACTACTTGTCCTGGTGCCACCGAAAAGTAGAAAACTGTTGTAGCAGAACCAATACAAGCATTTGAACCAATTTTACCATTGCCAACCATCAGGAAACCGGCTCCCAAGTTCACTCCGGCTTCTACTTCTAGGGTTCCTTCATAAACTTGGAGAATCGACCCCATACCAATACAGGCCCCAGGACCGATGATGATCTTGCTGTTTGTAGCCGCTTGGAGTATCACCCCTGGTGCGAGTACCGCACTTGGATGAATACTCACCTCGCCACTAATGTAGGATTCAAAATTATTACTGAGGCGCAGTGGCGGCACAGACATGGAAATTATCACCTCGGAAGCCGGACAAAACTTAGAGAGTTAGGAGTTAGGAGTTAGGTAACCGATAACTCTTTATGGCCGTTGGATAATCGCTTCCAATACCCGACGCTTGGCTTTGGGTTCGATACCAATTAACCGGACATATTCCCCTTCATATTCGGCGATGTGCGCTTCTAAGGCGGCGATCGCTTCTCTTTCTGAGGAGGCTTGAATTTGACCTGCGCTAGTCCAAGAACCTGTGCGGAAGCGTCTTTGGTCTACGTGTTCTACGCTAATTTTATAGCCACCTGTCAAGAGTTGTCGTAGTTGGTCTACTACTTCAGCACTCAGGCGGTTACTGGTAGCAGTTGCGGTTGTAGGGGCTGCAGTTGTACTAGCAAATGACTGCTTCTGGCTGCTAGCTGGGCTAACTTGACCATTAGGCCGTTGAATTATGCTTTCTAACACTCGCCGTTTGGCTTTGGGGTCAATGCCAATTAAGCGCACATATTCGCCTTGATGGTTGACTATACAGTCTTCTAAGGCGGCGATGACTTCATTTGTCGAATTTACGTTAATTGGCTCACAACTTTGCCAAGAACCCGTGCGGAATCGCCGCTCATCTACGTGTTCTGTGCCAACTTTGTACCCACCAGCCAATAGTTGGCGGATTTGCTCGATAGTTTCGGCACTGAGTTTGCCATTACCATTACCGTTACCATTACCATTGCTGCTGTAGCTGCTGCCGTTAGACTGATTTACAGGCGCTCTAAAGCTGGCTGGTGTGGCTACTGTGCCATCTGGACGTTGGATGATGGTTTCTAGGACACGTCGTCTACCGCTGTCAATCCCAAACAGCCGGACATATTCACCGCTGTGGTCTGCTAGACAACCTTCTAAAGCGCCGATCGCTTCTCCTAATGTTCTTGCTTCCACTGGCTTGCAACTAGTCCAAGAACCGGTGCGGAACCTTCTTTGGTCTACGTGTTCCGTGCCAATCTTATACCCTTGCTCTAATAAATAGCGCACTTGTTCGATTGTTTCTGCACCCAAACCATTGTTCGCCACTTCACTACTCCTTTCTAACTCTAAAACAGTAATTCCGTTACTTGTATAAGATTTAGCGTTCTCGTCCCGAATGGGTGCTATACATTTCTTATCGGCTGCACAGCGATAACCAGCTCGCAGTGCCTGATTTATTCCAACTACATGATGGGCGAATTGCTCATCCTGGTCTTGGACATCTGGTAAGCGGTCTGCTTGCTGCTGACTAGTAATTATCGCTCCCGAAGGTACATATTTACCTGGGGGAATTTCTACATCTTGAATCAAAGCGTGCATCATGACGATGCAACCTGCTCCTACCCTGGCATTAAACACTGTGGAGCGAAAGCCAATGAAGGAACTATCCCCAACATAAGCCGGTCCGTGAATGAGCGCCATGTGGGTAATGGAAGCATTTTTGCCAATCCATACCGAGTATTGATTTTGGTCATCACCAATTACTCGGCCTTGTTCCAACCCATGAATCACTACACCATCTTGAATATTGGTGTTTTCACCAATGTAAAAAGGTGTGCCTTCATCCGCTCTAATCGAAGTTCCCGGAGCAACGATTACATTTGCACCTATCCGCACGTCTCCAATAATATTGGAAAAGGAATGTACAAATGTGCTTTCATGGATTTTTGGCTCAGCTAAATTCCTCGACCACGGGGTTGGGGGCGCCGCCGTGCTGCTGACTGCCATTGTGAGATTCCTCCTAAAATAAGCTTCTATAGTCAATAGTCCATAGTCAATCGTCCATAATTAACAGACTCTTGACTCTTGACTCTTGACTATCTGTATTGGTCTTTTTTGCTGTAAATGAGACGATCTTCTACGTGAATAGTATCAATTATCGCCACCACTGCTGCATCCAATGGACGCTGTTCATTACCAGGAACTTGACGAGCCGCACTACCTCTGCTGACTAGTACCCACTCATCTACTCCTGCTCCCACGGTATCCGCCGCTACTTCATAGTTGGGCAGCAGGTTTCCTGCTTCATCTACTAACTGCAACATCAGTAGTTTGACACCTCGAAGACTTGGTTCTTTTTGCGTGCTAACTACTGTGCCACGAACTTTAGCAATTTGCATTAGCTATTACGGTCTTCTACCAAAAGGACGAATCGCGTTCACGTTTTCCCGGAATTGCTCTACGTCTTCTGTATAACGAATTGGCAAGACATATTCTAAGTTTTCGTGAGGACGGGCGATGATGTGGGTAGACAGGACTTGTCCACCGTTCACTCGCTTGACAGATTCTACTCCCGCTGCTACGGAAGCTTGGACTTCGGAAACGTCGCCTCTAACGATGACTGTCACCCGACCGCTACCGATTTTTTCATAGCCTACCAGAGTGACGCGAGCCGCTTTTACCATTGCGTCCGCTGCTTCCACTACCGCTGGAAAGCCTAGCGTTTCTACCATTCCCACTGCGATGGACATTCTTTCTAATCCTTAATCAAGTTTCTCAATCTGGACAACAGAAGTACTCAATTCGTCAAATAGCCTTAATTACTTTGTTTTACCAGTTTTTATGTGCGGAACTGTTCTACTGCTTCGGTATACCGAATCGGCAAGACGTATTCTAGGTTCTCATGGGGACGGGCAATGATGTGAGTGGATACTACTTCACCGCCATTTACTCTTCTGGCGGCTTCCACCCCAGCCGCTACTGAAGCTTGTACCTCAGACACGTCTCCCCGGACTATCACTGTTACCCGTGCGCTACCGATTTTTTCATATCCTACCAAGGTTACACGTGCGGCTTTCACCATCGCATCAGCAGCTTCTACTACCGCCGGAAAACCTTTTGTTTCAATCATTCCAACTGCAATTGGCATCGCAGAACTCCTAAAAAATTAATCCAATCAGTACTGAGGTTTGAAATTTTTGACGCTTAAGCTGATCTTGAGCTAAGAAAACACTCCCAAATTAAGCATAGGAAAGCTTGGCGTCCCTGGCAATATAAATTACTATAATAGTTTATGATAAAACTGTTTAAGAAAACTTAACAAAAATTAATAGTGCCCTCTGGCTAATGGAATTTTACGGATTGCTAGAGCAGCCAATTGGGTTTTATAATTTTTTAATTACATTTGTTAAACCTGGGTTAACAAACTCTACAATTCTGTAACGAGGAGAAACAACAGGAGGCTCAAGGGTTTCCCCTAACTGTCTTTCTCTGTTTTGTGCTGTCTATATAAGCACAGCAGGAAAAGTGTATAAGTTTTTCTAATATTCGATATAAACTAACGATGTAGAAGTAGGAATTCCAATGCTATAAGTAGAGGATAGTGGGATAACTAAATATTTTTATTTTGTTATAACAATTTTTTTAAGGGTGTAAATTCAAGCTAAATTATAAAAAATACATTTTATTAAAGCTGATTTAAAAAAAGGTATTCCATCCTCAGTCGTCTCAGGAAATTTAAATGAATCATCTTCTCTACACAACAAGTTGGTTGGTGCCTTTTTATGGTTTAATAGGTGCTATTTTAACTATACCGTGGGCAATCGGAATTATTCGCAGAACAGGGCCAAGACCAGCGGCCTATTTCAACATACTGACGACAATTTTGGCTTTTGCCCATAGCCTGTTTGTGTTTAAAGATATTTGGGACAGAGAACAAGAAACTTTACTGATTACCTGGTTCAAAGTCGCAGATTTAGATTTATCGTTTGCCTTAGAAATTTCACCAGTCAGTATTGGCGCAACGGTTTTAATTAGCGGATTAAGCTTTCTGGCACAAATTTACGCCCTAGGTTACATGGAAAAAGACTGGGCGTTGGCACGTTTTTTTGGGCTGATCGGATTTTTTGAAGCAGCGTTGAGTGGTTTAGCCATCAGTGATTCCTTGTTTCTCAGTTATGCTCTTTTGGAAGTTTTAACGCTATCCACATATTTACTAGTGGGATTTTGGTATGCACAACCACTAGTAGTCACAGCAGCGCGGGATGCGTTTTGGACAAAGCGGGTGGGAGACTTGTTACTGCTGATGGCTGTTGTCACCCTTTCCACCTGGACAGGGAGTTTGAACTTTTCAGATTTATCAGAGTGGGCGCAAACAGCTAACTTAGATCCAGTCAGATCAGCGTTACTGGGTTTGGCGTTGATCGCCGGGCCTGCGGGTAAATGTGCCCAATTTCCCCTGCATTTGTGGCTAGATGAGGCGATGGAAGGCCCTAACCCCGCCTCGATCATGAGGAACTCACTGGTGGTAGCTGGTGGTGCTTATGTGTTGTATAAACTACAGCCATTATTAGTGCTGTCCCCAGTTACTTTGAATGCCTTAGTAATCATGGGAACACTGACAGCAATTGGTGCCTCTTTAGTGTCTTTAGCACAAATTGACATTAAACGGGCATTATCTCATTCCACCAGTGCATACATGGGGTTGGTCTTTTTGGCAATGGGGTTAGAGCAAGGGGGTGTAGCCTTAATGTTGTTGTTAACCCATGCGATCGCCAAAGCACTATTATTCATGAGTTCTGGTTCAATCATTTACACTACCCACACCCAAAATTTAACCGAAATGGGGGGTTTATGGTCAAGAATGCCAGCAACTACCACCGCCTTTATCGTTGGTTCTGCGGGAATGGTGACACTGCTACCACTGGGAAGCTTTTGGGCAATGCTAGCCTGGGCTGACGGCTTAGTACACATTACCCCTTGGGTAATCGCAGTCCTGGTATTAGTCAACGGTTTGACCGCATTAAATTTAACACGGATATTCCGATATATATTTTGGGGTACACCGCAACAGAAAACCCGCCGCGCCCCAGAAGTCGGTTGGCAAATGGCATTTCCTATGGTATCTCTGACCATTGTCACCCTACTATTACCCCTGATGCTACAGCAATGGTACTTACTACCCGATTGGGAAAGTCTTGATTGGTATGTGTTATTAACCTTGCTGTTTTCTACAGTACTTGGGGTATGTATCGGTACCACAATGTATCTACACAAAGCCTGGTCAAGATCGAGAATTCTGGCATGGCGATTTGTGCAGGACTTATTAGGTTATGATTTTTACATTGATCGCGTTTATCGAGTCACAGTAGTAAGTGCCGTAGCCTTGCTGTCGAAAGTTTCAGCTTGGAGCGATCGCTATTTGATTGATGGTCTAGTAAACTTGGTTGGGTTTGCCGCAATTTTTAGTGGACAAACATTAAAGTACAGTATTTCAGGGCAATCTCAGGGCTATATGTTGACAATCCTAGTCGTCATCAGCGTACTGGGTTTTTTCATTAGCTGGTCATTAGGGCTACTAGATAAATTACCTTTTTAGAATTTGTTATTTGTCACTACTCCCCATCCCCTCACATCCCCATTTTATGCTGAGTGCGTTAATTTTAGTGCCGTTGTTCGGTGCCGCTTTAATCGGTTTTTTCCCCCCTGGGATGAGTGATAAAGTCTCCCGTGGGTTGGCTTTGACATCTGCTGGTATCACTTTCTTGCTGACTATTGTCTTAGCTGCTCAATTTAATCCAGGGGAAGTTAATCAACAGTTTACAGAATTCCTTCCCTGGGTAGATGCTTTAGGTTTAAGCTATAGCCTGGGAATAGATGGTTTGTCTTTGCCTTTGCTGCTTTTGCAAGGATTGCTAACTTGTATTGCGATTTACAGTAGTGATACATCGCTACAACGTCCTAGATTTTATTACTCTTTGATATTGCTGCTCAGTGCTGGGGTGACTGGAGCTTTTCTGGCACAGGATTTACTATTATTTTTCCTGTTTTACGAGCTTGAACTGATTCCCCTGTATCTGTTGATTGCAATTTGGGGTGGTGAAAAGCGGGGTTATGCTGCTACAAAATTCCTGATTTATACTGCTGTTTCGGGAATTTTGATTTTGGCAAGTTTCCTTGGTATGGTGTGGCTGAGTGGTTCTTCTACTTTTGCCCTAGCAACTTTAAATGCTAAATCTCTACCTTTAGCAACACAACTATTGCTATTAGGAGGAATTTTAATCGGTTTTGGCATTAAAATTCCTTTGGTTCCCTTTCATACTTGGTTACCCGATGCTCACGTCGAAGCTTCGACACCAATTTCTGTGCTGTTGGCTGGGGTGCTGTTGAAATTGGGAACCTACGGCTTATTGCGGTTTGGAATGAATTTGTTACCAGACGCTTGGAGTTATATCGCTCCCTGGTTAGCGAGTTGGGCGGTGGTGAGTGTGCTGTATGGTGCATCCTGTGCGATCGCCCAAAAAGATATGAAGAAAATGGTAGCATACAGCTCTATTGGACACATGGGATATGTGCTTTTAGCTGCAGCCGCTGCTACACCTTTAAGCGTGTTGGGCACTGTGATGCAAATGGTTAGCCACGGCTTGATTTCCGCCTTACTGTTCTTGCTGGTGGGAGTTGTGTATAAAAAAGCAGGTAGCCGCAATTTAGATGTTATCAGAGGACTGCTCAACCCAGAACGAGGTATGCCTGTAATTGGCACATTGATGGTGTTGGGAGTTATGGCTAGTGCTGGTATCCCTGGAATGGTCGGGTTTATTTCAGAATTTGTCATTTTTCGGGGTAGTTTCCCAGTTTTTCCCGTGCAGACCTTGCTCTGTATGATTGGTACAGGATTAACTGCTGTTTACTTCTTGATTCTGGTCAACCGTGCATTTTTTGGTCGCTTATCTGAACAAGTGATGAATTTACCGCGTTTATATTGGAGCGATCGCATTCCATCTTTCATTTTAGCTGTGCTAATTATCATTTTTGGTATCCAACCTGCTTGGTTATCTCGCTGGACTGAACCAACAATTACATCAATGGTGAGTACACAAAATGTATTAGCAACGGTGTCTTTGAATAAGGTAAAAAGTAAAAATTAACAGTTGGGGATTGGGGATTGGAGGACAAATGACAAATGAGTAAGGAGTAAGGAGTAATGAGTAATGAGTAATGAGTAATGAGTAATGAGTAATGAGTAATGAGTAATGAGTAAGGAGTAAGGAGTAAGGAGTAAGGAGTAAGGAGTAATGACAAATGACAAATGACAAATGACAAATGACAAATGACAAATGACAAATGACAAATGACAAATAACAAATGACAAATGACTAAAAATATTTTTACTGTTCAGGAGAAATAATCATGGTAACTATTAAAAACAAGCCTAATAATAATCCCTTAGCTGAGTATATCAAACGCCTGCAAACAGGTGAAGCACTGCTGGCTGATAGTCCAGAAAACGTCCTGGAAGTAGTTGGCATTCTCAAAAGCTATGGCGTAGTTATTGATGCCTACTCGAACAATCTAAACTATATTGCTGAAAACCAATTTTTAGTATTTTTTCCGTTCTTTAAATACTTTAATGGTGAATTTTCTTGGACAAAGTTACTGCGTCACTGGTGGCATGATAGAATCAATTTTGAATATGCCGAATATTGTATGAAAGCAATGATGTGGCACGGTGGCGGGGGACTTGATACATATTTGGATACCAAGGAATTTGAAGTAAGAGCGCAAGCGGTAATTGCCGCAAAGTTAAAAAATAATCCTCTATTTTTGGGAATAAATCAACTGTTCCCCGACTTCTTAATTGAACAGTTACGAGTTTCTGTTTACTACAGTGGTTTGGGTCAATTTTGGCGGGTGATGGCGGATATGTTCCTCAGTTTATCTGACCGTTATGACAATGGCGAAATTAAATCCATTCCCCAAGTTGTAGACCATATTAAATCGGCGTTGGTAGCTAATGCATTAAAGCCAATTACCTACGATGTAAAAATTAACGGTAAAGTGTATGAAATTATTCCCAAAAATATCGGTTTGACTTTCCTTGCAGATACGGGTTTACCTTATGTAGAAGCAGTTTTCTTTCGGGGAACCCCTTTCGCAGGTACAGTTACATACAACGCCCAAGCATACGAAATCCCACCGGATCAAGCTCGATTTCAGTATGGTGCATTATATGCAGATCCTTTACCCATTGGTGGTGCGGGTATACCTCCTACCTTGCTGATGCAAGATATGCGCCATTATCTCCCAGAATATTTACATGATATTTATCGTCGCAGTCCCAGGGGAGAAGATGATTTGCGAGTACAAATTTGCATGAGTTTCCAAAAATCCATGTTTTGTGTGACGACTGCAGCAATTTTGGGACTGATGCCTTATTCTTTGGATAGTGAAGACCCATCTGAGCAAAAAGCTAACCAACTCTATTTAGAAAAGTGGATGGCTCGTCTGACAACTTCTCGCTTGTTGGCTGTAAATAGTTGAGACGCTTGAGATTACTCCCAATCCCCAATCCCCAATCCCCAATCCCCAATCCCCAACTCCTAACTACTCAACGCCTTTAAGAAACGTTGCAAACTCTTGAACACACTGGGCTTTTTCGCCGGTGCGGCGCCTGTTGCGGTTTGCGGTTGTCCTTTCATCAGAATTAAATCTAGTTCATCACCAGATGGTCTTTTAGGTAATTCGGCAATTTTTTGATACTCACCGTTGGCTTCTACCCAAACTTCCCACAGTCCAGGGTAGCAGCGAAAGACGGCAGTTTGATCATCGACGGGGCGTAAGTAGTAGCATGGTTCAATGGTGCTAATGAAACGCTGGCGGGTTTGCCTAGCTGCGTAACCAATACCTACAATCCCGGAATCTTCTAAACGGGGATTTAATAGAACCATAGGGCGATCGCCAATTGTTTGACAGATCTTTTCTAATTGGGGTACTTCTACGGAAGTAGGAGTAATAAACAGAAAAATTCCATCCTCTGGCTGAATTTTGGAGGCTATGGAAGCAGCCCTACCCGTACCGATATCCAAAATTGTAAATGGTGCCTCTGCCCAATCGCGACGGGCGAGAGCGGCGCCACCAGCATCAGCAAAGAAGACTTTCAAACGGGAATCATATTCTGCAAACAGGGGCAAAAATTGCTCTGCTACTGGCATAATTTTGAGTTCTGGGAACAGGAACTCAACCTGTATGCGTTTTAAACCGTCTGCAATGGCTGCTTGGGTAGCTGTTTGAGATTGGGCGATCGCATCTTCAAGACTTTTCGGAAGTTCAGACATAATCTATATCGTGCTGTCGTTTCTACTTCCATTGTTTCAGCATTGGCTGCGTCAAATGCCAAAAATCTGTGGTTCATTTATTTTAGCTTTCCCGACAGAAGCCCCACGCTCACTCGAATGAGCGTGGGATGAATGGCGCGTGAGTGACGAATTGACCAACGAGCGAAATTGAGCATAGCGAAATCAGCAATGTTGGTCGGTGAGGAATGAACACTTTCTTGTTTTTTTTTTCAAAATATTTGATATAATTTTAACCAGTAGGTGTAATCCAATTAAATGCTGAAAAGCAGCCTATTAAAATAAAAGCTAATTGTTTGGCTTAACCAAAGAACCGTGGGGCGCACGGTCTTAAAGCTCAGTCAATGTCTTCATAGAAGAGTCGCTGAGAAGCCCACACTCACCTGAAAGGGAGTGTGTGGAGTACGTCACCATAAACGAACAACTAAAGATGTCAGTCGCCGTAAAACCTGCTTTAATACCATAGCCGTCCAATCCACATCAGATTGGGTGGTATCGCGCCCCAGTGTCATGCGAATCCCGCCCAAAGCCGCTTTTTGGGAATAGCCCATCGCTAAAAGTATAGGACTAGGACTAAGTTTACCACTGTGACAGGCAGAACCGGCGCTGATGGCAATGCCAGCGAGGTTTAATTGTCGCACCAAGGTTTTACCGCTGAGTTTTTCCCCATCGGCGTATTCTAGACAGAAACTGACATGGTGGGGTAAGCGGTGATAGCGATCGCCTGTGGGAATCAAACCGGGAATATCAGATAATTGGGTAAACAGGCGATCGCGTAACTGAATTAACCGGGGTGTTTCCGTCGCTAATTCTTGGACTGCTAGTTCTGCTGCGACTCCAAAACCGGCGATCGCGGGTGTAGCTTGAGTCCCAGAACGCAATCCTCTTTCTTGTCCTCCCCCACCCAGCAGGGGTAATAACTCCACACCAGGACGCACATACAACGCCCCAGCCCCTTGAGGACCATATAATTTATGACTGGATAAACTCAATAAATCTACAGGTAATTTTTGCACATCAATGGGTAAGCGTCCCACCGCTTGCACTGCATCTGTATGGAATAAAGCACCGTGTGCCCTAGCAATATTACTGAGTTCGGCAATTGGTTGTACTGTCCCGACTTCACTTTGACCATAAATCACAGACACCAAAACGGTGTTATGACGCAATGCGGCTTTTAAATCTTGAGGGTTGACTACACCCTTAGCATCCACAGCCAGATAAGTTACATCCCAGCCCCATGTTTGTAACAATTGCACTGGTTCAGAAATTGCCGAATGCTCAACACTTGAAATAATAATATGTTGAGGCACATGGTATAATCGGGCAACACCCATAATTGCCAGATTATCTGCCTCAGTACCACCAGAAGTAAAGATAATCGATTCGGGAACCGGGGCGTTAATTAATCCTGCAACTTGGATTCTGGCTTGTTCCACAATTGTAGCTGCCCGTTCTCCCCAGGCATGTAAACTAGAAGGATTGCCCCACTGTTGAGTCAGGACTGCTTGCATAGCGGCGATCGCTTCTGGGCGAGGGGGAGTAGTAGCACTGTAATCTAGATATATTTGCATATAATCGATAATAGTGGGAACACAAGCAAGTTTTGCACTGGGTATTTTGGGAATTATAAATCTGTACACCCCCAATCTACTTTTAGCAGATTACTGTGCAACTTTTTACTAGGCAAAGGTCTTTTTCTTATATCTTTTTACTGATATTTACCACCGTTGCTTGTCAACGAGTCGAGTCTTATAATCTGCGTCCCGCACCCCTACCGCAAGATCCTTTAGTTCAAGCTTACTTTAACCATTCCGAGTCTTCAGAATACAAAGAAATTTACCGCCAAAAAACGCGACTTGGGGATGATTTAGAAAAACAGATTGTCGATGCTATTTCCCAAGCTAAATCTACCGTAGATGTGGCTGTGCAAGAATTGCGCTTACCGAAAATTGCTCAAGCACTGATAGATAGACAAAAAGCTGGGATTAAGGTCAGAGTAATCTTAGAAAATAACTATAGTCGCCCCTTGAGTAATTGGACAACCCCAGAAGTAAGTAAGTTAGCGAAAAGGGAACGGGAACGCTATAACGAATTTCGCCAATTTGTAGACGTAAATCAAGATAATCAACTCAACCTTGAGGAAATTAATCAAAGGGATGGGTTAGCCATGCTCCAAAATGCTCAAATTCCCTGGTTAGATGATACAGCAGATGGCTCACAAGGCAGCAGTTTGATGCATCATAAATTTGTGATTGTAGACAATCGCCTTGTGATTATAACTTCTGCTAATTTTACTTTGAGCGATACCTATGGCGATTTTACAAATTCTCGCAGTTTAGGTAATGCCAACAATTTATTGCAGATTAATAGCCCAGAATTAGCGGCTTTATTCACACAAGAGTTTAACATCATGTGGGGTGATGGACCAGCAGGTAAGCCAGATAGTTTATTTGGTGTGAAAAAACCGCAGCGTTTACCCAAAACAATTACTTTGGGTGAAACTAAAATTACTGTCCAGTTTTCGCCTAGTTCCCCAACTCTACCTTGGAGTGACAGCAGTAATGGTTTAATTGGTAAAACTTTAGCATCAGCAAGCAAATCTATAGATATGGCGTTGTTTGTATTTTCTGAGCAACGTCTGGCTAATATTTTAGAAACTAGCCATCAACAAAATGTACAAATTCGCGCTTTAATTGAACCGCAATTCGCCTATCGTCCCTATAGCGAAGCTTTAGATATGATGGGATTTGCACTGAGTAATAAATGTAAATATGAGGTCGATAATCATCCTTGGAAAAATCCTATTACCACCGTAGGTGTACCAAACCTACCCAAAGGTGATTTATTGCATCACAAATTTGCTGTAATTGATAATCACACAGTAATTACAGGTTCTCATAATTGGTCAGCAGCAGCCAATAATGGGAACGATGAAACACTTTTAATAATTGAAAGTCCTACAGTCACAGCCCATTATATGCGAGAATTTGCAGGTCTTTATGCTAAGGTAATACCTGGTTTACCGCCTACAATTCAAGCAAAAATTAAATCACAACAAAAACAATGTCTCTAGTGAGGAGTAATGAGTAATGAGTAATGAGTAATGAGTAATGGGTGAGGAGTAATGAGTGAGGAGTAATGAGTAATGAGTAATGAGTAATGAGTAATGGGTGAGGAGTAATGAGTGAGGAGTAATGAGTAATGAGTAATGAGTGAGGAGTTAGGAGTTACTCCCGAACCGGTCTGAGATTACCTATAATATCATGTCCGGGAGCTTACCCATAATACCCGCAATGTAGAGACGTTACATGTAACGTCTCTACAGAATATTTTATTACGGTCATATAACCGGACATGATATAACTGGTTCTTTCGCCACTTTTATGGAACCTTTGCTTCAAAATAGTTGAAACCCAAATCATGTGAGCATTTCCTTTAAAACTTCAGCATAATTCTTTGTAAACCTTACAGGACAGGGGTTTTATCATAATCAATCCGCAATTTCCATAAAACGGACGCAAGAACCCTATAACTTTCCTTCTTCTCTACGTTCGCGAATGCGCCTTTGCGTGAGCTAAATTCAAGACACTGCTGATTGGGCTTCTTGGTAAATTATTTCCTGAAATTGAATCATATCCTTTTGCGGGTCGGAAAATCCCACTTTCACTAATAAATGTTCACCTAAATTGACAGTTCGTTTAAAAGACATTGGTAATTGTAAACCCAAATCTTCTAAGAGAATTAGTGCTAAGTTGCTATCTTCGCGTAGCCACATTAAGACTGTGGCGTCCCAAATTTTCTCTGGATGACGGCGCAAATATTCTAGTGCATAATATCTATTAGTTTGCCGTTCTACCATTGTCAGTTCTTGGGTGGTACTGGTGACGGTCATCATCACTTCTTTGAGTTGTTCTGCAGAAAAAGGTAGAACTTCGCCGCGCAAATGGGCTTTTAATTGAAAGTGGGTGAGCAAGTCGCTGTAACGCCGGATGGGAGATGTCGCCTGGGTGTAGGTATTTAAACCCAAACCTGCATGACGCACAGGGGTGATGCTCATTTCACTTTTTGGCATACAACGACGCATAGCGCAAGCGCGGACGAATCCAGCTGGTAGCTGGAGTAATTCCTCGTCTGGGGGTAATTCTGGCTGTGGTTGACCACGGAAAGGAAGGGGAATGTTATGTGTTTGACCGTAACGCGCTGCTACTTCCCCGGCCAGAATCATCATTTCGGCTACGAGTTGGCGGGAGCGGGAATCATCTAAAATATCAATGCTGATTTCCTCACCTTTGACTTTGATCATCGCTTCTGGCATATTGATGCTGATGGCGCCTTGGGTGTAGCGCCAAGCTTTGCGCTTGTGTGCCCAATTGGCGATCGCTTCAATTTCCGGTTCAGCTTCTGGGACTAATTCCAGCATCTCATCTACATCTTCGTAGGTGAGGCGATAAGTCGGTTTAATTAAACTGGGATGAATGCTGTACTCTTCTACTGCCCCAGTTTGATCTAAAATAATCCCAAAGCTGAGGGCGTAACAAACTTTGCCCTGTAATAGGCTCATGGGTCCTGTTGCCAATACTTCCGGGAACATGGGTATCATTCCCGTCGGTAAATAAACCGTACTACCGCGCTTTCTCGCTTCTAGGTCTAGGTCATCTTCCGGTACTAATAACCGGGTGGGATCAGCTATATGCACCCACACCCGTTCCCGTGTTTCTGGGAGTAATTCCCAACTTATACCATCATCGATTTCGGTGGTACTTTCATCATCAATTGTGTACACCTTCAGGTGCGTCAGATCCAGGCGGTCTGTATCGGGGCTAGATGGGGGGGAATCCAAACGCTGTTGCGCCACTTCTAATACCTTACTAGGAAACTGAACCGGAATTGACGAACGCCGCAGGAATAAGTTTTCATGCGGACCCCACCAACCCAAGTCTACTAACAGTTGTAAGGCTCCTTGGGGGGTAGCAGTGCGCCCCAGGATGGTCATGGTTTCCAGTACTGGGGCTGGGGGAGGACAGGAGCGAGCTAAAGTGTCGGAATTTACCCCCATCCGCACGATATCTGCCAGTAGGGCTGCGTATTTTTCCAGTCCTTCTAATCGCTGGCGATCTTGCCGTTGCCATTCTACACCTTCACCCTTGAGCGCCTGTTCGACGCGAGCCAAAAATTCCTGCTGTCCCTTGGCTTTTTGCGCCTCTACTTCTAACTGGTGTTTGCGTTCTGCTACTTGAGCCGCAGTACGCGGTTCGTAAGCGTCGGCTTTTTGCTTGAAATAGAGTTTATCATCTGACAACAAACAATAGGCGGCGTAACAATGGGGTGGGTCTGATTCGGAAAATAGCAGATTCGCCATTTGGGATGGGGTGATGGTTTCCCCATCTTCAACCAGTAATTCCCAGGCCACTTCCAAGCTCGATGGATCTAAATATGGCTTGACCAAATCTAGAAACCGGGCTATTTCAGAAGACTTATAGGTTTGTCCGTTAACAGTATAGGTAATTTGTCTAGGCGCGAGGCTGTGGGATTGATCGCGTTCATCTACCACAAACCAACGGGTTTTTCCATCTGGGCGATCTACCACTCCCAGACGGCGATCGCCTTGAACCCTAAATTCAACCAGCGTCCCCTTCTCCACAATCCTCGCAATTATTTAGTGAACAGTTTAATTAAATAGTTTTTAGTTAAGAGTTAGGAGTTAGGAGTTTAAAGTTCAACTCATAACTCATCACTCAAAACTCATTCTTTTTAGCCTTCGGCATTGATAAATGGCAATAAAGCCACAATCCGCGATCGCTTAATCGCTAATGTCAAATCTCGCTGTTGCTGAGATGTCAGCCCAGTGATCCGGCGTGGTAGTATCTTACCCCGCTCGGTGATAAACTTACGCAACAAATCAACATCTTTATAATCTATTGGTTCTCCTGGCTTAATCGGAGACAACCGCCGACGAAAATAACTCATTTTTACTTGATTTCCTTGTGAACTGTATGTGTGTTGCAATGAGGACAGAACTTTTTGAGTTCTAACCTATTAGTCGTGTTCCGCCGATTTTTGGTTGATGTATACCGATTAACACCAGGAGAGCGCTTGTTAGCGTTAGTGCGACACTCGGTACATTCTAGTGTCACTATTATGCGGACACCTTTGCTTTTAGCCATAGTCTTAACAAACTGTAAAGCCTGAAGAGAATTAACACAAATGACTATCTTCTCACATTTTGCCGCACAGTTTCAAGTAGTCGCTTGATTTTTATATCGAGCGAGTAACCACGACGCGACGAAACTATGATAGTTCCAAAATAGCGGTCATGCAAAGCCTGACGCAACTGGTTATCATCAAAATCTTCACTTCGTGACGCTCTGCGCGAACGCGCCGTGGAAACCCCTGCATTCATGCATGGGGGTAAGGCGCAGGCGAATTTATTCGCTGTCCCCCTTTCGGGGCTGGATAAGCAGAGGAGTAGTACTTATCCATTTCCCTATATGCCGGGAATCGCCTTGCTACTCCAGTAAAGTTAGCTTCGACAATGTTAGAGGTCGGTAACTATCCAAACGACACTAGTTTAACCCCTTTAAGCCTGTTTAATCGTTCGGTTCTAGAGCAGGGAACTAGCTACGCATTCCCTGGTAGGTCTTTAACTCTTGCCTCTAACGTAGTTCAGTTAAGAACTTAGTCTGGTCAGGTTAAGGCTTTTTCAAGCCCCCGCCTTTAGGCGTGGGGTTCCTGACACAAAGCTGCTCCACAGTCAATTGCCAAGGGCAGTGTTAGAAGTATAGCAGTGGGATTGGCGATTATGTTCCTCAAAGCAATTGAGACCAAAAGCGCACCCCCACCAATTATCGCCTCCCGTGTCACCAAGGCTTGTAACCTGGGAATTCTCCCCATGATTTCCCCATCTTCCACCTCCAGCACCTTTAAATCAAAAGCCCATCGTCCTAAACTCTGTCCTTGATTGTTATACACTACTAGCACCCGCAAAACTAGCCAGGCGATGAGAAATATCAGAATTTGAATCAATTGAATCCCCAGATCGCCACTACCTAAAAGCGAACTAATTAACCAAACACCAAGGAAATCCAGCGCTAAGGCCATACCTCGGCGTCCAATCTCAGCCTTGGGATAGTATTTTTGGCGGACTTTTTCGATAGTCATAAAAAATAAGTATTTATCACATGGAGGTTAGAAGTTAGTTTTGAGTGTTTGTTCTACCCCAATCTTAATGGATCAGTCTTAGCAATCAAAATTACTTAATCACTTGTATTCCAGGGGACAAACTTTCTCCACAAATTATCCTGGAAGTGTATTTAATCACCTGAAATATTTGTTGTGCATCAGTGAATTTTCTGCTGCAAAAAATTTATTTTATGAGTAAGGAGTGAATAAATGTGGTTCTTGCGTACTTAGCGTGCTTAATTATTAATTAAAGTCTATAAATTTGCTTTAAAAGTAAGGCTTACAGGCGTTCATAATTTAATTTTTAGCAATATGATATAAAATACAGAAAATAATGACTATTATCTTAGCTCTGCAAGGGTTTCAAGCTGATTATTTAATAAATTCAGCACGCTAAGTACGGAAGATCCCTAGTTCAAGACCATAGATTATACCCATTGTAAGAAATGCACCAATGAATGCAACTAATACGCGAGTTATAGGTCTTCTGAAAAAAGATACTATTTGTTGTCTATATGAAGTCCGTTTTTTTTGCTGTTCCTTCCTGTCACTCATCTGTTCATCTCTCCTCAGTCCGAACTATGTATTAATTAATACAGAGATAATTATGCTAAGTAGCTAGTATTATATAATACTAGTTTTTGCTTATTAATCCAAGAGAAGTAGCTTAAGTTAATATTGGAAGAGATTTTGCACATGACAGCACTAATCTATAGTTGTCAAGACAAATAGGTATCAAAATGATAGATATTTAAATAATCATTACAATTATCTAATCAGAGGCACTAGCCATGTTATCAGTGAGAGATACAGAAGCAATTATTTTAAATTTGGTGCAACCTCTAGAGGATACAGAAGTTGTAGATTTATTAGCAGCAGCAGGACGCATTCTCGCCACACATGTCATCAGTAAATTGGACTTTCCCCATTGGGATAATTCCGCAATGGATGGCTATGCAGTACGTTTTGAAGATGTGCAAAACTGTAGCGAAGAGGTACCTAAAATTTTGGAAATTGTCGAAGAAATTCCCGCCGGCTATCAACCGAAATCTACCATTCAACCGGGACAAGCGGCGCGGATTTTCACGGGTGCGGTGATTCCCCAGGGTGCGGATACTGTAATTATGCAGGAGAAAACCCGCCGGGAAGCAAACCGCGTTTTCATTCTCGCAGCAGCAAAACCCCAAGAATTTGTCAGACGCAAAGCATCTTATTACCAAGCCGGGACACAATTACTACCAGCCGGAATTATTTTAAATGCACCAGAAATTGCTATATTAGCTGCTGCACAATGTGCTGAAGTCAGTGTTTACCGCCGTCCCAAAGTGGCAATTTTTTCCACAGGCGATGAATTAGTAACACCTGATAAACCGTTACAACCAGGACAAATTGTGGATTCTAATCAGTATGCCTTAGCAGCTTTGGTCAGGCAAAGTGGGGCAGAACCTGTAATTTTAGGTATTGTTAAAGATGAGCCAATTACCCTGCAAGAAACTATAGCCCAAGCTATTATTAATGCTGATATAGTGATTTCTTCCGGTGGGGTTTCGGTGGGAGATTATGACTATGTAGACAAGATTTTAGAGTCATTAGGCGCAAAAATCCACATTCAATCTGTGGCGATGCGACCAGGTAAACCGTTGACTGTGGCTTCACTCCTCACTCCTCACTCCTCACTATATTTTGGTTTACCAGGAAACCCTGCGGCTGTGTTGGTAACTTTTTGGCGATTTGTCCAACCTGCGATTAAGAAACTTGCGGGAATCAGTGCAGGTTGGGAAGTAAAATTTGTGAAAGTGCGATCGCATGACGAGTTGCGATCAGATGGTAAGCGTGAAACTTATGTTTGGGGTCGCTTACAGTTAATTGATGGAGTTTACGAATTTCACCAAGCTGGTGGTAGTCACAGTTCGGGTAATTTGATTAATTTGGCTCAAACTAATGCTTTAGCTGTGTTAAGAGTGGGGACAACTTTAATTTCTGCAGGGGAAGAGGTAGAAGTTTTGAAAATTTACAGCAATTTTCATTGATTTGAACCAGACAGGACTTACTTACGTGTCACATTTAAAGAATGGTGCGTGACGCCACAAGTCAAATAAGCTGCGTACAATATTTATCAAAGCGTCACGCACCCTACGATGATTAATGTGCCCCCAGAGTAGAATTGTTTACTGCTGATGGCGATTAATCCAAATACCACGCAAGCCAGCTGCCTTGGCGGCGTGATAATCTTCTGTAATGCTATCGCCGATATGCCATGCTGCATCAGGTGAACAATTATGTTTTTCTAAGGCTATGGCAAAAATTTGCGGATCGGGTTTAGCAGCACGTACTTGGGTCGCAATGGTAATGGAGGCGAAAAAGTCTTTCAATCCCAAATCTTGTAATACTGAATAGATTCGGGAGTCGAAATTAGACAGCACCCCCAGTTCAATTCCCATGCGTCGCCAGTTTACCAAGGCCGCGAGGACATCGGGATAGACAAACCACGCTTCGCCGGTGCCAAAATGTATATAGAGTTCGCTAAAAAAAGCGGAAAAATCAGAAAATTGCTTGAGAACACCAGCGCTTTCAAAGGTGTTAAGGGCGATGATCCGCCACCAATCAAACTCACGCTGGGGAAGATCTTCCAATTCTGCATCTGCAAATATCGGTGGTGGTGCTGCTTTGAAGCTTTTGATGAATGCTTGATTCAATGTCTCGGCTGAAACTTCAACACCAAATTCCTGCGCTATTTGACTATAAATTTCGCCCACACTTCCTTTGACGCCGAAGAGTGTGCCTACAGCATCTAAAAAAATAACTTTCGGTCGTTCCATTAAACTGTTATAATTCTCAATCTTGGGTTTTACATTTACGCTGATGAAAGCTTCAGTCTACTATCGAGAAATCGTATCTATGATAGGACGGACTAGCCAATTAAAACCAACTCTGAGCTGATGGTCTAAGGTTGGTAGTCGGTACAAATAGGCAAGACGACGGGCAACATAAGCTAATGTTCCGTCTAGTTTGATACCTAAGCCTGTCAGGGTAGCGTTGTCTATGCCTAATGTCATCATTTCCCCTAACTGTTGGTAGCGGAAGGGAAGTAAGGGGCGATTAGTTAAAGAAGCCCAGATATTCCAGGCGGTATAATCGGCTTGTTGAAAAGCAGCTTGGGCGGTAGCAGGAATTTGTTTACCTTCTGCATCTTGAGTGTCGGCTAAATCTCCTAGGGCAAAGATTTCTGGATGGTCAAGAACTTGCAGGGTTGGTGTAGTGCTAATTTGACCACGCTGGTTTTGTTTGAAAGGGAGCGCTTGCACTACAGGACTTACTTTTGTCCCCACTGTCCAAATTACCAAGTCTACAGGAATCTTGTCTACCTGATTTTTGTACTCTAGGGAGATGCTATCAGCCCCAATTGATTCTACCTTGGTTTCTAAATCAATGAATACTCCCCGTGCTTCGATTGCTTTTTTCGCTGATTCACGGTTAAAATCTGGGGAATTTCGTAAAATTTGGTCGCCGAGTTCAATTAATCGCAGGCGTCCTCTTTCTCCTAGTCTATCTGCCAGTTTACAGGCTAATTCCACACCACTGTAACCAGCGCCAACAATTGCTACCCGAATTTTATCAGCTTCGGATTCTTCTAAAATTCGCAGGCGTTCTTCTAGACGATAGACATCAGCGATGGTGCGGAACGGGTAAGCATAAGATGTCGCACCGGGAACTAAATCCAGCGGTGTTTCGCCACCCAAGGCCAACACTAAGCGATCGTAAGGAATTTGGTTCCCATCCTGTAATTGTACCCGTCCCTGGTCTGTGTCAATTCCAGACACAACTGCTTGATAAAAACGCACACCTGTGCCTTGTAAAAGTTCTGCAAAGGGAGGCGCAATTTCCCAGGTTTGCAGTTCACCAGTCAGTAATTCGTACAGTAAGGGAGAAAATAGAAAGCGATCGCTTTGATCTACCAAAACAATTTCCGGTTTTTGTGTAGATTCCCAAGGTAACTTGCTTAAGCGCAACGCTGTGTAGAGACCGCCAAAGCCTCCACCGAGGATACAAATTCTAGCCGTTGGTTGAGTCATTGTATTTATGGGACTGTTCTTAAGAGCAGGGCAACTTATCTTCAGTCTAATAACTTACAAAGCAGTTTTCACCATTCCCCAAAAACTTGGGGTCATGCGCCAAGTGCTAGCCTCTGCTTGTGATCACATGGTAATCATACCATCCTCAAAAATGCGATCGCCGAGCCAGTGTCATGAATATGTATAACAAGTAACCTGACAATCTAAGTTTGTACTTATCGTTTTGAGAGGAATTTTCATCCCATAACCACAGATACTTGTAGGGGCGCAAGGCCTTGCGCCCCAAAAGCGTGGTCTTATTTACGGGAAGATTCTATAAATTGCAATTAGCCAAAAAATAAAATAATAATTAAATTTACACCTATCCAAGAGTTTTAAACTGTATTCTAACTATGTGTTTTATATAGTAATCATATTTGATTTCTGAAAAAATCTCAGTATCTGTAGGCTAGGCAATGCCAAGCACATCCAGGTTTTGTAAGGCATAGCCCTACCTACGTATATTTCAAAAATCAAATATTAGTCCTATATCTAATAAAAAAATACTTCTGTAAGCAACTATTAAAATACACAAAATAATAGATAAATTATGAATTCCCTGCTAGCAAACTTGCGTCTAAAGTGGTTTTTAGCTACTAGCGCTCTTGACTATAGTGCAGATTTTGTGAATATACTTTATCGAATTTATTTGAATCATAACAAAATCATACATTTTCGCAACGGTTATCCGGTTTATTCATTATCTACGCCAGCTTTATTTAGTAAGCCAGCAGCTAACTTTATTTCTCGTATTTTATATCGAAGTATTCAAAACAAAAATTTACCAAATATGATGAGCTTTGCCGTCAATGATATTTGTAATGCTACTTGCGAGCATTGCAGTTTCTTTACGGCGGTGGAGGAGAAAGGTAGACATTGTTTGACATTAGAACAGGCTCAAAAGTTGATTCAAGATTCCCAGGATTTGGGTGTATCGGTGATTAATTTTGTAGGTGGTGAACCTTTATTAAGAGAAGATTTACCGGAAATAATTAGTTCTGTAAATAAAGATTTCGCCACAACTATTTTATTTACTAATGGTTGGAATTTAGCTGAACGAGCGATAGAGCTTAAAAAAGCTGGTTTAGATAGTATTTATATCAGTATTGATTCAGCTAATCGAGATAAACACGACAGCTTTCGCTCAAAACAAGGTTTATTTGATCAGGCAATTAAAGGAATAAAAAAAGCCAAAAAATTAGGTTTTTCTTGCGGAATTTCTACCACAATGACCCCAGAATCTTATGCGGAAGGAGAGTTAGATAAAATTGTCGAATTAGCTAAAGAAATTGGAATTCATGAGGTTTTAGTTTTTGATGCATTACCAACAGGAAGATATAAACAACGTGAGGATTTAGTCGATAATCACCACTGGGTAGAAGAGATGATTCATTCAGCCAGAAAATACAACCAAAATCCTAGTTATCCGGGAGTGGTTTTCTTTGCTTATTTTTCTAGCTACAAAAGTGTGGGTTGTTCTTGCGGTACTAGTTATTTTTACACTTCTCCCTATGGTGACATTATGTCTTGTGATTTCAATCATGCTAAGTTTGGTAATATTCTTGAAGAACCTCTTTGGAAAATTTGGGATAGGCTCACAACTTTACCAGAATTTTGTCAGGCTAAATGGGGAGGATGCAAAATTAAAGATTCTGAATTTCGCCAAAAAGAAGTGGTATCTGGTGGTAAATAAAAAACCTCTTATTTCCCTCCTCGGTCGCAATGATACAATACATACAGCAATTTTTATTTCTTTGAACCACAGATCCTTGTAGGGGCGCAAGGCCTTGCGCCCCTACAAAGGCCTTGCGCCCCTACCAAGGCCTTGCGCCCCAAAAGCGTGGTCTATTTACCTGAAAATCATTGTAATATCTGTACCTCATTTACCTGCAATCTGCTGTAATTCAAAACTCCAGGTTTCAACATGGACTAGGTTTAAATATAAAATCCCTAAAATCCTCAATTATCTTATGATTTCATCTCTCGTTTTTAGTCCAATTTTTGCTAATTGTAGCTTTGATAAAACTCCAACTGTACCGATTGTAATATTTGAGTTGTTTGTTGTTGCAGTGTTTGCTGGGTCTTTATTGTTTCTATCTAAAATTAAAGATAGAATTTGGCTCAGGTTTGCCATTATGGCTGTGGGAGTGTTGATATTTGAGTTATTTACGGCTCCTATGTGGAATAATCATAAGATGGGTCAGTGGGCTTATCTATATCATGATGTGAGTTGGGTGCTGACAATTGGTTGGACTTCTTTGATAATGATGGTTGTTTTGTTGGTAGATAGGTTATTACCAACCGTTAAAGAGTGGAAGCGATTTTTTTTGTACTTAGTGATATTAACCTTCACCATTATTTGGTTAGAAATGTTGGTGGTAAATATCGGTATACGCAGTTATTCTCCTGAGGTACAAAAGGCTATATCTGGTGTGTTTATTTGGGGAGTTCCGATAGAACTTCTGTACTACACACCAGTATTTACAGGTTTAATTATTAGCTTTTATAAATATTGGACTTTTGTCATTGAGGATGTGCCATTAGTACCTTTAAAGCGGATAAAATGGCTGCGGGATTTTATAATTACTTTTCTTGGCGTCTTTTTGTTGGAAGTGATGGTTGAGCCGATGGTACAGAATCAAAAACTTCCTCAGTGGTCGTATATATTCCACGATATTAGTTTTTTGATTACTGGAATGTGGATTGCAATTATTGCTGTGACGGCTATTTTAGTTGGGAAGTTTTTTAGCTATTTTCCGATGGGTTACCGATTTTTAGTGGCTTTAAGTATTACAACTATTCTCGCAGTTCCGCTTGAGTCTTGGTTGATTGTTAATGGTTTTAGGGTATATAGTGCTAGCGCTCAAAAGTTTTATCTAGGTGTGTTAATTCCTGGTTTAAATGTGCCTGTGGAAATAGCTTTTGCGATTCCTTGTTATATGGCGTTAATTATTGCTTTTATTCGGTATTGGGAAAATCTATTGGATAACAGTTTATGATGTTTTTTTTCCGAAATCCAGCACTGATTTGTTTGGGTGCGTTAATTGTATTTATATCCATAGCAGTAATTTCTGGTGGAATTGAAAATGCTGGGATGATTGTATCTGCTTCCATTGTTTGTACTTTGGGAATTAGTCTACTGATATGGATTCCCCTTTGCTGGGTTGTTGGTTGGACTGTATTTGAAATTTGCAGTTTGTTGTTTGGAGAAGAACGGATGAGAAGAGCTTTTAGAATAGCAACTGCTGATGCTGATCAAACGCCAATAAATCTACCAATTAATAATACCGAACTATTATCTTTAGTTGATTACATCAAAAAATGTCAAAGACAAGGTTGGAGTGATACGCAAATTTATAGCAGGTTAAAAGCGCGGGGATGGGAAGATGAAGAAATTGAACAAGCTCAAAACCTCGCCAATTCTCGAAGAGAAGAAACTTGATTCTGTGGTTGATTTTAAATCAAATTTGAAACGTAATATTAAAAAATGGTGGGTATATCAACAGGAGCGTTTCCCTGTCATCAAAAATGGGTTGTTAATTGCGGTTTTTAGTAGCTCTGCAGTTTGTTACTCTGTTTTATTGCGGGGTGGAAAAATAAATTTTTATCCTCTATTTGCTGCTTTTTTTGTGGCCTTTACGTGTGTGTTTTTATTCTTTTTACAACTGCGGATAGCCGATGAATTTAAGGATTTTGCAGACGATAGCCTTTACCGTGCTTACCGTCCAGTTCCGAGAGGTTTAATTAGTTTACCAGAGTTGGGTTGGTTGGGTGTTATGAGTGCGATCGCTCAGTTGGGTTTGAGTTTCTGGTTGGCGCCATCGTTAATTTTACCTTTAGGTGCTGTTTGGCTTTACTTGGGTTTGATGAGCAAAGAGTTTTTTATAGCGCAGTGGCTCAAAGCTCATCCGTTAATTTATATGTTGAGCCATATGGTGATTTTACCACTCATCAATCTGTATAGTACTGCCTGTGATTGGTTGGTGGCTGGGACTATAATTCCTGTAAATAGCTTCTGGTTTTTATTAGCTAGCTTTTTTAATGGGATGGTGATCGAAATTGGTCGCAAAATTCGAGTTCCTAGCGATGAAGAGTTTGGCGTTGATACCTATAGCGCAGTTTGGGGATATCAAAAAGCTGTGAAAGCTTGGCTTTTGGTACTTCTGTTAACTGCAGTTACAGCTGTTTGCGCCGCAAATCAATTGCTGTTTCTGCTTCCTGTTGCTGCTTTGTTACTGGTAATGTTTGCTTGTGCTGTGGGGGTCGCTTG
Organism: Gloeotrichia echinulata CP02; assembly: GCA_038087035.1. Classification (NCBI taxonomy): domain Bacteria; kingdom Bacillati; phylum Cyanobacteriota; class Cyanophyceae; order Nostocales; family Gloeotrichiaceae; genus Gloeotrichia; species Gloeotrichia echinulata. The sequence goes on along the minus strand of CP051187.1, from coordinate 5,555,328 downwards.
GTTATTTATCAAAAAACCTACAACTCGAAAAGCAAATGCAATTGAAACGATGTCTGGATTATGGACTTTGTTAGTTTACCTCAGTTTGGGTATCTTACCAATGTTGTTACATTCCCCAAAATTACAGGACTTACGCTAGTGTCACATTTAAAGAATGGTGCGTGACGCCACAAGTCTTGTGACTACGTACAATATTTATCGCTGCGTCACGCACCCTACAATTATTATTGTGCCAGTTGCGTAAGTCCTAAATTACTATAAATCTAAAATTGTTTGACTAATGACTAATGACTAATAACAAATAACCAATGACGACCAAAGCTAGTATGGTTTATTCACCCCGATCTACTTAATATGAATTATATTCTGCGTTTGGAAAATCAAGCCACAGAGTCTTTATTGGGTGGTAAGGCCAAAGCTTTAGGACAGTTGGAAAAAGCAGGTTTTCTGATTCCCAAGGGGTTTGTTGTCTCCAGCGCAGCGTGGGAATTTAGTCTCACAACAGAACAACTCTCTGGCTGGAAAAGTATTCAAGATGAGTCGGAAATAGCAGCTTTATTATTAAAATTACAAAGGTTACACCAAAATTTCCCACAAATACAACTTCACCCATTGATTTTACAAGAATTACAGCAGGCTTTAGCTGAACTTTCTCCAAGTGGCGAACTAGTAGCAGTACGTTCTTCTGCTGTGGAGGAGGATGGTTTGCAATATTCTTTTGCAGGACAGTTAGAAAGCTTTTTGAATGTATCCTTGGAGGAAGTAGCCGAAAAAATTACTCTGGTTTGGCGATCGCGTTTCTCTGAGCGCGTGTTAATGTACTGTCGTGAACGGGGATTAAGCCTCATTCCCCAACCCCCTGCAGTGTTGATTCAACGTATGGTGTATCCTCAAGTGGCTGGAGTGGCTTTTGGGGTAGAACCTGTAACCGGAACCCAGGGAATAGCTGTGGTTAGTGCTGTCTCTGGTAATGGTGCTTCTTTGGTTTCGGGGGAAAGTGACGCAGATAGTTATTATGTGGATCGAGCAGGTAAGATTATTAAGTGTCAGATTGTTGATCAACCAGTGCTAGATGATGGGCAAGTTCAAGCAGTCGCAGGTTGCGTGCGTCAAGCTGGGAGATATTTTCACCGTCCCCAGGATATTGAGTGGGCGATCGCCAATGGACAACTCTACCTCCTACAATCCCGTCCCATTACGACTTTAGGGCAAATCGCACAACCAGATGGTGTCCTGAATTTATGGGATAATAGTAATATAGCTGAAAGCTATAGTGGTGTTACCCAACCCCTGACGTTTAGCTTTGCCCGTAAAGCCTATGAAGAAGTATACCGTCAATTTTGCCATTTTATGGGCGTACCTCCAGCTAAAATTGCCCAACATCATGATACCTTTGCCCGGATGATTGGCTTAATTCGCGGGCGTGTTTTTTATAACCTGCTCAGTTGGTATAAAGTTCTGGCTTTGTTGCCCGGTTTTACTGTGAATCGGCGCTTTATGGAGCAAATGATGGGGGTAAAAGAATCTTTGCCGGACAGTATTATCGCGGAGTTACAGGCGGCAACTTGGCAAAATCGGTTACAAGATAGTTGGTATTTGTGCAAGACTGTTGTGGGTTTAATTAGTAACTATTTTTTGCTCCCAGTTCGGATTCAGCAATTTTATACCAGAATAAATCAAGCTCTGTCTTTGCCATCACTGAATTTAGAGCATTGGCGTGCGGATGAGTTGGCTACTTATTATCGCCAAATTGAGGGTAAATTACTGACTCATTGGGATGCACCCTTAATTAATGATTTTTTTGCCATGATTTTTTATGGTTTATTGCGAAGTCTGACAGCCAAATGGTGTGGTGATGAATTAGGAAGTCTTCAAAATGATTTGATTGGCTTAGAGGGAGGTGTTATTAGTGCAGAACCTGCCAAAAGAATGCAGAAAATGGCAAATTTAGCCTCAGAAAATCCTGAGTTTGCCAAATTACTTTGCCAAGGTTCGTTAGATGCTATTTTACAAGTAATGGAAACCATACCACAGTTTCAGTTAGAGTATCAGGAATATATCGAAAAATTTGGCGATCGCTGTTTGGATGAATTGAAGCTAGAAAGTCCGACATTACACGATCAGCCTTTGCTGTTGTTGCGTGGAATTGGGCAATTAATCCAGATGGGTGTCATCTACCGAAACAAACCAATTATATCTTTTCGTCAAGCCGCCGAACAAAAAGCACATCAGGCTTTAAGAGCCAATCCTCTACGCAAATTAATATTCAATTGGGTATTAAACAACGCCAGAAAACGAGTGCAATCGCGGGAAAATTTGCGGTTTGAACGAACTCGTGTTTTTGGTAGAGCTAGACGGGTTTTTGTTGAATTGGGACGGCGTTTTTATGCTTTAGATTTACTGATATCTCCAGCAGATATTTTCTATTTAGAAGTAAACGAAATTCTCATGTTTATTGAAGGTACAACTACCTGCACCAATTTAAAAGGATTAGTAGCATTACGTAAAGCTGAATTTGCCGAATATTATTTACAGACGCCGCCCTCATCTCGTTTTGCAACTCGTGGTATTGTTCACCAAGGTAATTCTTTTCAACAGGAGAATTTAACTGCAAAACAAGAAGAATTAAGCCAACAAAAACAAGGAATTGCTTGCTCCCCAGGTGTTGTGCGTGGTCATGTACGTGTAATTTTTGATCCCCAAGAAGTTTTAACTAACGATAATAATAACCTGTTAACCAGTGGTACAATTCTTGTTGCCGAACGTACAGACCCTGGTTGGATTTTGCTATTTCCTAGCGCTGCAGGCTTGCTAGTAGAACGTGGTAGCTTGCTGTCTCATGCAGCAATTGTCGCCAGGGAATTGGGTATACCCGCCATAGTTTCAATTTCTGGGGTGACTCAGTGGTTAAAGGATGGAGATTTGGTAGAAATGGATGGTAGTACAGGAAAAATTACTCGGTTACAGGGATTTTCAGGTACATAGACCACGCTTTTGGGGCGCAAGGCCTTGCGCCCCTACGAGGATTTATGGTTCAAAAAAATCAACAAAAATACCCAATTCCCGATGACCAATGGCTAATGCCCACAATATATAATGCCAAGTGAAATTACAGCTAAAGCAGATTTTTCTGATATTCGTTATGCCCAATGTTGGGAAGATACGGACATCTTAATAGAAGCTCTCGACATTCAATCAAGTGATGTTTGTCTCTCTATAGCTTCGGCTGGAGATAATACCTTAGCAATGTTAAGCCGTAACCCCAAAAAAGTGATTGCAGTGGATTTAAATCCTGCACAAATTGCTTGTTTGGAGTTGAAGGTTGCAGCATACCGAGAATTAAACCACACCGAACTGCTAATGTTAATTGGTTCCATCGTTGCTGATGGTCGAGATCGCATTCAATTATATCATCGTTGCTGTAGTCAGTTATCGCCAAATACAAAGCAATTTTGGGACTCGCGCCCAGCAATTATTGCTCAAGGTATCGGGAGGGCTGGTAAATTTGAGCGCTATTTAGCTTTATTTAGTGATAGAGTTTTGCCGTTAATTCATAATCGCCAAAAAATTAGTGATGCTCTTGTAAATAAAGCCCCGTCCCAGCGTCTGGCTTTTTATGAAGAGGAGTGGAATAATTGGCGATGGCGATTATGTTTTAAGCTATTTTTTTCTCGGTTTTTACTAGGACGTTTAGGACGCGACCCCAGTTTTTTTGATTATGTTCAAGATAATAGTATCGCCAAGCATCTTTTACAGCGAACTCGCTACGCTATGACAATTTTAAATCCTAGCGAAAATCCTTATTTACAATGGATTGCTACAGGACAACATCTGAAAGCATTACCCTGCGCTTTTAGGCTGGAAAACTTTGATAAAATTCGCGATAATCTTGATCGCTTAGAATGGTATTGCATCGCCATTGAAGATTTTATAGAAACTATTGATGATAATTATTTTGATAAATTTAATTTAAGTAATATTTTTGAATATATGTCTGTCGAAAATTACTACAAGCTATTAAAACAATTGGTACGTGTCGGTAAAAGTGGCGGTCGTTTAGCTTATTGGAACCTCCTGACAAAGCGTTGTAGCAATCAAAATACGCATTTTTTATTAAAACCTCTCGATGATATTGCCCAAAGACTGTATCAACAAGATAAAGCTTTTTTTTACAGTAACTTTATAGTAGAAGAAATTAGGGAAAAATAATTCTGAATTTTATTTATATTCATAATTTTTACAGCATCTTGCTGTAAATAGACCACGCGGTAAGGGCGCAAGGCCTTGCGCCCCTACAATGACAAATGAAAAATCAAAAATGACCAATGACAAATGCAAAAATTAATTACTGTTAATACTCTCGAACAGCAGCAATATGCTAAATTTTTACAAAAACAAAAACAATGGTCTTTTAGCATACAAAACCTTGATTTTAAAGATATAAATATTCACCGTCCTAACCTCCATTATCTGTTAGTCAGAGATAACAGCGATGTGGTGGGACGTTGTTCTTTGTGGTGGGAGAAAACCCCATCATTACCAGACCACCAAGTGGGTTTAATCGGACATTATGCTGTTACCGATGCAGAAGCAGCAGCTGATCTATTGGATGCTGCTTGCACTCAATTAAAGGCTTCAGGCTGCACCTTGGCTATTGTACCGATGGATGGTAATACTTGGAACAGTTACCGCTTGTTGGTAGAAAGGGGTAAACACCCGGTTTTTTTCTTGGAACCAGATAATCCCGATGATTGGCCGCAACATTTTGGCGATCGCAACTTTAAAATCCTGGCAAATTACACTTCCGCTTTGAATACTAATTTATCCCAAACAGATGATCGTTTGCACAAAGTTAGTCAGCGTTTAAATAAAATTGGTGTATCAATTCGTTCGGCAAATTTACAAAGTTTTGAGTTAGAATTACACAAGATTTATGATGTCGCCATTCAAAGCTTTCGCCATAATTTCTTGTTCACATCCATTAGTGAAACAGAATTTATTACTCGATACCTTTCTTTATTACCCTACGTCCAACCGGAATTAGTCTTAATCGCCGAACATAACGATAATCCTGTCGGTTTTATATTTGCTATACCTGACTTTCTGCAAAAAATACGAGGAGAAAATATCAATACTATCATCATTAAAACTGTCGCTATAATCCCCAATCGTATCTATGCAGGTTTAGGCAATTTACTAGTAGCAAAATGTCAGCAAATAGCTGTCCAGCTAGGTTATTCCCAAGCTATTCACGCATTGATGCATGATAATAATCCTTCAATAAATTTAAGTAAACGCTATGCTCAAACAATAAGGCGGTATCGTCTTTTTGCAAAAGAATTGTGAATAAAATAACAAATGACAAATGACAAATGACAAATAACAAATAACAAATGACAAATGACAAATGACAAATGACAAGTTGATGATGGCTACTTATGAATATAGTCAATATCCTCAATAATGTGGCAGATGCTTATCCCCAAGTACCAGCCATTATTGATACCCATAAAGGGCTGAGTCGTACTACTACCTTTGCTGAATTGGAAAAATCAGCCGCCAAGGTTTCCACCCTATTGCGTCAAAATGGTTTGCAAAAGGGTGATGCTGTACTGATTTTCTACCCCATGTCAGCAGAACTGTATATTACTTTACTAGCATTATTTCGCTTAGGGCTAATAGCCATGTTTTTAGACCCTAGTGCAGGTAAAAAACACATCGAGTATTGCTGTAGTTTATACCAGCCACAAGCACTGATTGCTAGTGATAAAGCACACCTATTGCGGTTGCGATCGCCTGCTTTACGTCATATCCCCTTAAAGTTTGTTATTGGTTTTCCTCTACCGGGTGCAATATCTTGGAAAATTGCCAAAAAACTAGAACCTGACTCGGAAATTGTCCCCTGTCAACCAGATACTCCAGCTTTAATCACATTTACTAGCGGTAGCACAGCCCAACCCAAAGCCGCACTACGTACTCACGGGTTTTTGTTAGCCCAATACCAAGTTTTATCACAGACTCTCCAACTGAAAGCCAAAGATATAGACCTAGCAACTTTACCAATTTTTGTCTTTGCCAATTTAGCAGCTGGTTTAACTACCTTAATTCCCAATGTAGATTTACGAACACCAGGAAAAACATCTGTAAAACCTGCGATCGCCCAAATCTTAACTCACAAACCTTCTCGGACTGTAGCATCTCCTGGATTTTTGTCTGTATTGGCAGAATATTGTCAAGAACAGGGTTTAACTTTACCTAGCCTGGAAAAAATCTTTATTGGTGGCGCCCCTGTAATGCCGAGAATACTATCAACATTACAGCAGATTGCCCCCAACGCTGAGATTGAGATCGTCTATGGTTCCACCGAAGCAGAACCCATTGCCCATATTTCTTACCAGAATATCCCACCAGCAGATATTGCTGCAACCCTAGCAGGACGGGGTTTATTAGTAGGAAAACCTGTATCTGCAATTCAACTAAAAATAATTAGTTCTTCTTGGGGTAAACCTATTACTTCTTATACTAGCCTAGAATTTGATGCTGCTTGCCTACCTGCAGAAAATCCTGGTGAAATCGTTGTTAGTGGGAACCATGTTTTACCAGGATATTTATACGGACATGGTAATGACCAAACAAAGTTTACTGTAAATGGTACTCCGTGGCACAGAACCGGGGATGCTGGATACATTGATACACAAGGTCAGTTGTGGCTTTTAGGTCGCTGCTTAGGATGTATAAAAGATGTAGATGGTACTTTATATCCCTTAGAGGTTGAAGGCATATTACAAAATTATCCAGGTATTCGTCGTAGTGCGGTTGTTCTCCATCAGAGAAACCGAATTTTGCTAGTGGAATTAGACAAAAAAAGAGCTTTTGAGGTAAACTGGAAAAAGCTGGAACAATATGCCGCAAATATGCATATTAAAACCGTTAAGGTCTGTCGGCATTTGCCTGTAGATAAACGGCATAATGCGAAAATTGATTACCCCACTCTGATGAAGCTTTTGGAAGGTTGACATCACACCTAGGGTGGGCATTTCCCACCCTACTATTAACTATTAAGCCGTAGGTTTTGGTAATTGAGCGAATTTTTCTGGGTAAATTTCCACCGCCATTTGAGAATCTTCACGAGTCGCGAGCGATCGCTTGAGCTTACCCAAGTATAATGGTACAGAAACCCCAGGTTCTGGGTGAATAATAGTACGGGCGCGAACCGTCAATTGGTTTTCTTCACGTGAACCTAAGCGACCATAGGAATACAGATTACTAGCCGCTTGTCGTAAAGTTGCTTCTAATTGTGTAGGAGTAATTTGCGGTGAGGTAGCAATCACCGCTTGCGTCGAACCATTGTCATAAACCAGAGTAAACTTAGTAGCACCAGGAATCACAGTGCGACTCAAAGGCACTATCGACAGTGCAAATAAACCAGCCGTCACCACCAGCATAAAGCCAGTTGTACCCACCAGCCGAAAGCGGATACCCCATTTGAAAATTAAACCCAAAACCGTGAGTCCGGCGAATACTAACGTAGCTATTCCCGACCATTGGGTATACTGCAGAAAATCAGCTGTTGTGAGCATAAAAGTTGACTACTAAGGCGTCTTTTTTTTCAGTTATCGATAGACTCATTCTACCGAGCGCTGACACCAATTTTATCGGCTATGTGAGGACGATTGTAGGGGATCTAGGGCGTGTTTTCAAAGTCTTATACAATACCACTAAAACGCTGACACATGTAGATTTAGCGTAGGGGCACGGCAATGCCGTGCCCCGGAAGCTGGTATCATATCGTGTGGATTTAGGGGGATCTAAAAATTTATCCGGCTAAACAAATAGTTTGAAATCGCGGGACTAGGCCTTGCGCCCCCGAAGATCATCGAATAACGCCAAAAACCCTTATTTTCCCGTGGGATAACCTAATGATGATACTACAAATGCGAAGCATGATGACAATAATTTCATAAAAAAAATATATGAATTTGAAAAATAGATTGGGTAGGGGCGCAAGGCCTTGCGCCCCTACAATTATTGATGTGTTGGCAATATTTTTTTAATTGCTTAACTTGCAAAAAATGATCCAAAATAAAAGGGCATCTACAAGAGATGCCCGTAATGCATGAAAACCCCTTAAGGAGTATCCATACACCTTCCCAACAATCAGCAACAGTGACTAATTTGCGATTAGCCACACTCACAGTCACAGACGTGAATATAGTAATCTTATTAACTTAGTCATGCGAATGACCTTAGTATATACACGGAAAAAAGCTGGGGTTTTTTGAAATTTCGTGGATGCTAACATTGCCTGAGTCGCTAATTCTGATTAGCATTAAGCCTATCTTCTCGGTTATAGCGGTACACGACTCCACAAGCGGCAGATAATAGCAACCACGAAAGCGTATTCAACCGGAAATCGTATAGGGTTACGTCTACGGTATTGAATAGCACCCAGCCAAACAAGACGAGAAGATAACTAAAAAATATCAACTTATCTTCTGGATCTATATAGTTTGAACGGCGCAAAAGTTGTAGACCTGCAAACAAAATCCAACCAATTAACCCACAAAATAACAGAGTACTTGGCAAACCAGTTTCAGCAGCTAGCATCAAAAAAAAGTTGTGGGGATGACCCAAACTCAGCTGGGTGTGAACTTGATAAAGTGCAGAGAAACTGCGTAATCCCCAGCCATTCCAGGGGTGCTGCTGAGTTAAAGACCAAGCAAATTCCCACTGAGTTTTTCGCATTAAAGCAATTGGTCTGTCAGGATACAGATCATCGTTTAACCGCGCCCAAAAGAAAGCCGGAACGAACCGCCGAAACAACCCAGCGACCGGTGAGGGCGCAAAAGCTGCTAACAAAAAGCTAGCGATCACAGCGGTGACACCACCCACCAGAATCCGCCAACCTTGGTAGAGTGCATAAGCTAAACACGCACAAATTGCGATCGCCCACCCATTGCGTGAGTTGGTCAAAATCAAAGCGATGAAATTGGTAATTGTCGCTGCTGTCAGGAAAAGCAGGGGGGGATGGGTTAACTGTTGACTTTTGACCCTCAGTTGCTGAAAGTTTTCTAACCACAACCCTAACCCCAGGATGAAAATTATCACCAAATAAGCGGCTAAAGTGTTAGCGTGCATGAGGATGGAAGCCATACGCCCTGGTGGTTCGCCCCCAGGTGCTAGAGTCCATTCCAATACAATCCACAAAAACTTGAAGTTCAGATTCCAGCCCAAAAAAAACTGCCCAAAGCCCATAATTACTAATGGCACCGAACCGATGAGCAATATCCAGGCGATTTGTCTTAATTGGGCGATTGTCTGAATTAGACCGCTGAGTCCTGCGAAAATTAAAAAAAACGGGATTAAATTAAACAGTCCCAGAAGAGCCGATGTTTTGTCATCAGCTAAACCAGCGGTAATGATCAGCAATACACTCAAAAGTGCAAATCCCCAATTGAGGGGACGGCGAATAATGGTGCGGTATTGTTGCAACCAGGTTAGCAATGATGCCAAAATTATCCCCACAGCCCCCAAAAATGGACTCAATGGGAAGAAAAGTAGTCCCAATTGAGCCGAATTCCAAGCGGGTTGCAAACTAGGGTGAGGATGGTAAAAAGCCTTGTTCAAGCTGGCTCCCACAATTCTTCAGCATGGGTGAGACGGATTTGAGCTAAAGCGAAAATGGTGGGGATGATTCTACCGTAGTTAGTGGCGATCGCTCTCCATCCCAAATCCGCAAAAAACCAAGCCCACATCATCGGTCCAATCACAGCAAAGATACTGCGAACAGCCCCATAACGAGCCGCACTCATCGTCATACCCCGCCGCGCCATTTGCAGTGTTACATAGCTTTGAAACTGTGTTGTAGCAGCCTCTGTGCCTTTAATTGCTGCTTGTTTCGCTACTTGATAGGTAGCAAAATGCAACGCAAATTGACGGGCGATTTGTTTGAGGACTACCGGAGCGATAACAGATGTCACCGCCAAAGCACTACCGCCTTTAAAAATCAACCCTAATGGGTCACTTTGTAATAAAATTGGTAGGGGTTCCCGTAGTTCTGATTTGCTCAGGTGACGCTGCACCCGCACAGTCAGTTTTTGCTGTTCCGGTTCTGGTAATTTTTTCCACACCTTCCCTAATAGATGTAAAAATACTTCTGCTTCTAAATCAACGGTTGCGAGTTCCTGAGAATAAGGTATTTTTAAATACCTACATACTTGAATAAGCGCCTGTCGGTAAGTTACCTTATTGGTACGTCTTTGCAATACCGTCATCCCATCTGCTGCCAAAAAACGAAAGCGATTTTCTAGGGCGTCTAACCAAGCTTTACGGTCTTGGCTCTGTACCTCAATGGGTTCAGGCGTGCGAACATAGTCTAGGGGATTAAATTTACGACTAAAAAGAATTGCCGTTAAATCCTGCAATTCTTCCTCCGTTGCTAACTCTAAAGCCGCCCTCAGTTCATCCAATGTCCTTCCTCCCTTGCTTGCTGGTTCCTGTACCCTATTCTACTATTAGCTTTCAGCACTCATTAGTAGTCCTTTGTACGAGTCACATTGAGATTGGCGATTGGGGATTGGGATTTTCTCGTGAATAGCTGACTTGAAAAGGTGCTTGATGCTTTAGCCCAAGCGCTGAGTCCAAAATACTCATCGCTAATCCCTTCTGGGCAAGCCGGGAATCACATCAAGTGATTACTTACTATAATAAGTTATTTTTGTTGTAACTTCTTCCATTAACGTATCAATTGTTTGTTTTCTAAATTACATATATTTAACATCAAATCAAAATAGCCACAATCAGCAGTAATTTAGTAAGTAATGTAACTTACACAGCTAGTTAATCTTGACTAAATAGTGGACAATAATCAATTTTAATTATCTAGTCTTACAATTGATCCCCAATAGATTATGATGCGTTTTGTGTAGTTTGCTGGCAATAAATTAGAAATCGTAAATAATTGATATAGAGATCGATTTTCCCTAATTGGCCAGTCTATTCAGTCCTCCTGTGATAACAAAATTGCACTTTGGCATCTTTGCCCAGATAAAAAAGGAGATAAAAACCAATGAAAACCGTAGTCAAATTAACACATCAATCAGTGCTAGGAGAGATTGAAAGTGTTTTAGATACCTATCCATACCATCCTTATCAACAAGCCTTTGCGATTCCTGACTTACGCCAACAACTAATAGCTTTTGTTCTCTACCGTATTCCTTGTCTTGACTACACAAAGTTTGAGGGAAAAATTCTGCTCTCCCATACCGATCAAGAGTTCTTGCTCAACAAATTACCCCGTAGTCCGTTAGAACAGCAACTATACGTACAAAATTTGATTCACCAAGGAATTTACTCTATCTTTCAACAGAAATCAGATTGGATTAGCCATCAGCTTTCTGAAAAAGTTCAACCTGGTTTAGAACCGTCTCACTGGTTTGGTTAATATTTATCATAGGATTTGGCATTGGACAATATAGGATTATTATTTGATTTTTGAAACATCCGTAGGGTGGGCATTGCCCACCCTACTTATGTGGTACAATACTGCGTAAGTTTTGCCCGAAAACCCGCCCAGAACTGGGATAATGTTATGTAATAGTAGCTTGTAAAAACAATTCAAATACTAGCGATCGCTCAATGCCTAAGCCAAATACCAATGCCCAAAAGACTCAAATAATTGAGGTGCTAACGCAAGATTATTTTCCTATGATTCCTCAACTTCCGAGGAATTGGAAGCCAGAGGATCATTATAAAAATCGTCTGAGCCGTTCTTTGGCTGCATTTGCGATCGCCAATCTTGCTGATGTTACTCCTGCTCAAGCCGCTAACTCAATTATCAATGGCGAAAATGATAATGGGATTGACGCAGTTTACTTTGATCGGATTCAAAACTTCCTGTGGTTGGTGCAGGCTAAGGCGGGGAATGCTCCAAACATGGGTGATAATAAAAAATTTTGTGATGGAATTCGGGATCTGGTAGATAGACGCTTTCAAAAATTTAATGAGGGCTTTTCCCGGTTACAGCAAGATGTTGAGGATGCTTTAGACGCAAATAGGCTAAAAATAGTTGGCTGTAATGTGTATCTGGGTGGAAGCCTTGGCTCTCATGTAGTTAATGATCTCAATCAGTTGAAGGAAGAACTGAATAAGTTTGCTGAACGCTTTGAGTGGCGTGATCTCAATATTAGCCAGACTTACGCTTGGCTAACAACAAAACAAGCGATCGCTCCTGTTGATGTCGTCTTGACGTTAGAAAAATGGCATTGTTTAGATCAGCCGCGTAGGGCTTTTTATGGATTAGTTAAGGCTTCTGAACTTGCCTCTTTATATCAAAAGCATAATAAGTCATTATTTGAGCAAAATATTCGTTATTACCTGGGTACGCAGGATGTTAACTTAGCAATTGCTGAAACGGTGAAAGAACAACCATCTGAACTTTTTTATCTCAATAATGGATTAACAATTACTTGTACAAAAATTAGTTTGCCATCTGGACATAATCAGGAATCAACTAAATTTACTCTAGAGGGCTTCTCCATAGTTAATGGAGCGCAGACTGTGGGATCTATTGCATCTGTATTTAATGCGAATAGCTCAATATCTACTGATGCAAAATTATTAGTAACAATTATCGAAGTAGGAACAAAATCAGATAAAATAGGAGTAGAAATTACTAAAGCAAGAAATACACAAAATACTGTACGTGATATTTATTTTGCAGCTTTAGATCCTAATCAAGAACGTTTGCGGCAGGAATGTATGGTATCAAATATTGTCTATCAATATCGCCCATCAGCAGATAATCATGATGCTATCACCATTGAACAAGCTGCAATTGCACTTGCTTGTTTTAGTGGTAATACTGAAATAATTGTTGCAGCTAAGAGAGAGATTAGTCAGCTTTATAAGCGCGAGTACCATTATTCGACACTCTTTAGTGAGCAGCTTTCAGGGATTATCCTTTGTCGCTACGTCCGCATATTTCAATATCTTGATCAGATTTTTACAAATTCTCAAAAAGCGGAGACAGAAAATCGTCGCAAAAAGTTCTATCAGCATGGTAGATTTTTTATTCTATATATTTTATCAAGATGCTATAAACCTTTAATCAATAAGCCAGAAGTTGATTTATCTCAAGATGATGAGACTGAGCTTTCACGAATTGCACTAGAGCTTGCCGAGTTAATTTATACTCTCGCTGAATCTAAATTTGGCAACAACCAGAAGGGATATTTTGCTATTTTTAAGAGTTTAACGGATGTTGTGCCGTTGACTAGCAATGTGATCCAGGAATTAGCTCGCAGGGATGCTCAGGCTGCAAATACGAATATACCTACAGTTTAACTTTTGAGATAGAAATTAATTATGGCTAAAAAGCAGAGACTCGAACTTACATGGATTGGTAAGGAAATTCGCCCCAAATTAGAGCCGCGAATTTTGTTAGAGGATGCTGAGAAGTCTTATCATGCTGCACATCGGATAAGTGAAAACGACATTTTTGATAATCGCTTGATTTTTGGGGATAACTTGTTAGCTTTAAAGGCATTGGAGCAGGAATTTACAGGGGAAGTTAAATGTATCTTTATTGATCCTCCCTACAATACTGGTTCAGCTTTTGAACATTATGATGATGGAGTTGAACATTCTATCTGGCTTGGCTTAATGAGGGATCGTCTAGAAATTTTGCGTAACTTATTATCTGAAGATGGTTCGTTGTGGATAACTATTGATGATAACGAAGCACATTATTTGAAAGTAATGTGTGATGAAATTTTTGGGCGTGTAAATTTCGTTGCTAATGTAATCTGGCAAAAGAAATATGCTCCAGCTAATGACGCACTATGGCTCAGTGATAGTCATGATCATATATTAGTTTTTTCCAAAAATAAGTCTATTTGGCGACCAAATAAACTTGCTAGAACAAGTAAACAGAATCAGCTATATTCCAATCCCGATAATGATCCAAGAGGAGCGTGGATGTCAGATAATTATACCTGTGCCAAATCTGCTAATGAACGTCCTAATCTGTATTATGCTATTCAAAATCCCAACACTAATGAAGAAATATGGCCAAAGCAAACTCGTGTGTGGGCATTTGATCAGTTAACCCATCAACAACATATAAAAGAGAATAAGATTTATTGGGGGAAAGATGGAAAAAATAGTACTCCCCGCCTTAAAAAATTTCTTTCAGATCTGCGTTCACAAGGACGAGTTTCTTCAACAATATGGCTTTATGAAGAGGTAGGTCATACCCAAGATGCTCGAAGAGAAATACTTGCGCTGAATCCTAAAAATCCCTTTGCCACTCCAAAGCCAGAGAGATTAATTCATCAAATCATTGAAATTGCATCAAACCCCGGTGATCTAATTTTAGATTCATTCGCAGGTTCAGGAACAACAGGCGCAGTAGCCCACAAAATGGGAAGACGCTGGATCATGATTGAACTAGGCGAACATTGTCATACCCATATTATTCCCAGACTAAAAAAAGTGATTGATGGTGAAGATCAAGGTGGAATTAGCAAAGCAGTAAACTGGAAAGGTGGCGGTGGGTTTCGTTACTATCATCTTGCGCCATCACTCCTAGAAAAAGATAAATGGGATAACTGGATTATCAATAAAACCTACAACTCCGCCATGTTAGCCGAAGCACTATGTAAAATTGAAGGCTTCACCTATGCACCATCAGATACCTTCTACTGGCAACATGGCTACTCCACCGAACGGGATTTTATTTATGTCACTACACAAAATCTCAGTCACGAACAATTATCTAAACTTGCCGATGAAGTAGGACAAGAACGCACTCTACTTGTTTTATGTAGCGCCTTTTGTGGCAAAGTCGATATATTCCCAAATCTTACCATCAAGAAAATTCCTAAACAAATACTTGCACGATGCGAATGGGGACACGATGATTACAGCCTCAAAATAGAAAACCTGCCCAAAGCGCCCCAAAAAATCGGACAACTATCACTATTTGACATGGAAAACCTATAATGAATCAATTTGTTAATAACATTGCTAATCGTCTCAGCTTACGTCATCCCCAACGCGAATCATTAGAAATCCTAGATCGTATTTGTGAACTATTGCCCATTAAAGCACAAACAGATATAGCCACAAGTCTAGCCGCCATTAAAACTGAATTTCCAAACGTTACTGACTTCGAGCGCGAATTTCCCTCACTATGTTTTGCACTAGCAACAGGTGTTGGTAAAACGCGACTAATGGGAGCTTTTATCAGTTACCTAAACCAAGCTCATGGTATTAAAAACTTCTTCGTTTTAGCGCCTAATTTAACCATTTATAAAAAACTAATTACTGATTTCACGCCTAACACATCAAAATATGTATTTACAGGTATTTCTGAATTTGCGATCAATCCACCAGAAATCATCACAGGTGATAACTACGAAAAGTCATCTATCATTCCTGATTTTACCCGTTGCAAAATCAATATTTTTAATATCTCAAAAATTAACTCTGAAGTGCGCGGTGGCAAAATTCCAAAAATTAAGCGATTATCCGAATATATTGGCGAAAGCTATTTTGATTACCTATCCGAGTTAAAAGACCTAGTAATCTTAATGGATGAATCCCACCGCTATCGAGCCTCAGCAGGAGTTCGCACCATTAACGAATTAAAACCACTAATGGGTTTAGAACTAACAGCCACACCCTCTGTTGAAACCAGTAAAAAACCAATATATTTTAAAAATGTTATTTATGAGTATTCTTTGGGACGGGCAATCATAGATGGGTTTGTTAAAGATCCTGCCGTCGTCACCCGCAAAGACTTTAATCCTGCGTCCTTTTCACCACAAGCAATCGAGCGAATAAAGCTAGAAGACGGAATCTATCTGCACGAAAATATTAAAGCTGAATTAGAAACATATAGCCTCCAAACTGAAAAGCCAATTGTCAAGCCATTTATGCTTGTCATTGCCCGTGACACTACCCATGCAACACAACTTGTAGAACTGATTAAATCTGATGAATTTTCAGAAGGTTATTACAAAGATAAAGTCATTCAAGTTGATTCCAGTAAAACAGGCGCTCAGGAAGATGAAATGGTAGAGCGATTGCTCAAAGTAGAACATCCAGATGAACTAACTGAGATAGTTATTCATGTGAATATGCTCAAAGAAGGCTGGGATGTTACCAATCTCTATACAATAGTACCTTTAAGAGCCGCAAATTCTAGAATCTTGATCGAACAATCCATCGGGCGCGGCTTACGTTTACCTTATGGTAAGCGCACAGGTGTAACCATTGTAGATCGCCTTAACATTGTTGCCCATGACAAATTTCAAGAAATTGTCGAAGAAGCAAAACGCCCAGAATCACAAATTAGATTACAACAAATTATCCTTACACCTGAAGATTTACAGCAAAGAACAGAAACGGTAGTTTCTCGGTCGAAACTAGCTCAAAATTTAGAAATTACCGCTGAACAAACTATAAACTTGCCCGAAACAGAAAATAAAAATAGTCAACCACCTATATTTGAATCGCCAATAGAACAAAAAATCGCACAGCTTACTTACCAAGAAATTCAGAAGCTTGAGAATCACCCTGAAGAAGTACCAACCACAGCATACCTCTCATCACCAAAAATTCAGGCAATAGTGCGTGAAGCCGTAACTAGAGAATATCAGCCAGAACAACTGGAAATCGAAGGCGTAACTCCACCACCAAATATTGAAGCGATTGTTGCTAAGACAACTAATTTAGTAATTCAGCAAACTATTGACATTCCCAAAATTATTGTCATTCCTAAAGGAGAAGTGCGATCAGGTTTCAGATCTTTTGCCCTAGATATAACAGGCTTAAATTATCCCGTTCCATCCGAAGAATTACATATTCAATCTCTGGCAACTAATGACTCTGCATCCGTAGAAATAAAAAAAACAAACTTTCAAGAGTCTCGGATAGAAAACTATATTGTCAAAAATTTAGTTAATTTTGATGATATTTCCTATGACGAACACGCTGATTTACTCTATGATCTAGCTGGTCAAGTCGTAAGTTATTATCTCACCCAATTCTCTGAGGATGATGCACGCAGTATTTTACGTTATTACCAACGTGAAATCGCCAATTATGTCCATAGCCAAATGCAAAAACATTTTTGGGAAGAGACAGTAGATTACGAAGTCAAAATCAGTCAAGGTTTTACAACCCTAAAAGATAGCGCCTACACCACAAACGCAAATGACACTCTCGATTATCGGTATTCGCCACCAGATAAAAGTAAGATGTCCAAATACCTATTTACAGGCTTCTCTAAATGCCTCTATCCAGAACAGAAGTTTCAATCCGAAGGCGAGAGGGTGTTATCTATAATTTTAGAACGAGATGCAATTAAATGGTTTAAACCTGCAAGAGGACAATTTCAGCTTTATTACAAATGGAATGGATCTTACCTAGAATATCAACCCGATTTTGTTGCAGAGACAGAAGAAATTATCTATATGCTCGAACCTAAAAATCGAGATGAAATAGATGATCCTCAAGTAGTTACTAAAAAGGAAGCAGCAGTAAAATGGTGTCAAAATGCTTCTGACTATATGCTAAATCACGGTGGAAAACCTTGGGTTTACGTCTTGATCCCCCATGATGAGATCGCCCAAAATATGACACTGAAAGGACTAGCTGATCGCTTACAGCACTTTTCAGGTATTTAGCCGACTTTCCGCACTTCATTGTGTAATATCATGTTCTGTTGATCGCTTATAAAATGTTATTGCAAGCGTTGCGTTCTCTACGAGCGCCGAAGGCTACGCAATGACAAGTATTTATCCGAACATGATATTACAGCAATTTTCACCCAATAACCACAGATACTCGTAGGGGCGCAAGGCCTTGCGCCCGCGCCCCGTCAGGGTCGATTTACTAATACTATTAAACATTATATTTCCAACTCACCATAACCCCCACCCCCAGGAGTTTCAATCACAAATACATCACCAACATTCATCGTAACTACAGCTTTACTTCCTAATTCATCTACCCTTCCATCACCACTTTCAACATAATTTTTTCCTACCTTACCCGCTTCAGCACCACATAACCCAAAAGGTGGAACAACGCGGTGATTAGAAAGAATTCCCGCTGTCATTTCTGCTAAAAAACGTAGACGACGAATGACCCCATTTCCCCCACGATGATTTCCTTGACCACCACTATCAGGACGAATACCAAAACTTTCTAAAAGCACAGGAAAACGCCATTCTAATACTTCTGGATCAGTAAGTCGGGAATTTGTCATATGAGTCTGAACTCCATCTGTACCATCAAAATCTGCACCCGCGCCCGAACCACCGCAGATGGTTTCATAATATTGATAGCGTTGATTACCAAAGGTAAAATTATTCATGCTTCCCCCAGACGCAGCTAAAACACCCAACGCACCATACAAAGTATCGGTGATAGCTTGAGAAGTTTCCACATTTCCCGCAACAACAGCCGCAGGATAACGGGGATTTAACATACAACCTTCAGGAATAATAATTTCTAAAGGCTTGAGACATCCTGCATTTAAAGGAATGTCATCATTTACCAAGGTGCGGAACACATATAAAACTGCTGCTTTACACACCGCCGCCGGAGCATTAAAATTATTAGGTAACTGGGGAGAAGTGCCAGTAAAATCAATTTTGGCACTACGATTTTCTCTGTTAATGGTAATTTTGACATGAATGACACTACCATCATCTAAAGCATAACTAAAACTGCCATCTTGTAAAACTTCAATCACACGGCGTACCGATTCTTCCGCGTTATCTTGCACAAATCCCATGTAAGCTTGGACAGTTTCTAAGCTGTAATGTTCCACCATTTTTTGCAGTTCTTGCATCCCGCGTTCATTGGCAGCAATTTGTGCTTTTAAATCTGCTATATTCTGAGTTATATTCCTGGCGGGGTAAGGTTCACTAGCCAGCAATTCGACTAATTCTGTTTCTCGAAAATTGCCGGCAGCAACTAACTGAAAATTATCCAATAAAATGCCTTCTTCTGTTACACTTTCACTATGAGGTGGCATCGAACCGGGAGTAATACCGCCAATATCTGCATGGTGTCCCCGTGAGGCGAGGTAGAACATGGGGAGATGGGAAGAATTAGGGAAAACTGGGGTGATGACGGTAATATCTGGTAGGTGAGTACCACCGTTGTACGGGTTATTGGAAGCGAATATATCACCTGGTTTGATAGTATTGCCATAAGCTGTAATTAAAGCTTGGACACTTTCACTCATCGAACCAAGATGCACAGGAATATGTGGCGCATTTGCCACCAATTGTCCAGAACCATCAAAAATTGCACAGGAAAAATCCAGGCGTTCTTTAATATTGACTGAAGAACTAGTATTCTGTAAAGATATCCCCATTTGTTCTGCGATCGCCCGCAACAAATTGTTGAAAATCTCCAACATCACCGGATCTGGTTTTTGTCCTATGTCATTCGTCCTGATTTCTTGATCTTTAACAACTGACAACTGACGACTGACCACTGACAGAACCAGATGATTCAGTGGGGTTAACTCAGCTTGCCAATGTGGTTCAATAACATTGGTACCAGTCGCTTCCACAATAATTGCAGGTCCACAAATACAATCCCCTGGTTGCAAATCCTGCCGCTGATACACTGGTGTAGTATGCCATGCCCCAGCCGTATACATTTGCACAGTAGCAATAGCCACGGCTTCATCATCATTTCTGCGTGAAACTACCAATTCTGGCGGCGCATCATTCTTCGCCACCACCTCAACCGAAACCGCCTCAACAATTAGCTGCTTTTCAGGCGCAATAAACCCGTAACGCTGACGATGTAACCCCTCAAACTGAGACTTCATCGCCACCACATCGCCAAAATCCACAATTAACGGCGCATCCGTCCCCTCATAGCGCAAATGCACCTTCCGCAACACCTCAATCTCCGAATCCTCTGCGCCTCTGCGGTTCGTCTCCTCTTCTGACTCCCTCACCAACACCGCCAAAACCGACTCCAACCCCTCACTCAAAACACCTTCCACCGCCCGCTCTCGAATCACCCGCACATCCGCCAAACCCATACCATAAGCAGATAAAACCCCAGCATAGGGATGGATAAACACCTGCTTCATCCCCAAAGCATCTGCAATTAAACAAGCATGTTGCCCACCAGCGCCGCCAAAACAACATAAAGTATATTCAGACACATCATAGCCGCGTTGGAGAGAGATTTTTTTAATTGCATTCGCCATTTTATCAACTGCGATCGCCAAAAATCCCGCCGCTACCTCTTCTGTCCGGCGATTATCCCCAATTTGGGCCGCCAACTGGGTAAACTTCTGGCGGACAATCTCTACATCCAACGGTAAATCTGCATTCTTTCCAAACACTTGAGGAAAAAACGCTGGTTGCAACTTACCCACCATCACATTACAATCAGTCACCGTCAGCGGACCCCCCTTCGAGTAGGAAGCAGGTCCAGGATTCGCTCCCGCTGACTCTGGCCCCACCCGATAGCGAGAACCATCAAATTGCACAATTGAACCCCCACCAGCAGCGACAGTATGAATAGCCATCATCGGCGTCCGCAGACGCACACCCGCTATTTCGGTTTCAAAACTGCGTTCATATTCACCATTGTAATGAGCTACATCCGTAGACGTGCCCCCCATATCAAAACTAATGATTTTATCAAATCCAGCCCTCAGACTTGTTTGCACCGCCCCCACAATTCCGCCAGCCGGTCCTGATAAAATACTATCCTTACCTTGAAACTTTTCAGCATCAACCAGTCCCCCGTTAGATTGCATAAACATCAACTTGACTGGGGACTGAAAATCCGTCTCCCTCTCCCCATTTCCCAACTGACTCGCCACTTGCTCCACATATCGGCGCAAAATTGGCGACAAATAAGCATCAATCACCGTCGTATCGCCCCGACTAACTAATTTCATCAGCGGGCTAACTGTGTGAGATACTGAAACTTGAGTAAAACCAATGTTTCTCGCTAAAATTGCCACCCTATTTTCATGTTCGGTGTAGCGGTAGCTGTGCATCAAAACAATAGCACAAGCACGAATTCCATCATCATATGCTGCTTGCAATTGTGGACGCACAGCCTCAAGATTGAGGGGAATTAACTCTTCACCTTGAGCAGTGTAACGTTCTTCGACTTCAATCACCTGCTCATATAATATTTCTGGCAAAATAATCTCACGAGCGAAAATATCAGGACGGTTTTGATAACCGATTCGCAGCGCATCCCGAAATCCTTTGGTGATTAGTAGAATTGTGCGGTCGCCTTTTTTTTCCAATAGCGCATTCGTCGCTACCGTGGTTCCCATCTTCACCACTGCAACCTGTTCTGCTGGAGTTGGCGCATTAGCAGCAACACCCAAAATCTCGCGAATTCCTTGGACTGCTGCATCGGTGTAGCGTTCAGGATTTTCTGACAATAGCTTATGAATTACCAGTTGCCCATCGGGGCGCTTTGCTATAATATCAGTAAATGTACCACCCCGATCAATCCAAAATTCCCAAGTCATCGTAGGTTCCTCAATTGCCAGATATACTATTTGTAAGTTATCAAAAAACAAGTAAGTCAACCTAATTAAACAATAAAAAACTCCACCCCCTTGTGCCTGGAGTTTTTGGGCAGGGGGAGTGTGAAAGGTTAAATTTATAGAGGTCTAGTAGGGTGGGAATTTCCCAGATGATCAAGTTTTTGTGAGCAATTCCCACCCCACAGATACTTAGATTTGGGTAAAATCTAACCGGATGACTATAGAATTATTATCTGATATCAATTAATTTATTCCTTAAATCTTCAGGAAACGTCGATGAAAACTGAAAAAGGGCAATCCCTACCAATGGTTTTCCAGCTTAAAGGTTCGGTAATCACAGCCATTTATAAAAATGTCTTATGGTGTGGATTTTTTGGTTTCCTAATTTCCGTACTTCATTTTTTCAAAATCCCTGTTTCCCAACCTATTTTAGCAGGTGTCATTCCCAGTATCGTTTTAGGCTTATTATTAGTTTTTCGTACAAACACAGCTTATGACCGCTTTTGGGAAGGGAGAAAATGCTGGGGTTCTATAGTAAATAATGTCAGAAACTTGACACGGCAAATCTGGGTATCTGTAGAAGAAATTTCCCATGAAGATAAAGAAGATAAAATTAAGGCATCGCGTTTAATAGTAGCTTTTGCTGTAGCCACAAAATTGCATTTGCGAGGAGAACCGGTAAATAGTGAACTAGAAGAACTTATGCCATCTTCTATGTATCAAGAACTGAAGATTATGAATAATCCTCCCTTAGAAGTAGCTTTCTGGATTGGAGATTATTTACAGCAGCAATATCATCGCAATTGTCTAAATAGTTACCAATTATCTTCCTTACAAGAATTGTTGAACAATCTAGTGGATAATTTAGGGGCTTGTGAGAGAATTTTGAAAACACCTATGCCCTTGGCTTACGCCATACATCTTAAACAATTATTATTACTTTATTGCCTGTTGCTACCATTTCAAATGGTGCATAGTCTCGGTTGGTGGACAGGTTTAATCTCTGCTTTAGTGAGTTTTACATTGTTTGGTATTGAAGCCATCGGACTAGAAATCGAAAACCCTTTTGGTTACGACGCTAACGACTTACCCCTAGATGCAATTTGCAACACCATGAAACGCAATATGGAAGATTTACTCAGCCTGAGTCCCAGCAGGAAAGCATAATGCAGTTATTCTGCTGGGAGGAGTGAGAACACTTCTTGCACAAATTGGTCGTATTGTCTTGAATTCTCACTCAATATTTCTGTTAAGTTAAAATAAGCGGAAATTGTGGAGTCAGTTTTAATCCGATTATCCACCTCACTAGTGATACAGCTAGCAACGAGAATGGTTCTCACATCGGAATTCCTCCGCAAACCTTCCTCAAAAGATTTTTTAGCAGCCCCATAGCGTTCAAGCGCCCCAGGCCGGATCAGCTCCTCCTTTTACCTCAATTATACCCACTGTTGTACCTTGATTATTTAACAGTGAAATATCTGGCTCATTAGAAAACAGTATTGAGGTGTGGTTAGCTAGCATCACACCTCGATAGCATTCAATATTTCCTATTTGTTCCTCAAGTCTATCAGGATTGTTCAACTCCCGTATTCATCCGGGGGATAAAAGCAGCAAGAAGATTTCGTTCTTCAGCCTCTTTAATAATAAGTCTTTGCACAACTTTTTCTGCTTCTTCTCCAATAGCATTACGCCATGAACCGTCAATTTGTGACCCAGTTGAAGCTAGTAATATTCCATATAATTCTTCTTCTGTAATATTGTTGATAGAACTATCAATAATGAGCGATATATGTTCATTAAACAGTCGAGAAAGTTCCAAGGCTTGGTCTTCTGTCAAAGAATACCGATTAACTGCATCGGTTTCAATTTTTTTGACATTTATTTTTACTAAATAACCAACTGCTTTCTGTGAAAGTGCTGCAATATTCCGATAATAAGCTAATAAAGTCGAATGTTCTCGAATTAACCTGGGGTGGCAAAATACCTGAATTAGTTGTAAAGTGGGATGCTGATTGATATAAGTAAATGCATCTTCCCCAATACCCCAGCTTGTCCTACCTTCCCAAGTATATAAATGCTGGACAGGTAATAGCGCATTAATTCTTGCACGAAAAGATAGTGTGTTGTATTCCTTAAGTTTGCGATAAAAGAAGGTTGAACGCAATCTGTAATTTATGCGATTTGCTTCAGTTAAGATATTTGTGTCATCTATTGTCACGGTACTTGCTTTTCCCAAATATATACACATTTACGTAGTTCTGAACGACCGTGATTTCCCATTTGCTGGCTACTGTTACCTTTTCCTCGCCCTAATGTCCAAATGTAGCGCGTTTCTAGTCCGAAAGACTCTGCTATGTCAGATAAAATTAGGTCTACAGGAATTTCTTCGCCGGCATATTGAACATTATCATTTACCATTGCTACTATGCCACCAGGTTTAAGGACACGAGCTAATTCATGGATGACAAAGCACATTTCGTAAAAATAATTACTTATCATTCTTACAATGTTTTTATTATTCAGTTTTCCTTGTTTTCTATAATTATCTAGAATTGTTAGTATTTCTTGTAACGCCGCCTGATTTTGGAAGATCGAATCTATTTTTACAAAATCCTTATGACGCTTTATACTAAAATAATAATCTTCTAAATAATTACGCTTTTCACGATTTTCTACAGTACATGACAACATGGTCTGACGTAAATGCTTGACTGTTTCTTCACCACATCCCAAAAATGCTAGCTCAAGAGCATATGTGCGAGTGTAATCATATCTATTAACATAAGGAGGCGAGGTCATGACAAAATCAATACTGCTTTCTTGGAGAATTGGCAGAATTTCTAAACAGGAACTTTGGTAAAGAGCAGGTTCTATATTTTCGCCTTTTTCAAATTTGTCTACGGTCAATTTTGCTGGTAGATGATTACCAAATAAATCCAATTGAATAGAACCGACATCTAAATCTGATGCTATTTGATTTAACTTTTGGTGAATTGCATCTGCAAAATTTAACACTTCTCCCTTATTAAACTCTTTCTTGCCTTTAGAACGACTTGAACGAGTATCCCAACGCAGATACTGTCCATCTTTCCTGGTATAGCTAATATCTTCAAGGATACAAAAAGCAGCGTACATAAGTAGGTTACGTATATCCTCATTCAGAATATAATTATGGCAATAGGAAATATAACCAGCTAATTTATCTTCATTTTCGCGAGAAAACGCTCCACGGGTAATTGCCAAATGGTTAAATGCATAACTTTGGTCATAGTAGTCAGAAAAATTTACTTTCTTTAAATCACAAATTATGGTATTTAATGTTTCTATATCAATTTTTTGAGCGATAATTCTTGCTTTTGTCGCAAAAATGCCGACAGGTAAAATTTCAATTCCTATAGCTTTCCACTGCAAAGCATTTGCAGCAAATAGAGATGAACCAGAACCAGAAAATGGATCGAGTAAAATTCCTGGTTGTGGCTTTAATTCTTTAAGAAGATAGGTAACTAGGCGTTCGGAAAAACCTTCTCTATACTTGAACCACGAAGAAAATGGAGCTTGTTTATTTGCTTGGAAACTAACCAACGTTCTATCTAGATAAGAATTGTGAATAATTTTTGATTTTAATTTATCATACAAATTCATTCTTTCAACAGAAGAAGAAATGACTGGCACAGATTGATTTAATGATGATAAATTACTGTTTTTCAGCATTCAAATTATTTGTATATTGTCTTAATCGACTTTCTTCAACAGATATTAACTGTTATAGGCGAATTTTTTACAGTCGCCGAATTCCCAATTCTAACCCGGCACAGACACCAGCCAGAAAATCTAAATCTAAAGTAGCGATCGCATCACTAGGTTTGTGATAATGGGGATTCCGCAAAAATGCTGTATCTGTCACCATAATTGCTGGATACCCTGCATCCCAAAAAGGTGCATGATCACTCAGTCTGGTTTGGGGAACAATTAAACCCCTGTTTGGTACTGGTAGCCATTGGCTAGATACGCCAACTTTACGAATATTACCGCTGATGCTAATTAAATCAGGTATTGTCCGCAAATTGCCAATTAAAGCGATAAAATCGCCTTGATTCGGGTAAAATCTTTCTAACGGGGGCGGGTAACTTTGAGATCCGGGAGTAGAATCTTTATATCCCAGCATTTCTAGGGACATCATTAAACGTAGCGGTTGCTGTTGTTGGCGTAACACGGCTACATACTCAGTGCTACCCAGTAAGCCATATTCTTCCATATCAAACGCCACCAGCCTTAAAGGATATTTTACAGGTTCTGTGGCAAACTTTCTCGCTAGTTCCAGCATTACTGCCACACCTGTGGCATTATCATCAGCTGCTGGTGTTCCTGGGACAGCATCATAATGAGCTGCAATTAAAATTGGTGGTAAATCCCGCTTTTGCTGTCTAGCTTGACCGGGTAAATTTAATATGAGATTTTTACAGATTTTGCCCCTGACTTCAAAGGTGTGGATTTCCACACTTCCCCATTGGGCAAATTCTTGGCGAATGTATTCTTGGACAAAAAAATGTCCGGCTGTCGCCATGTAAGGATCGCGTTCTCTGGCTATCGCACCCAAGTAACTTTGTAATCGTTCAAGAGTCATCAGTCATCAGTTAACCGTAAATTAGACTACCAAAACGACAAGAATTGAGACTGATTGGGCATAGTAAGTATCGTCAATGCTATCCTAGTCTTGCAACTAGCTACTTTAGCTAAACTTTTAATTAGTTCCTAGCTTAATGATGATTATTATACCATTAAGGACTTTTCATCCAATAGCATCAAGCTCAAGATAGTCCCGCTCAATCATAATAAATTATAGTAAGACACAGTAGGAGAACAGTAACGCATGGGCAAGGTAGTCGGCATCGACTTGGGTACAACCAACTCAGTAGTCGCCGTGATGGAGGGTGGCAAGCCGGTGGTGATTGCCAATGCAGAAGGAATGCGAACAACCCCCTCCGTAGTTGGTTTCAGCAAAGAAGGTGAAAGGGTTGTCGGGCAAATGGCACGGCGTCAAACCGTCCTCAACCCCCAAAACACCTTTTTCTCCGTTAAACGGTTCATTGGGCGCAAATATGGCGAACTGAATCCAGAATCAAAGCGGATACCTTACACCATCCGCAAAGACGAAGTTGGTAATATTAAAATTTCCTGTCCCCGTTTGAATAAAGAATTCGCCCCAGAAGAAATTTCGGCCATGGTGCTGAAGAAGCTGGCTGATGATGCTAGTCGGTATTTGGGTGAACCAGTGACAGGGGCAGTAATTACAGTTCCTGCTTATTTTAACGATTCCCAACGCCAAGCAACCAGAGATGCTGGCAGAATTGCCGGTTTAGAAGTACTGCGGATTCTCAATGAACCTACCGCAGCCTCTTTGGCTTACGGATTAGATCGTGGTGACACTGAAACCATCTTAGTATTTGACTTGGGTGGTGGCACCTTTGACGTATCGATTCTCGAAGTCGGTGATGGCGTATTTGAAGTCAAAGCTACTAGTGGAGATACTCAACTTGGCGGTAATGAATTCGACAAAAAAGTTGTAGACTGGTTGGCAGACCAATTTTTGGAAACCGAGGGAGTAGACTTAAGACGCGATCGCCAAGCTTTGCAACGGCTCATGGAAGCAGCCGAAAAGGCCAAAATCGAACTTTCAGCCGTCAGCGTCACCGATATTAACTTACCCTTCATCACCGCTACTGAAGATGGCCCCAAGCATCTAGAAACCCGCCTGACTCGTTCTCAATTTGAAGGTTTGTGCGGTGATTTGGTGGGACGGTTACGAACCCCACTCAAACGCGCCCTAAAAGATTCCGGTCTGACACCCGCAGATATTGAAGAAGTAGTATTAGTAGGTGGTTCTACCCGAATGCCAATCGTCAAGCAACTAGTGCGTGACCTGATTGGTACAGAACCAAACGAAAACGTCAACCCTGATGAAGTGGTAGCAGTCGGTGCAGCAATTCAAGCAGGCATTCTCGCAGGTGAACTCAAAGATGTGTTGCTCTTGGATGTCACCCCCCTATCGATGGGATTGGAAACCATTGGCGGTGTCATGAAAAAACTAATTCCCCGCAACACTACTATACCAGTCCGCCGTTCCGATATTTTTTCCACATCCGAAAATAACCAAAATACCGTGGAAATTCATGTTGTCCAAGGCGAACGGGAAATGGCAGCAAATAACAAGTCCCTGGGACGCTTTAAGTTGTATGGCATCCCGCCAGCGCCTAGGGGAATTCCGCAAGTACAGGTATCATTTGATATTGATGCCAACGGAATTTTACAGGTAACAGCCCTGGATAGAACCACCGGAAGAGAGCAGAGTATCACAATTCAAGGCGCTTCTACCTTAAGCGAATCAGAAGTGAATCGGATGATACAAGAAGCTCAAAAATATGCCGAAATCGACCGCGAACGCAAAGAAAGGGTAGAAAAACGCACACGTTCTGAAGCCTTGATTTTACAAGCAGAACGCCAACTCAGAGAGGTAGCGCTAGAATTTGGAATGCAATTTGCCCGCAATCGCCGCCAAAAGATAGACAATATTAGTCGGGAACTACGGGAAAGTTTACAAGAAAACGACGATCGCGGAATTGACCAAGCCTACGCCGACCTACAAGATGCTTTGTATGAACTAAACCGAGAAGTCCGCCAGTATTATGCTGAGGACGAAGACGATGATTTATTTGGTGCAATTAAAGAAATTTTTACCGGCGACAAAGACCGAGAACGCGATACTCCCAGAGATACATACCGCGATCGCGATTCCTCTGGGAGAAACTCCGGTAGGGATTATGGCAGAGATTCCGGTAGAGATTATAACCGAGATTCCGGTAGGGATTATAACCGAGACTCCGGTAGAGATTATAACCGAGATTCCGGTAGAGATTATGGGAGGGATACTCGTTCATCCGCCCCAGACAACCGTTCCCCTCGCAAATCGCGACCCAGCTACCAAGATAACTGGGATGATGACGATAATGATTGGTTGTAATCAGCCTCATAAAAGTTAGGAGTGAGGAGTTAGGAGTAATCCTAACTTTTTACCACCATCTAAAATCTAAAATCTAAATTTAAATAACTGGCTATGCAAAATTTGCAGAATTTTCGCGATTACTACGAGATTTTAGGAGTACCTAAAGAAGCCACCAGTGAAGAAATTAAAAAAGTTTATCGGCGATTAGCACGACAATATCACCCTGATCTTAATCCAGGAAATAAAGAAGCAGAGGAAAAATTTAAAGATATTGGAGAGGCTTATGAAGTCCTGTCTGACCCAGCTAAACGGGCGCAGTACGACCAGTTTAGCCGCTACTGGAAGCAAAAAGGCTTTGCCAATAAACAGACACCAAAAACCAAAACCTGGGATAATCCTTCTAACGGTCGCAAAGGCAATCAAGATGTAGACCCTAGCCAATTTGCTGATTTTGAAAGCTTTATCAATCAAGTAATTGGTGTAGGCGGTCGCAAAGAGACTAAAACTGGGGGAAATAGTACCACAACTAGCGATCCATTTCGTACCCCAAAAAGCCGAGTGGAATACACAGTTCCTCCCAGTCCACCACGCGCTACCCGTCGGGATATCGAAGCTAGATTAACTTTACCACTAGAAAAAGCTTATCAAGGCGGCAATGAACGCATTCGTTTAGAAGATGGGCGATCCCTAGAAGTTACTATGCCTCCTGGTATGGTTACAGGTCAAACTATCCGCCTCCGCAACCAAGGTATTGGTGGGGGTGATTTGTACTTAAAAATTACCGTCGAACCCCATCCTTTATTTAAGCTAGATGGTATCAACATATCTTGCCAAGTTCCTGTCACACCCTCTGAAGCAGTTTTAGGCGGACAGGTAGAAGCACCAACTCTTGATGGTCCAGTGAAAATGACAATTCCTCAAGGAGTTAGGTCTGGTCAAAAATTCCGGTTAGCAAATAAAGGCTACCCCGATGATAAGGGGAAACGAGGCGATCAATTGGTCGAAATTCAAATAGTTACTCCCAAAACTATTAATGCTGAAGAACGGGAACTTTACGAAAAACTGCGCCAAATTGAAACCTTTAAACCCCGTGCTGATTTATTAGGTTAGGGATGAGAATGAGTCCAGAAGTAAAATTGAGGAAAAATGCTAAGATTCAATGAACACATTAAAAGAAAGATTCATGGTAGATGAAAAAGAACATCGTGAGAGGAAGTTCTATGATGACTTTACAAGAAATTATTAATTCTATTGAAAGTTTGCCCACAGAAGATCGAGAGTATTTATTTGAATTTCTTCGCCAGCAACGAATTGAAAATCGGCGGGTTGAAATTTTGGCTAATTTTCAGGAAGTAAAACAGGCTTTTAAAGATGGAACAGCTCATAGGGGAAGCGTTGATGATTTGATCGCTGATTTACTAGGAGATGATGATGGAAGTTGTCTGGAGTAGTGGATTTAAGCGGTCTTTTAGAAAAATTATCAAGAAAAACCCGGAATTAAAAAATAAAATTGTTAACGTATTAAGGCTTTTGGCAGATGCTCCATTTATACCATCGTTAAAGTCTCACAAATTAACAGGAGATTTAGCGGGATTGTGGTCTTGTTATGTTGCTTATGATTGTAGAATCATCTTTAATTTCTCTGAACATGAAAAATTGTTAGAAATGGTTATTTTATTAATTGATATTGGCAGCCATGATGAAGTTTATTAAATGGTAAAATAAATGTAGGACTGACGAACGAACTAGGATTTTACGTCATTAAGTATCCTTCGAGAAGCCGTTCCCGGATTGTCCCGAAGGGTGGGTCGCGAAGTAATCGCAAAGACTGATTTTTCGTCACAAATGCGTAAGTCCTAATAATTTCGATGAGCGTTTAAATATTTTCGAGATTAATTCTCATGTCCATCACATCTCTTTTAATGCTTTAATAAATATTAAATTAGATGCTAAACCTGCTGTGTGTGCTTGGCTCTCTCCACATTCACAATCGATTTAGAATATAAAAAACATCTTGAAGCAAGGTGACTCAAAAAGCCGTGAATCAAAATGGGGCAATGCCAACAAGCAGTGAACCAACATACTACACCCTGCTAGAACTGCATCCCTCAGCATCGGTTATCGACATCCGTCGTGCTTATCGAGAACTGAGCAAACGCTATCATCCAGATACTACAGAATTACCTGCGGCTCTGGCTACACCTAAATTTCAGCTTCTTAATGAAGCCTACGCCACCCTGAGTAATCCAGAACGACGGTTAAACTATGACCTGAAAATTGGCTATTCCCGTTTTGGAGTGATTCAAGCACCTCCCGATTTGAATCATTCTATGGTCAATCCCTATGATTGGTCAAAATCAGCTTACCTCGACGCCAGCGATCGCCCCCTGTCAACTGGTGAAATTTTTGCTTTGTTTATCTTGGGGTTGACGTTTTTGGGTTGTCTACTGTTGGCGATCGCCATTGGCTTAACTCGTGGTGAGGCTGCTTTCCAAACACAAATACTACCACCACATCCATCAGTACCACAGCAAATTCACCATCTTTCCCAAGAGAATAACCTTTGGGGAAATAAAAATTATTTTTGTTAATTTTGAATTTTGAGTCTTAATTACTTATGGCTTTAGTTTCCCCTGACACTCCTCTATATAACCATACCTTGCCACAAATTGAGCAGTGGCTCAAAGACCAAGGCTGTGAACAAGATGAAGCACAGCTACATTGCTGGCGTTTACAGCGTCCTCGTTGGCAAGCCGAAGTATTACTCGATGTTGAGCAAATTGTCGTCCGATATATCGAAGCTGGGGAAAATCGGCAAGATATCCAACGCTCGTTTAAGTATTCTCTCAGTCGGGAAGATATTGAACAAGCAGTTTTTGCAGGACCTTAAGCCAATACGGTTTAGTTAAGCCTAAAATTGAACATTTCCGTAGGTTGGCTTGAGGAACGTAGACCCGAAGGGGCTTCTCGTTCGCGTAGCGTCTCCGCAGGAGAAGAGTAACCCAACAAAACCCCCCCAAATATTGGGTTAGCCTACGGCTAGCTTGCTACGTCCCTCAACCCAACCTACAATTTTCCCTAACTCAACCGTATTGAGCTATGAATTTATTAACGTAAGTTGCTAAGTAAGTAGGCAGAAATAAACCAAACTATGTTAAGAAAAGTAAACAAGCCTGAAACTCTTACCAATGACCAATGACAAAGGACAAATGACGACCCTCGACCGTACGGTTTATTTGCGCCGACCTACTTAGTTAGATATGGATAACTGTATAGGTTAGAAAAGTTAACTGGCGGATAAATCCGAGTAAAATCTAGATTATTTTATATAATTACTCGCCATCCATGTGATAGTAGATTAATTATAAAACAAAAAATAGAACTTCTTTGATTGCAACTAAAATTGTTTTCTTACTCAGCATTTAGCACTAGTACCTTCAATAAATTAAGCAATTTTTCCCAGAAATATTGTTTTTATTTTTGAAACAACCTATTCTTTTGTATTAATTTGATATTGCTAACACCCTATATAGTCAAGATAAAATTAATCTAGCCTAGAGATATCAGAAAATAAAATTTATGATTTCTCTAGGTAATTGTTCAGGGAATTTTTAAGTTTTTTGAGCATTTTTTCATTCGTGGTAAGTTCTTAACAGAGTGAATTATGACGAAAAATGAATTGACTTTATCCCAGCCTCTGGCTAATCCGGTACTAATTCAAAGTAGCTTTGGCAATCTGGGTAATTTTGAACTGGTAGTCCCTGCAAATGACGGTGGTTTAGCATTCTACTGGCGGGATAATGATGATGAAAACCTGCCTTGGAATGGACCTATTTTCTTTGCTCAAGAACTAGGTCAAGTAGATGCCGTGACGATGATCCAAAGCAACTTTGGTCATGTAGGTAATTTGGAATTAGTGGCGCGGATTGGCAACCAATTGGCTTTCTTTTGGCGCGATGCTGAAGCTGAAAGTCAATGGTATGGGCCATTCGTTGTCGGTTCGGTTGAAGTGCCAGGAAATCCGGTACTAATTCAAAGTAGCTTTGGCAATCAAGGTAATTTTGAACTGGTAGTACCTGCAAATAACGGTGGTTTAGCATTCTACTGGCGGGATAATGATGATGAAAACCTGCCTTGGAATGGACCTATTTTCTTTGCTCAAGAACTAGGTCAAGTAGATGCCGTGACGATGATCCAAAGCAACTTTGGTCATGTAGGTAATTTGGAATTAGTGGCGCGGATTGGCAACCAATTGGCTTTCTTTTGGCGCGATGCTGAAGCTGAAAGTCAATGGTATGGGCCATTCGTTGTCGGTTCGGTTGAAGTGTCAGGAAATCCCGTACTAATTCAAAGTAGCTTTGGCAATCAAGGTAATTTTGAACTGGTAGTACCTGCAAATGACGGTGGTTTAGCATTCTACTGGCGGGATAATGATGATGAAAACCTGCCTTGGAATGGACCTATTTTCTTTGCTCAAGAAGTAGGTCAAGTAGATGCCGTGACGATGATCCAAAGCAACTTTGGTCATGTAGGTAATTTAGAATTAGTGGCAAGAATTGGCAACCAATTGGCATTCTTCTGGCGCGATGCGGAAGCAGAAAGTCAATGGCATGGGCCGTTCTTTTTCGCTGAGTAATCCACTCAAAAAAATGCCCAGCCATCGTTAACCATCAGAAAAAATTGGCATCTGCACGATTAAGCATTGAGATCTCACAATCAACGAATAGAGTTGGGCATTTTTTCTCGGCATAGTTAGGAACTGACACAGAAAAAATTAAACTGTCCCAAATCTCCTCTCTCGTTGCTGGTAAGCAGACAAAGCGCGGTGAAATTCAGTGCGGTCAAAATCTGGCCAGAGAGTATCGGTGATATAAATTTCCCCATAAGCCATTTGCCAAAGCAGGAAATTTGACAGGCGCATTTCTCCACTAGTACGGATTAATAAATCTGGGTCAGCAATTCCTGCTGTGTAGAGGTGGCGTTCAAATACCGCTTCATCAATTTCATCAGGTTGTAACAAACCCTGTTGGACTTTTTCGGCGATCGCTCGACAAGCCTGTAAAATTTCTTGTCGTCCACCATAATTTGTGGCTACTGTAAACCGGATAGCACGATTATTGAGAGTTTCTGCCATTGAGCGGGAAATCTCCTCTTGGAGCGATCGCGGTAAGGCCTTCAAATTTCCCACAAACTGAATTTGAACATTTTCTTCCACCATTTCTTTCAGTTCTTGGCGCAAAACTCTTTGGAACAGAGTCATTAAAAAATCTACTTCTTCCTGCGGTCGTTTCCAGTTTTCCGTCGAAAAAGCATAAGCCGTCAGGGCTTCTATTCCCCAATCTTTACAGCAGCGGAGTAAATCCTTAAGAGCATCTACTCCCCGTTTATGACCCATAATTCTGGGTAGACCTTGACGTTTAGCCCATCGACCATTGCCATCCATAATCACTGCAACGTGCTTGGGTAGTAATTCTCGTTTTAAGCCAGGAGGCAAATCTTCCAGTTCAGTTTGTTGTGCTGTCATTTTTTATTCCGAGAAGCGGTCGATGGTAATCGGAGTAAACGCGAAACTAGTGCTAGTGTATTTATACCAAGTTGACGACCCAAACTTAACAAACCAGGAGCAACAGCTTCCCGATCTCCAGATGGGGACAATCGAGCATCTAAAGACTCTTTCAGTGTCCTAATCGTCAGAGGTCTATTCAGGCTTCCCCGTTCTGCTAAGGAAATAGAACCTGTTTCTTCTGATACAACGACACAAATGCAATTTTCGACCCGCTCAGTAATTCCCATTGCCGCCCGATGGCGTGTTCCCAACTGGCGCGAGGCTGTGCGTCCCGAAAGTGGTAAAATTATACCCGATGCTACAATCCGTGAGCCACGGATTAAGGTCGCGCCATCATGTAACAAAGTTTTTGGCTGAAAAATTGTCTGTATTAGTTCCTTAGAAACCTCAGCATTCAATTTTACTCCGGGTACAGAAAAATCCCGCTCATCAATCGGGCTTGTTGTTTCCAAAATCAGCAATGCTCCAATCCGGTTTTTCGACAGTTCTTTAACTGCTTCTACAATTTCATCAATTACACTATCGGATTTTGGCACTGCAAGACTGGATGGTTGAAATAACTGACGGAATTCGCCACGTCCTAATTGTTCCAAAAATCGCCGAAACTCTGACTGGAGAGCAACCGCCATCGCCACAGCACAGCCAATGACCAATTTTTCTAGTACAAAATTTAACAATGGTAGCCCTAATCTGTTACTGATTGCTGAGGCTAACATCAAGATAATAAATCCGCGTACCATCCACAGTGTTCGGCGCTCACTAATAATAACTAGTATCATGTACGTCAGCGCCAAAACAAACATAATATCCAGAGTCCCAAGCAGCAAGGACTGCGACCATCCCAGGTTTGTCAGCCATTGCTTTGACCAATCTCTCATGACATCTGGATTACAAATACAAATACAAATACAAATACACTTAGGAGTTAGGAGTTACTCCTAACTCCTGACTCCTCACCGAATTTTAGATTTTAGATTTTAAATAATGGAATTGAAGATTCAAAATTTAAAATCTAAACTGGTCCCAAGCCCCCGAATTTATTCGTGGAATAAATCTAAAATCCAAAATCCAAAATCCAAAATTGATTCACTCCTCACCAAAGTCCTCACTTCGTGACGCTACGCGAACGCGCCGTGGAAGCCCCTGGCTTTAGACATGGGGGTAAGGCGCAGGCGAATTTATTCGCCGTCAAGATTGCTTCAAAAGGCATAACTATATCCATCCTTTTTGTGAATCGCTGAACAATATTTATGGCTTATTCCTGATATTCTTCCGGTCTTGGTAGCGATATCAAAACTACCCGTGGCACGACACAAAACACGTCCTAAATATTCGCCAACTTTTTTACCACTGGTAACAACCGCTTTAATAATATCTCCAGTTTGAAATCCAAAATGGATTTGTTTATTTGAACGATGACGAGTAGGGAACCCGAATTTATCAGTGCCAGCCATCTGCCTTGTTCCGTGTCCATTAGCTGTAATCAACAATGGTTTGATACCTTTGATATTTAATGTTGGTGTTGATTTACCAACACAAGCAGCATCAATCCAATGAGTCTTGATTAATTGCTGACTAGTTCTATTGAACTTTGTTAGACCTCCAGAGCCACATTCAACGGGTAAACCCGTAGATTTCAAAACCTCTAAAAGCTTGTATCTAGTAGCATTAACTGCTGCTGCATCAGCCAACGGTTTCTTAGCTTGTGCCAAGATTTTCTGTAACTTAGTAGGGTCTTTTTTGTTGGCGCAGCCTCTCGTAGAGAGGAAATCCTTAATATCCTTAGTCCCTTTTTTGATGTTGCATTTTTCGCAACTTAATGCAAGGTTTGTGATTGAATTAGACCCACCTTTAGAACGTGGGTGAATGTGTTCAATCTGCAAAGGTACGTCTTTGACACCACAATAGGCGCATTGCCGATTCCACTTTTCAAGTAGATATTCTCTGGTTTCATATCCAGCTAATGTACCTTGCTGATATTCCTTGCCTTCGATTTCAGGATTACGCATTAATTGCATATCAAACTTGACTAATTCGGTACTAATCGCTGTGATTGGTGCAAATTTACGCAATCTGTTTACCCATGTTTCAACATTGTGAACCCGACTCATAAGGCTAGGTGCTAACCATTCTTCTGGGCGTGTTCTGTTTAAGAATATGGGTTTTCTGTAACGGGTTTTGCGATTTCTTCTGCCACGTCTTAATTGTCTCCTTGAGGTAAGAGCATCTCTAATCGCAAAACCTCTATGTTTTAATTCATCAGCAAAAACTATTTCGCCAGTTGCATCGTTAACTAATGCTATACCTGTGGTTTTAGCACCAGGGTCAAGCTTTAATCGCAGTGGTTGTACTGGCGATGAGTGTAATTCTTTAAGAATAATAGTGAATGGAAAGCGGCGATAAATGGCTGCTTTTTTGCTCCTTAATAGTTGTCTTGCTTGTGCTGAATGAATTGGGTTTAGTGGTCTTTTTTCGGTATTAATTACAAAAACTTTGCACATAAAGTGCCTCCTTTCGGGTAATGTTAGCTTCTCCTAAGAGGAGACGCTGCGCGAACGCCAATGTTAGTGGTCGGTAACTATCCAAACTGCACTGACTTAACCCTTGTACATCTGTTTAACAGTTTGGTTCTAGAGCAAGGAACTAGCTACGCATTCCCTGGTAGGTCTTAAACTCTTGCCACTAACGTAGTCAGTTAAGACTTAGGCTGGTCAGATGGGCTTTTTCAAGCCCCCGCCTTTAGGCGTGGGGTTTCTGACTCTTTACTTAAGTCTTTCTGGTAGGCAATCTTGGCGAATCACATCTTGATAAGTTTCACGCCGTAAAATCAAGTTGGCTTCGCCATTTGCCACTAAAACTGCTGCCGGTCGCGGTAAGCGGTTATAGTTAGATGCCATACTGTAATTGTACGCACCAGTTCCCATAACTACGAAAATATCTCCTGGTTCAGTTTTTGGCAGGCGGGCATTTTTGATTAAAATATCCCCTGATTCACAATGTTTACCGGCAATTGTGACAGTTTCTGTGAGCGGAGCAGATATTTTATTGGCAACTACTGCTCGATAAACTGACTGGTAAGTAATTGGGCGCGGATTATCCGACATTCCTCCATCAACTGCCACGTAGGTGCGAATTTCTGGAATAACTTTGGATGAACCAATAGTATAAGCAGTGACGCAAGCTGTGGCAATCAGCGATCGCCCCGGTTCCGATAGTAATTTTGGCAAAGGCAGATTTTCGGCTGCACAAGCGGATTGAATTACTTCACAAATCGCCTTTACCCATTCTTCAATACTCGGGGGGTCGTCAGATTCTGTATACTTAATCCCTAAACCACCACCAACATTTAACTCGGTAATATTTAAACTATATTTTCCTGCTTCTCGTAACCACTGCACCATCACAGCAGCTAAATCTTGATGGGGTTGGCGTTCAAAAATTTGGGAACCAATATGAGCATGTAACCCTACGCAGTTAAGGCTAGATTGCTGACTGACAAAGCTGAAAACTTCATCTAAATCATTTGGATCAAAGCCAAATTTACTATCTAAGTGTCCAGTACGAATGTATTCATGTGTATGACATTCAATACCTGGAGTTACCCGTAGCATAATCGGAGTGCTGGGGAGAGAACTTCCCCTGTTCTCCCCATTTATCTGGACTAGGGTCTTTAACTCATGCCAGTTATCCACCACAATGGTGACACCAGAGTCAATAGCTAAAACTAGTTCTTCACGAGATTTATTATTACCGTGGAGATAGATTTTATCAGGATTGACACCAGCACTCAGGGCGGTGTATAGTTCACCACCAGAAACCACATCAATTCCTAACCCTTCTGATGCGGCGATCGCACAGACTGCTAAACAATTCCACGCTTTTGAGGCATATAATACCTGAGATTCACCTTGATAATATTGCTTGAAAGCATCCCGATATTGCTGACAAGCCGTACGCAGGGTTTCTTCATCTAAAATATACAAGGGTGAGCCAAACTGTTGAACTAGGGTTGTGATATCACAACCACCAATTTCCAGACATCCATAACTATTGACTTTGGCACTCAAAGGTAGAAGTTCCTGATTGGGCGAAATATTCCCATTTGTGCTGCTCCCTTGAGCTAAAAATTGACTGCCAGCCTCTTGAACCCCAGCAGGGTAAGTCGATACCATAATATAAAAGTTGTCCTTAATCAAATTACGGGCGTGAATATTTGCCTGATAAAACTTACACAAATCGAGGAAAACTAAATATTTACTTCGATTTGTGTAAGTTTACTTCTCGTTTCCACCAAGCCCGCCGGCGGGTCTTGTCCACGAGCGTTGATTTCGCGCTGGCCGCACGTATTTTCTCGTCTCCCGATTCTCAGTTTACAAAGAGTTTGCTTTTCTTTCCAACACTTGTGATCTCATTAGATTTAGAATTACAATCACTGACATCAGATCATCTGAGTGCATTGCTGGAACTTGATCAAGTTTGTTTTGGCGGTATGTGGACTCTAGACGCCTACCAACGAGAATTGGACAGTCCCAACAGTGATTTACTTGGTTTATTCTCCCCTCCCTCTAGCTTGAATCTGCTGGGAATGGGTTGCTTTTGGTCAATTTTAGAAGAAGCCCACATTACAATTTTGGCAGTTCATCCCGAATATCACCGTCAAGGTTTAGGGCAGGCTTTGCTATGTGCCCTTCTCAAGACAGCTAGCGATCGCGGCTTAGAACGAGCTACCCTCGAAGTCCGAGCTTCCAACTTGGGGGCTATATCTTTATATCAAAAATTTGGCTTCAAAACAGCTGGACGCCGCCCACGTTATTACAAAGATCACGAGGATGCTTTAATTCTTTGGCGTTCAGATTTACAACAGCCCCAATTTTCCGCAACTTTACGCCAGTGGGAGACTATTGTTAGCGATCGCCTCAGCAAATCCTCTTGGCATATGAAAAAAACATAAACTTTTCTTTACCACTTTATATGAGAATTATTTATTTCGATACAGTTTTTAATTTAAAAAAAATATCATTCCCAAAAATAGTTGATTTTGCGAAATAGATATGATACATATCTTCCTTTGGAAGTGGTTGAAAAAAGTTCAATTCCGAGGCTTTTTTGTGCGTAGTTAATCCCAAAAACCCTAGGAAATTGTACTTCATCAGTACCGAATCCAGACATAAGTTATAAATAATTAACGATTACGCCATCAACTTGAGTAATAATGCGTGGATGCCGATTTTTTGATACAAGCATCTAAAATCTTAGCCTGTGCTAAAATCAGCATACCGGCACGACGCAGGTGATGGGAAAAATGCCATGTTTGAACGCTTCACAGAAAAAGCCATTAAGGTAATCATGCTGGCCCAAGAAGAGGCCCGCCGTTTAGGCCACAATTTCGTCGGCACTGAACAGATCCTCCTGGGTCTGATTGGTGAAGGGACGGGAGTTGCGGCTAAGGTGCTGAAATCAATGGGGGTCAATCTCAAAGACGCCCGAATTGAAGTAGAGAAAATCATAGGCCGGGGTTCGGGCTTTGTGGCCGTGGAAATTCCGTTTACGCCACGGGCAAAGCGAGTTCTGGAACTATCCTTAGAAGAAGCGCGCCAATTAGGCCATAACTACATTGGCACCGAGCATCTGTTGTTGGGCCTGATCCGGGAAGGGGAAGGTGTAGCAGCCAGAGTGCTAGAAAATCTTGGTGTGGATCTATCTAAGGTAAGAACCCAAGTAATTCGGATGCTGGGAGAAACAGCAGAAGTTTCTTCGCCTGGACAATCAGGACGCACCAAAACTCCAACCTTGGATGAATTTGGCTCCAACCTGACCCAAATGGCAACGGATAATAAACTCGATCCGGTGGTAGGACGCGCTAAAGAAATCGAGCGTGTAATTCAGATTTTGGGACGCCGGACGAAAAATAACCCAGTGCTAATTGGCGAACCAGGGGTTGGTAAAACGGCGATCGCTGAAGGTTTAGCGACACGGATTGCTAACAAAGATGTCCCCGACATCCTGGAAGATAAGCGCGTAGTTACACTGGATATCGGCTTGCTGGTAGCAGGTACCAAGTACCGAGGCGAATTTGAAGAACGCCTAAAGAAAATCATGGATGAAATCCGCTCGGCGGGTAACGTGATTCTGGTGATTGACGAGGTACACACCCTCATTGGTGCGGGTGCGGCTGAAGGAGCGATTGATGCGGCAAATATCCTCAAGCCAGCATTGGCCAGAGGGGAATTGCAATGTATCGGCGCGACAACCTTGGATGAATACCGCAAGCACATTGAGCGGGATGCAGCATTAGAGCGGCGCTTCCAGCCAGTCATGGTAGGTGAACCCTCAGTTGACGAAACAATTGAGATTTTGCATGGGCTGCGTGAGCGCTACGAGCAACACCACAAGCTGAAAATCTCTGATGAAGCATTGGTAGCGGCGGCGAAATTATCTGATCGTTATATTAGCGATCGCTATCTTCCAGATAAAGCGATTGACTTAATTGACGAAGCCGGTTCTCGCGTGCGCTTGATTAACTCCCAACTACCACCAGCAGCCAAAGAGTTAGACAAAGAACTGCGCCAAATCTTAAAAGAAAAAGATGACGCCGTTCGTTCCCAAGACTTTGACCGAGCCGGGGAACTGCGCGATCGCGAAATGGAAATCAAAGCCGAAATCCGGGCGATCGCTCAAACCAAGTCTAACGCCACTGGTAACGAAGGTCTAGAACCTGTGGTGACAGAAGAGGATATTGCCCACATCGTCGCTTCCTGGACTGGTGTACCGGTGAACAAACTCACCGAATCCGAATCTGAGAAGCTGTTGCACATGGAAGACACCTTACACCAGCGTCTCATCGGTCAAGAAGAGGCTGTAAAGGCAGTTTCCCGCGCCATTCGTCGCGCTCGTGTCGGCTTGAAAAATCCCAACCGACCCATCGCTAGCTTTGTCTTCTCAGGTCCGACCGGCGTTGGTAAAACTGAGTTAGCGAAATCCTTGGCTTCTTACTTCTTCGGTTCTGAAGAAGCGATGATTCGCTTGGATATGTCGGAATACATGGAGCGCCACACCGTCAGCAAACTGATTGGTTCGCCTCCTGGATATGTTGGTTATAACGAAGGCGGTCAGTTGACCGAAGCCGTGCGGCGGCGTCCTTACACCGTGGTGCTATTCGACGAAATCGAAAAAGCTCACCCCGATGTCTTCAACATGCTGCTGCAAATCTTAGAAGACGGTCGGTTAACCGATGCCAAAGGTCGCACGGTGGACTTCAAGAACACCTTGCTGATTTTAACATCAAATATCGGTTCTAAGGTAATTGAAAAAGGCGGCGGCGGTATCGGCTTTGAGTTTGGCGAAGATCAAAGCGAATCGCAGTACAACCGCATTAAAAACTTGGTGAACGAAGAACTGAAGCAATACTTCCGTCCAGAGTTCCTCAACCGTCTAGATGAAATTATCGTCTTCCGTCAGTTGAGCAAGGTGGAAGTTACCCAAATCGCCGAAATCATGCTCAAAGAAGTGTTTGGTCGCCTAACAGAAAAAGGTATCACCTTAGAAGTGAGCGATCGCTTCAAGGATCGCTTGATAACTGAGGGTTACAGCCCCAGTTACGGTGCTAGACCCTTACGTCGGGCGATTATGCGCTTGTTAGAAGATAGCCTAGCAGAAGAAATTCTGTCTGGTCGCATTAAAGATGGCGATATCGCCTTCGTTGATGTCGATGAAACCGGCACTGTAAATGTAACTTCTCAACAGCGACGGGAATTATTACCTCAAGGGGTTGAGTAAGATTTAAAATTTCAAATTTGGGATTAAATCTCAAATAATAAATTAGAAAACGGTAGAGTGTTTATTGCTCTACCGTTTTTTTGTTTTCTTGCCGGTTATGGATAGGCTGTTGATGTAAAGTATAAAAATACGAATAATGAATAAAATTGAGCATGAAATTATTCTTGATGCTAGACAAGTTGCCAAGCATATAGCCCAATACAGTTCAGTTAAGGAAAATTGTCGTAGGGGCACGGCACGAATAAAATTGTCATTAGAAGAAAAAATTTTGGATGCCGTGCCCCTACAGTGTATATCATTCGAGCCTAACTGAACTGTATTGGCATATAGCCGGTACACCTCAAATGCAAAGACTCCTTAAACGAGGACTAGCGGCGCATGTGTTTGACGATGAGACTACCATGAACCAAGTAGCTCAAGCCATAATAGAAAATGGAGATTTCACTGGAATAATTCGCGGATATCAGCGCTACGGAATGTGGTTCTTGCGTACTTAACGTGCTAAATTTTTAATTACAGTCGATAACTTTGTTTTAAAATCAAAGCTTACAGGCGCTTATAGCCAAAATTTTAATCATCAGACCTAAAAGGCAGTAAATAATGGCTGTCATCTTATCCCAGCAAGGAGTTCAAGCTTATTTTTCAACATATTTAGCACGCTAAGTACGCAAGAACCAAAGAGTACAATTGTGAACTTAAAGCAAGGTTACGGATTCATTAAATGGCCGCCTAATAATTTGTTCTTTCACTATACCGATCTCGTTAATGCAGATTTTAATGATTTAACAGAAGGAGCAAGTGTACAGTTTTCTATAGGTAAAAATGATCAGGGGGAAGATGTTGCTAAAAACGTTCAGCTTTTAGCAGAATCTGATTCATAGAAAAAGTACAACATCTGCAAATATAGCAATAATGTTTTATTTCTTTATCCGATACAAGTATCTGTAGGGTGGGCAATGCCCACTCTTGGTGTATTTCAAAAATAAAATAGTATCCCTATAGACTAACCTCGTCTGGCCTGGTGTGGATCTAATTGTTAAAGGCGAAGTAAGAGCGGACGAGTTACTCAATAAATTCCCTCTACAAACTATCCGAGTCACAGAAACTTTGCCGACAAAACCGTGGAATATCTTGATTCTTATTGCCATCATCACTTTGATTGCTATCCTGGGTTCAGGATATTCGTGGTTATTGCACTCTGGTAATGTTTTTAGTCTATAATTAGGGGAGTGCTGATGATATCGTTACCATGCAGAGCCTATAGGTGACAACTTAAGAAAAAGGTAAGCTTGTCAACAAGATTATTGACAACTCATACGTCCATTTCCTTATCAACCACAGGTTCATAAGGGAATGGATGCAATCGTGTCTACGGCACGCTGCGCGAAGGTCAATCCCCACACTGCGAGTACGCTGTTCGCGTAGAACAATTTCAACTTTTTTCTTTAAAAGTGAGAATAATTATTTAATCTTCAAATGGAGCTAAGCGGATTCGAACCGCTGACCCCTTCAATGCCATTGAAGTGCGCTACCAACTGCGCTATAACCCCTTAAGTCTTACAGAGTAAGTATTCTAACTTTCCTCTCTTTAAACTATTCACTAATATTATGACAGTTTATCACAGTTTTTGCTTCTCTTAATAAAACTTAATATTTAAAGTATAAAAAAATAACAAACAACCCTAGTCTTTCTAGGGAAAGCTAGAGGATATTGTATTTAATACTCAAATGATATTTGTATTCACATTTTAGGCAAATAATCTGTGTTTTAAAATACAAATTAGATGCGCTTACCCTGATGATAACCCAATACAGTTCAGTTAGACTCAAATGGTATACAGTGTAGGGGCACGGCATCCAAAATCTTTTCTTCTAATGACAATTTTATTCGTGCCGTGCCCCTACGACAATTTTCCTTAACTGAACTGTATTGGATGATAACCCCCTCCTTGCTTGCGCTTAGGGGGTTAGAGGTGGGGTTCTTGTACCTGATCAATCGAGCATATTCATAAGATAATGGTGCAAGATATGACACTACTTAACTCTTAAAAGTTATAGCCAACTCCGAATAGCAGTCCCACATCAGTTTCATTCAAAAAAGCTGCATTTATTGCGCCTGTTACCGTAAAACGCGAACTTAAAGGAATGTCTACACCGCCAGTTAGCAGCAAACCAAAATTAGTATCGCCCTTGGCTTCAACAGCTAGACCAGCACCTACATAAGGAGATATCGGAAACATTTGTTCACCTGTAGGATTGACTGAACGGGGAAAGAAATCCAAAGTCACAGGCACGAAAAACAGTGTATTTTCGCCAAAAATGACCGATGGTCGTACTGATACAGCGTTTGTCAGACCAATTTTGCTAATAACCGCTACGTTACCTTCGCTGATAGCTGCATTACCAAGTAAACCAATATTACCAGCAACGCCGACATAGCTAGAGCCACCGCGAGTGCTTGTACCTGGTGTCACACCATTGGTAGTAGTTCCTCCCTGATTAGTTCCCTCTGGCGGCTGTTGACTAACTCCTAGGGTAGGTGGTAATAGGACTTCGTTAATAGGATAGATCACACCATTGCTGGCTGGAACTCCTGTTTGGAGAACTCTTGCGCCATTGACTGAAATTTGATTGCTAGCAGGATCAGTTTTGATGTTTACAGGCGCGTTCTCAACCGTTGTCACTTCAGAACCCG
The DNA here is from genome assembly GCA_038087035.1 of Gloeotrichia echinulata CP02. Taxonomy (NCBI): domain Bacteria; kingdom Bacillati; phylum Cyanobacteriota; class Cyanophyceae; order Nostocales; family Gloeotrichiaceae; genus Gloeotrichia; species Gloeotrichia echinulata. The sequence continues at coordinate 5,510,729 of CP051187.1, read as the reverse complement.
AAAGTTGACTAGCAGTTAGTTGACCAGGAACCACATGGTATCTCAAAATTTTAATCAGTGTTTCTCGGTTTTCTGGTAGCTGTAGCTGTTGTATAGTCCCAGGAGGTAAAGCCGCAAAGGCTGCATCAGTGGGCGCAAAAACTGTATAAGGCCCCGATTGTTGTAGAGTATCTGTTAGACCTGCTGTTTTTAATAACAAGGTCAGGGTTGTCAAAGAATTACTAGATGCAGCAACAGAAACAATGTCATTTCTGGTTTGAGTATTTCCAGTTTGAGTATTGCCAGGAGTTCTACCCGCGATATAATTAGCGGCGGGTTCGTTGCTAGCAAGGGGTGGTAATTGTCCCTGCTTAACCAAAGCTTGATACAAAATTGCCGCAGCTTCAGCACGAGTTAAAGGCGCTGCTGGATTAAGTTGATTTACATTGGGATAGTTGACAACAAGATTGGCTTGTGTAGCCGCTGCGATATTATTCATCGCATAATTTGGAATCGCTGAGGCGTCTGTATAATAGGTATCCGCACCACCTAACCCAGTTTGGCTAGTATTTAAACCTAAACCATTTGTTATAGCTACAATCGCCTGTACTTTAGGAATTTGCTGATTTGGTCGAAACAAATTACCCGGATAACCCGTCATAAATCCAGTTTCATAAGCTTTCTGAATTGCTGTAGCCGCCCAGTAATTAGCAGGAACATCACTAAATCTAGTTGCACTTTCGCGAATTGGGTTTTGGTTAAAAGCTTTTTGAATCATTGTCGCAAATTCAGCCCGATTCACTGGTTGGTCTGGCTTAAAAGTTCCATCAGGAAAGCCAGCAATAATATTTCTTTTGACTAGGGCTTGAATAAATGGATGCGCCCAATAATCTGAACCAACATCAGACAAATTAGCAGATGAAGCAGGAGTATTTGAGGGGGTTGTACTCGGAACAGGAGTTTGAGCTAAACCTACATGAGAAATTGTCATGGGAGTTAACATAGCGGCTGTTATTCCCAGGGTTAACAAAGTTACCTTTGCTGATGACCAACAAAATAAATTACCCACAAAAATGTCCTCCAGAAAATACTAGAATCGTTTTTACAATAAATAAAATATCTTGAAATTCACTTGTAGCCGCTGTCTAACATTAGTTAGAAATAGTGAATATAGAACAATACGCTTGGTGTTAGGGAGAATCGTAGGTTTGGTTGAGGTTTTTCGCTCTAACTGAACCGTCTTGTAATATCTGAATTTTCCTGGTCTACTGAGCTATATCAGAGCAAGCTCCTCGTTTGGGCTTAGGGGGTGGGGTTATGGTACCTCACTCAACTGAAAACCGACATACAGGATTCCTATTAGTATCAGGGAAATGAATTTCTCTGGCTATTTGTCCTGGTTATTTATATTTCATTCCAATATATTGTCTTGAATATTGAATATACAACTAGCTAACGGACGCATGTTTAACTAGATTTTTCAGCCTTTAGATAGTTGACAGCAATGGTACATAAAAAAATATGATGGACTTGTTGTAAAAGTAGATTTTTTTTGAATTGAACTTACAAAATTTCGACTATCAGCCCCAAGAGGTAAAAGAGTACAGCACTTTTGCAGAGAGTTAGCACAGCAAAGTCAAGGATATTAGCCTCAACCATTGCCCTTAGACTATTGGCTAGCTAGAATAGTGACAAATAGCCCTCTAGCTGTGGAGCATCTTATCCTGGAAACTTTTGCCTGGTAGCAACTTGGGTTATGTAGTCAGCGTCTCTATCTCTGTTTGTATCCCTGATCTTTGGGACTAAATTGCTCTCTTCTCTGGGAGAGGCTACGCCAATGAGACGCTGGGCGTATCTTGATTCCCCAGAGGGGTTGTGAACAGTAAACAGTAAAGCTCATAAATACTACTAAATACTATTTAAATCTGATAAGGTTATGCTATATAGTATATGTATTGGAGTAAATTGCTATGCACAGCATAGCAGAAAGAAGGAGGAAAAAATGATTTTAGTTGAAAGACATATCATTAAACAATCTCACCCACATTGGCAACAGATTGATCAACTATCCTTCCTGTCAAAAAACTTATACAATGCAGCTAATTACATTTGTCGTCAACATTTCTTTGCTACTGGTAAAAAGTATAGTCTGACTGATCTTTATCATCTGACTAAAGACTGTGTAGATTATCGTGCTTTACCGACAAAAGTTAGTAAACAAATTATTAAACGACTGGTTTCTACTTGGACTGGTTACTTTGAAGCACACAAAGAATGGAAGAAGAATCCTTCTAAGTTTTTAGGTGAACCGAGAATACCAGGTTACAAGGATAAGACTAAAGGACGCAACGTAGTTATCTATTATCATGAGTCAGTATACAAAGCTGAACTAAAACTTGGTATCTGTCACTTGTCAATGAGTGATATTCAGATTCCAACTAAGGTAGATAATGTAGTTGAGGTGCGATTAATACCTCGTCCGACTTGTTATGTAGTTGAGATTGTATATTATAAGCAGGAAGAGGAACAATCTACCAGTGAGTATGTAGCGGGCGTTGACCTTGGTTTAACTAACTTAGTAGCCTTAACTTCAAACAAAGGCGGATTTACACCTTTGTTGATTAATGGACGACCTTTAAAGTCAGTAAACCAGTTCTATAACAAAACTAAGGCTAAGTTACAAGCTCAGTTAGGTGAGAAACGCAAATCAAGTAAGCGGATTCAATCTCTAACTACCTATAGAAACAATTACGTTGACAATTATCTGCACAATACAAGTAGAACCATAGTTAACCTACTTAGAGCTAGTGATATTGGTACTTTAGTTATAGGTAAAAACAATAACTGGAAGCAAAATATCAATATAGGTAAAAAGAACAATCAATCTTTTACACAGATTCCCCATGCAAGATTAATTGACCAGATAACATACAAATGTCAATTAGCAGGAATCAAAGTTGTAGTGACTGAAGAATCTTATACCAGTAAGACAAGTGCATTAGACCTAGAGCAGCCCGTTAAACACTCTACGTATTTAGGTAAGAGAGTTAAGCGTGGTTTATTTGAGTCTAGTAATGGAACCAAGATTAATGCAGATGTCAATGGTTCTTTACAAATATCTAGAAAAGTATTCCCCAATGCTTATACAGCAGAGGAGATAGTGAGTGCAGCCGTTGCACCTCTAAAGGTTTTGCCTTTATAAAGACGAAAACCATTACGCATTTCTACACTAGTAGATTTTAGTAGGTTTTGTCAAACGGTTTATGACTGAATTAAAATAATATCCCAGTTGCGTAAGTCAATCAGGTAAGTAGACTTAAATAAACAAAACTATGTACTTTGCGTCAAAATACCTGAAAACCTTACCAATGACCAATGATGACCTTTAGCAGTACACATTATTTGTGCCCACCTATTTAGCTATTTAGTTGATTGGCTTGCGCCTACGCTAATCTCTAGCTATAAATAATTATATTGGCTATATTGGCTCAAAAGTATCAGATTGTAGAGAAAATGAGTTATTTGTTGCTCACGATTAATTAATAAAAATTACATTTTCGGGATAAAAATATTGTTTTATCAGCATCCCAGGAATTTGATTGTTATATTGTATTAAATAACTATGCTGGCGAGGTGAAGAAAGCTGTGCGTGATGATTTACGGGGATTAGAGATTAGTCCAAAAGAACTGCAAGATTTGACTAACTTGCCTGTTGAAGATGAACTTTTAATTATAATTAATCCTGTCAGAAAATTTGTCAAGCAGATTCTAGCAAAAATCAAAGGAACTGAGAGTGCTACTGTAGTTTTTATTGGCTTTTCTATATTTGTGTTTGGCTATCTGCTATTTGATGTTTTTATCAAGCTATTTGCAAGTTGGATTGCACTGCCATCCTGGATAGTATTCATCATCTTTAGTTTGTGGGTGGCTGGGGTTATACAAACAGGCTTATATTTACTCTGGAGACAACGCAGCAAAGTACTGAAAACTAAAATGACAAATTCTCTGGAAATTTTGTTAACCGATGTTGAGAGGTATAATGCAGTAATCAAAGCTATAGATATCAATGATCAAATCGAAGATGCAGGTAATCCAGATGTGAGCATCAAGCAAAGAGAGCTAGTAATTGAAGCGCTACAACTCACAAGATCTGATTTGGTTCGCGCTTTGAAGACCGAAAAAATTTTGAGAGAAAACAAAAATTTTATTCTCGGTAATACGGAACTATTTATCAATAACTTAGCAGCTTTAGCCGCTATGCAAGTCACTGAACAAGCTACTGAACATGGACGCTTATTAAATGAAGCATTGCAGATTGCTTTAGATGTACAACACGAAATGAAAAGGCTGCAAAGTCAGCGTTAAATCTGTTGACTGTTGTTCAAACCTATACTTTGGGGTACAATCGTCATTGACATAGTTGGCACTTTCATGGCTTTTGCCAGAAAGCACCCCACTACCGCAATCCTCGGTCTAAGATAAAAGATGTGTGAATCAAGTAATCACCTATCTGCATGGACTGGAAAGAAATCAAAGGTAACTGGGTACTCATTCCCCGAAATCCCATCGGTATCATTCATTTCTTGGGGGGTGCATTCGTAGCCACTGCACCACACGTAACTTACCGTTGGTTACTAGAACACCTGGCTACTAAAGGATATGTAGTTATTGCTACGCCCTTTATCAATACATTGGATCATACGGCGATCGCTCAATCTGTATTGCTCAATTTTGATCGCACTATAGAACGTTTACACGACACAGCAGCTTTACGCAAACTCTACCTCCCCATCTACGGTATGGGTCACAGCATGGGTTGTAAACTCCACTTGCTCATTGGTAGCCTCTTTAGAGTCGAACGCGCAGGTAATATTTTAATATCCTTCAATAACTACGCCGCTAGTGATGCTATCCCCTTAGTAGAACAGTTAAATACTGCTTTGGCGATTGAGTTTACCCCCACGCCGTTGGAAACCAATAAACTTGTACAAGAACGCTACGATATCCGCCGCAACTTATTAATAAAATTCAGCAATGACACTATAGACCAATCAGCAATTTTAAGCAAAATATTACAACAACGCTTTCCTCAAATGGTGACAGTCCAAACTTTGCCAGGAACTCATACCACACCCTTAGGTCAAGATTTGAAATGGCAAACAGGAGCATCTTTCTCACCTTTGGATGCTTTAGGGCAATGGTTCAAGCAAGAAGTATATCGCGATCTCAACCAGCTAAAACACGCCGTGCTTTTATGGTTAAATCCTCTTGCACCGCCTTAATATTTATTGGATAAGTAAATCGGCTCAAATCAACCTTACTCCTGTGGCTCGTCATTGGTCATCGGTCATTGGTAAGATTTTGGGTGCGAGATATTTACATAGCGGTAGCCAACGTGCTGCGCCCCTACTAAGATAGATGGTTAAATTAACGAAAAATTGCTGTAGAATGCCTGCCCAGAGCGATAAATCGTTCATTACGAGCGAAAAGTTTTTCTACATTCAATATTTAATTAAGTCTACCTATTTATCGTCGCAGGAATAATAAGTATTTCGACTAAAAAAGTTACAAAGTTACGCCGTTTATAATAGCACTTTAACTGTATTATATTTATATATATATATGAGCTAAATCGCTATTATAACCATATAACTATTTGAAATTTAATTAAGTTTACTTACTTATTAGCCATGATCATATTGCAATTTTTTAGTTTTATAGTAATTATTAATTAGTGTTACTTCTGCCGATGTTTAAAATCCTAGTAATTGATGATGACATTTCAATACAAATACTCCTGAAAAGAATGTTAGAAAAACAGGGTTATGCAATAATTACTGCTTGTAATGGTGAACAAGGTATTGCTCAGGCACTTGCTTACCATCCAGCCCTAATTATTTGTGATTGGATCATGCCGGGATTGAATGGACTAGAAGTGTGTCATCATCTGAAAAAAGAACCCCATTTATCCACTACCTTCTTTATTTTATTAACATCCTTAGATTCGGTTGCTGATCGAGTCAAGGGATTGGATGCTGGAGCCGATGATTTTATTTCCAAACCTATCGAACAGAATGAATTGCAAGCGCGGGTAAGAGCAGGATTGCGCCTACATCAGTTGAGTCGGGATTTACAAACCCAAAAGCGGCTTTTAGAAATAGAACTCTCGCAAGCAGCAGAATACGTGCGATCGCTTCTACCTCTTCCCATGACTGAACCCTTCAGCATTCATTCCTGCTTCATACCCTCGCGCCAACTTGGCGGTGATTGTTTTGATTACTACTGGCTCGACCCCGATTATCTGGCCATTTATTTATTGGATACCGCTGGACATGGACTTAAGGCTACCCTCCCCTCGGTTTCAGTGCTAAATTTGCTGCGTTCCCGCGCCCTTAAAAGCCTGAATTACTATCAACCAAGTCATGTACTCCAGGCTTTGAATGACACCTTCCAGATCAATCATCAAAATGACAAATACTTTACTATCTGGTATGGAGTGTATAACAGACTCAAACGCCAATTAGTTTATGCTAGCGCTGGTCATCCACCAGCAATATTGTTATCTGCTCAATCTGCAAATAACACCGAAGTTCAACGCTTGAGAACTCCTGGTATGCCAATTGGTTTATTTCCTGAGGCCAAATATAGTGATGGGTTCTGCGATATTGATATATCCAGTACCCTTTACATTTTTAGTGACGGTGCTTACGAAATCACTAAACCAGATGGCACACTTTGGAGTTTAGATGCTTTCATTCAGCTATTGGTTAGCTTACCTCATAAGGTTGATGACCAACTCGACCATGTACTTAATTATCTCATCTCTTTGCACTCACAAGAGGTGTTTGAAGATGATTTATCCATACTCAAAATTAAATTTGATTAATCACGTCTTCGATAATACTGCTTCATCAAATTCAGCTTGGCTGGGAAAAATATCAAAGACTTTATCCATACTCGTCAGTTCAAACAATATTCTGACTTGCTCATTAATCGAACAAATAGCAAGTTTAGTATCTGCAGCCCGCAGCGTTTTGAAAGCTAACACCAAAGCACCCAGACCAGAGCTATCCATAAATGTCACATCTTTACAGTCAATCAACACAATCTTGGCATTTTGTTCTAAACTTTCAGTTATCCTTTGACGCAATTCTTGGGATTTGGTAGAATTGATAGTTCCACTGAGTTTAATAACTGACACTGGCTGTCCCATAGGATAATGTTCCTGAGTGTTGTCAATGTTGTCCTAAATTGTGATAGTATTATGTACTTATCTTCATCCTTTTTTCAAAGGCTGGACGGATAAAGTTATCAAATACTAATCGGGAGTGATTAATAATAAATCATAAATTATTAATCACAGATGATCAATCAAATCAAAATTGGGCATGATAAGTAACTATTAATGTAGCACTAAAAATGTGTAAAAAATGTCATCTCCAGCATAGATGAGTTCAATTTATCATATCCTGAAGCCTTGGAGTCTAGGCTTTAAAAGTTGCTAATCATAGGCCAGTACTGCTACGCCATATTCAAAATACCCTACTCTCAAGCTACGCCTACAAAATTCAAAATGCTTACATTGCAAGTGTTTTGGTGATTTGGTAGATGTGTAGCGACTTCACGCAGGGTATGGTAGCTTTATTTCCTAGATGCACTACCAGGTTTTTCAGTTTTCAGGTTTCAATTTTCAGTTTTCATTTCGGTACGAATAATTTTGCAGCGAGAATGCACTCATAAATACATTGGTAGACGCACAGGGCTACCCATAAGTTTCAAATTCAGCTAGAATTATTAACTCAAATCTTGGCGCAGAGGAATAGTAATCACAAACTCAGTACCTTGTCCTGGCTGCGAAAAACATTCTAAAGAACCACCGTGCTTTTGTGAAATAATCTGATAGCTAATGGACAGACCCATACCAGTACCTTTACCAATAGGCTTGGTTGTGAAAAACGGGTCAAATAGTCGCTGTTTAACTTCTTGAGATATTCCCGGTCCATTATCGGCGATGCAAATTTCGACTTTATTTGGCTCTACCAGTTGAGTATAAATGAGAATCTGGGGCTGCTCAGGCGTCTTTTGTGTGTCGTCGGTTGTATCTGGATTGACCACCGTAGACCCACTACTGAGTGATGAATCTTCCAAAGCATCAATCGCATTCGCTAAAATATTCATAAATACTTGGTTGAGTTGTCCAGCATAACATTGCACCAAGGGCAAGTTTCTGTATTGTTTGATAACCTTTATGGCTTTGCTGTTAGGTTTGGCCTTGAAGCGATGTTCTAAAATCATCAGAGTACTATCGATTCCCTCATGGATATCTACCTGTTTCATTTCCGCGTCATCCATGCGGGAGAAGGTGCGTAGAGAGATGACAATTTCCCGAATCCGCTGGGCGCCTACTCTCATGGAGTTGAGGAGTTGGGGTAAATCCTGCATCAGGAATTCTAGGTCTATCTCTGTTGCTAATTCCTGAATTTCAGGTATGGGTTGTGAATAGTGTTGCTGGTATAGTTGCACTAGTGCCAGTAGGTCTTGGGTGTAGTCGTTGGCGTGGATGAGATTACCATAAATAAAGTTGACAGGATTGTTGATTTCGTGTGCTACCCCTGCGACTAATTGACCCAAACCAGACATTTTCTCACTTTGGACAACATGCATTTGCGCCTGCTGGAGTTCTTGGACGGCTGTTTCTAATTTTTTTGTCTGCTGCTGTAGTTGAATTTCTACCAGTTTGCGCTTGCTAATATTCAATGTTGTTCCTACCAAACGGTAGATTCTACCTTCACTATCTTTGAGCGGATTTAGCGTCGTTAGCCACCAAGTTTCTTCATTGTGGAAAGATAGACACTCTTCGTAGGTAATGGCTGTACCCGCTTGTAAGCATTTGAGATAATTTCGATGAGCTGCAGCACCATAAACAGCACCATACACATCAGCTGGTGATTTACCAATTACCTTGCTTCTACTCAGACCAGTCGCACGTTCTGTCGCTGGGTTCCAACCTGTATAGCAAAATTCACTATCATCTATAATATCTACCACAAATATTAGATGTTCAGACCCATCATAAACAGTGCGGAGGAATTGCTCTTGTTGCCGCAGTAATTCTTCTGACCGTTTACGCTCAGTGATATCAGTAATTGTACCAACTAACCCGATATGATTACCTGCAGCATCTTTGAGTGGATAAGCTCTCAGGAAAGTCTGCATTATCCGACCACCAGCAGACTGTTGCTCGACCTCACCAATCCACGATTGACCCGCAACAGTAGTTTGCCATATCTCTTTGGCAATTACTGGGTCAGTAATTGCTATAGGTAAACCACCAAATTTGATGAATTCCTTCACTGTTTCACATTCATACAATTTACCAAATGCCGGATTTTGGTAAATGTGATTACCAGCTGCATCCGTTATGGCAATAGCATCACTTGAGCTTTCTACTGCTTGTTTGTAAAGTAGCAGGCTTTTTTCTGTTTGTTGGTCTTCGGTGAGATCCAACATCTTTGATACCAGCCCAATCCGCTCACTATTATCACCCACTAAAGGGCTTTTATACCACTGACAGATAATTCTGTTATGTACTTGTACCCCCAGCAGTTGAGAAAATTTCTGGTTGCAACCTAGATACACTGAATGAGGGTCTTGAGAAAAAATCGTTGGCGGAATATTGTCTATCACCAGTTGCGGTAGCTGTTGGGACTGACCCAGTTCAGCTTCGACTTGCTTATACTTTGTGATGTTCTCTGTTATGTCTCTAATAGTACCAACCAAAAACTTATTGCCTGTAATATCCTCAAACAAACATTTTTTGGTAGAAATCAAATGCGTTATACCCTGAGCATCGGTAAAACATTCTTCATTTTCATCAGTAATACCTGTGCTGAAAACGATCTCATCTTTTTCCCACAAAACATCAGCTTCAGCTTTGGGGAAAAAGTCATAATCTGACTTACCAATCAGTTCTTCTCGGTTACGTCCTATGAAATTACAGAACCCATCGTTGACCAATACCCAGCAGTGATGGCGGTCTTTGACAAAAATGGGGTCAGATGTGCCGTTGATGATTTGGAGTAGAAAAGTTACGGAAAAATTTTCCTGCTGCTGAGTGCGTGGACAATTAGTGGCGAGTTCCTGCAGATGATCCCAGGTTTTATTGTCGTTTTCCATACCCAAAGTCCTTGTTGTCAGAGTTTCGATCTGCAATACCTGGAAGTTTAATGAATACACCACATCTGATGAAACTCTCACAGGCGATCGCTGTGGTTTTAGTGTTCCCAAGGTTGGAGATTTTTTAACACGCAGTACTGGGGGGATGAGGGAGATGAGGGAGTAATTTTCAAGAGTTCCCAATCCCCATTCCCCAGTTCAAATAGGACTGACTTTAGCTCGATATAACAGCCTTTCACCTTGACGATAGCCAGTGTAACGCACCTTGACTATTTCACCTGGTTGTGAATTTCCCTCCATTAATTGGTGTAGCTGGGGGTCATAAGGTAGTTCTGCTCCCACGGGTGCGATCGCTTCTATTCCCCACTGTTGTAAAAGTTGTTCGAGGGGTTTTTGCACCAAGGGTACTATTTTCACCGCTGCTAACTGGGGATTTTCCTGTGCTTTGTGGGCTGCTGTGGGAAATTGCAATATCAATGATTCTATGATCTGCAAACTCGACTGCTGGAACTCTTGCTGTAATAACTCTCGCTGCTGTTTTATTTGTTGTTGCGATCGCTCATATTCTCTCTTTAAATCTCCTATTTCTTGTAATAATTCTTGCTGAGTGTCGAGTGCTGAGTGTGGAGTGGTCAGTGGTGAGGGAAGATTTTTAGTTTCTGTGACACCCAGCACTGAAAAATTAGCTATTAATTCACTTAAGGGGATTTTTAGCACCAGAGACAGCTTGAGCAGTATATCCACTCGCATCTGCTCTAATTTTCCTCGCCGCAAGCGCAAAATTTGCCGCTCTGAAACACCAGCAGTGCGACTGAGGGATTTAAAGCTGGAAATACCCACTTTTTGCATTAAGTCTTGCAATAAGTGGGTGAAGTCAGTATTTGTCATGGGGCATAGGGCATAGGGCATGGGGCACCGGGCATGGGGTATTATGGGGCATGGGCATGGGGTTTTTTCATCAGAAAAATGGGTAGAAACCCCGTCCTTCTAGGACGGCTTTACATAGAATATGGTAGAATGTAATGTATGGAAAAAGCCTACCGCTACAGATTTTACCCAACTACTGAGCAAGAACAAATCTTGCGTCGGACAATTGGCTGTGTGCGGTTGGTTTTTAACAAAGCTTTGGCAGCGAGAACTGAGGCTTGGTATGAAAGGCAAGAACGAATAGACTACGCTCAAACCTCTACCATATTGACCCAGTGGAAAAAACTTGAAGAACTTCAGTTTTTGAACGAGGTAAGTTGTGTACCACTGCAACAAGGCTTGAGACATCTGCAAACAGCCTTCACTAACTTCTTTGCCGGAAGGGCAAAATACCCCAACTTCAAAAAGAAACGCAGTGGTGGTAGTGCAGAATTTACCAAATCGGCTTTCAGATGGAAAGATGGGCAAGTCTACTTGGCTAAATGTTCTCAAAGCTTGCCAATTAAATGGTCTAGGCAACTGCCCAAGGGATGCCAACCCACAACCATCACAGTCAGACTTGAACCCTCTGGACGCTGGTTTGTCAGCTTGAGGATTGATGACCCAACAGATGAAAAACTGCAACCAGTTGACACTTCTGTAGGGTTGGATGTTGGAGTTAGCAGCCTTATTACTTTGAGTACGGGTGAAAAGATTGCTAACCCCAAGGCGTTTGACAAGCACTATCAAAAGTTGAGGAAAGCACAAAAGTCTTTGAGTCGCAAACACAAAGACTCTCGAAATCGAGATCAAGCTAGGCTCAAAGTAGCTCGTCTTCAAGCTAAAATCTCTGACGCAAGGATTGACCATCTGCACAAACTGACAACTCGACTGATTCGTGAAAACCAAACGATAGTAGTTGAGGATTTGGCAGTTAAGAATATGGTTAAAAATCCGGTTCTTGCCCGTGCCATCAGTGATGCCGCATGGTCCAAGTTGGTGAGACAACTGGAATATAAAGCTCTTTGGTATGGTCGAACCTTGGTAAAAATTGACCGTTGGTTTCCCAGTTCTAAACGCTGTGGGCATTGCGGTCACGTTGTGGAAAAATTGCCGTTGAGTATCCGAGAGTGGGATTGTCCTAACTGTGGGACGCACCACGACCGAGATATCAATGCAGCAAAAAATATTTTGGCGGTGGGACACACCGTTACAGTCTGTGGAGCGAACATAAGACCTGCTAGGCATGAGTCTAAAGGGCAGTTGCAAAAAACCCGTTCGGCTGACGCTCACGGCGTCAGCCGAACGGGAAGGAAACAGAAACCTAAGTCGTGAGTCTTAGGAATCACCGCACTTTCAGGGCGGTGAGGATGTCAACAATGCCGATATTCACGGGTACTGCTGGAGATGGCATAATTTTATCCTAATTTTTCCTAATTGCTGATTTATTCAGTTATGATTTGTCAGCCTGTACACTGACTATTGACTCATGCGAGGTGCATTTTGAGAACGCTTTTGGGAGCTTTGCGGACTTTGGCTAAGATGGTTTCTTTGCCTAAACGCTGACAAGCCTCATAGCGATGGCAACCCGAAAAGCCATAATATTGTCCATCTACCTCTAAAACATCAATCGGTTCTTGTTGTCCTATTGCGGCGATTGAATCCATTAAGGCTTTCACTTTATTGGGATCGTTCTCGCGGGGCAAGGGACGTTTAATCTGGTTTAAGGGAATCTCTTGAACTCTGACCATAATGAGTTCTCCTAAGTAGTTCCTGTTTGTGTCTCTAAATAAATCATAATCGTTATGACTTCGTTTTGCAACTTTTTGGGGCAAAACTGGTAATGGTATCATTGGAGCAATCATGCGACAAAACCACTACGGTACGACAGAAGTGGACAATCAGCCCCAAAGCCGCACAGAGGGGCAATTTAAAGTGTTGACCAAAATTTCGTTCTGGCGTTTTTCTTATAGTTTACTGACGATATTTTGCTTATTGGGACTGACAGCTGCATCAGGTCCAGATAGTCAAACAAAGGATGTGATCCTGAGAGTGGGGGTTATACAGCGATTTGGAGAACAACCAACAGCCAAACTGCAACTAGAACCCACAAAAGGCGATCGCCTCAAACTGAAATTTAAAGCAGGTAACAGAGAGCAAATTTTGGTCTCCCAAAACCCGCTCAAGTTAGAAACAGTCATGCAAGCTTTACCACAACCAACAGTTAATGAGGTGGTGGTTTTGGGCACATATCGCACCTTTGAAACTGCCGAAGACAGTGCCAAAAACTGGCGTAAACGGGGAATAGAGGTAGAAATAGCCCAGCCAGACCGCTGGGAAGTTTGGGCAAAACGGGATGTTTACAATACACCCTTACTGCGACGCTTGCTTTTTCAGAGCTTGGAACCTGCTGATCAAAAATTGGTAGTATTAGATACCACAATTATATCACAAGTGCCGCGAGTTAGTTGGGTAGTAAATGGCAAGCGCTATAGTGAAAATTCTCTGAAAATTAGCACTGACAAAAACTTGATTCGGGTGAATAAAGGTGAAAAACCAGAGACGGCTCGGCTGTACGCAGGTGAAATGAACTTACAGCCAAATGCTTACGGCACATACACTCTAGTTAACGAAGTGCCATTAGAAACCTATTTACGCGGGGTTGTACCATATGAAATTGGCACAACTGCGCCAATGGCAGCAATGGAAGCTCAAGCGATTCTGGCGAGAACTTACGCCCTGCGAAACCTACGTAGATTTGCGATAGATGACTACCAACTATGTGCTAATACTCACTGCCAAGTTTATGATGGATTGAATGGAGTGGCGAAGAACACAGATCGAGCGATCGCATCTACCAGAGGTATGGTACTAACTTATCAAAACCAACTAGTAGATGCCCTCTATTCTTCTACCACTGGCGGCGTCACTGCCAACTTCAGCGATGTCTGGAATGGTGAAGACCGTCCCTATCTGCGGCCAGTAGTCGATGCGGCGATTAATATTTGGGACTTGTCTAAACAGAATTTAGCAGATGAAAAGAACTTCGAGCAATTTATCACTCTGCAAGAAGGATTTAATGAAAGCAATTGGGATCTATTCCGTTGGCGCAAAGAAACCAACCTAGAAGACATTACCAAAGATTTGCAGAAATTTTTACAGGTGAAAAACAGTCCCTATGCGAAATTTAAAACAATTGAAGCGATGGCTGTAGTCAAGCGTTCTTCTAGCGGACGCATTCTCGAACTAGGGGTGAAAACTGATATTGGCACCTTTACCCTATATAAAGATGAAGTTCGCAGCGCCTTTGCTGCTCCCAGAAGCACACTTTTTTACCTACAAGCCTTAAACAAAGGACAACCAGGGCTGTGGGGATACGCCTTTGTCGGTGGTGGGCTAGGACATGGAGTCGGCTTAAGTCAAACAGGCGCTCAAAATTTAGCTAAATTAGGTTGGTCAAATCCCAAAATCCTGCAATTTTACTATCCTGGCACTCAAATTAAAATGCTGAGTGACGAGATTAAGCCCTAGGGGATTGGGGATTGGGGAGTTAGGAGTTAGGAGTTAGGAGTTAGGAGTTGGGAGTTAAATACAAATAACCAATGACAAATGACAAATGACAAATGACAAATGACAAATCACACATGACAAATGACAAATGACAAATGACAAATGACAACTGTCAACCGTTAACGGTCAACAGTTGCGACTGAAGATTTATTATTTAGAAGTCCCTTAGTAAAGTTCTTCTTCTTTGTGAGTTTCGATTGTGACGTCAGAAGTTGGGTAGGCGACACAGGTCAGCACATATCCAGCTTCGATCTGATCATCGTCTAAAAAAGACTGATCAGACTGATCAACGGTACCTGTTACGAGTTTACCGGCACAGGTTGAACAAGCACCAGCACGACAGGAGTAGGGTAGGTCAAGACCAGCTTCTTCAGCTGCGTCTAGAATATAAGTATCGTCATCAACGTCAATTGTTTTGTTCAGTCCTTCAGCTTCGTGGATCAGTGTGACTTTGTAAGTAGCCATTTAGTATTCCTCTCTTTTGCTAACGGCAGCATAAGTTATCTTAAAGCAATGAGTGCGGCTAGTCTGGTGGGATGAGCCGCTGTTTAAAATTTGCTTCAATTCTGATACTACGAGAAAAACTAATGGATGTAACTGAAATTTGACCACGATTAGTAATGAAATTTAGTTATTTAATACCAATAAGTTTTCCTTATGTATATACCGGGAGAATCAGCCTCATATTAGAAAAATTTATACTTACGGGAATGAAACGTGAGTTTGTCAATCAATCAGAGAAATATTGACATCCTCCCACCACTAATTCGGAGTACCGAATATAGTGGGGGATTCCAAAGATCGCTCTTTGGGTTTCCTCTTTCCACGACCCGACTTACTTGGAGGAGTTTCCCCACCCATACAGAGGTCGATGTCTCCAGAGGCGTTAGTTCCGACGTGACCCGCCGTACTCAATCCTTTTGCTAATATGTTCCGCGCTGCGTTCCAGTCCCTATCTTGGGTATGCCCACAATGAGGACAAATATGAGTTCTGGTGCTAAGAGTCTTTTTGACAACCTCTCCACAATTAGAGCAATTCTGTGAGGTATAATGTGGTGGAACAGCAACCGTGACAACACCAAACACCTTACCAAAATACTCAACCCATTCACGAAACAGCGACCATGAAGCGTCACTAATCGACTTAGCCAATCGGTGATTTTTCACCATATTCCGCACCATCAAATCCTCATACGCCACGAGGTCGTTAGACTTCACCACGCACCTTGCTGTCTTAACAGCAAAGTCTTTACGCTGGCGACTTACTTTGAGGTGTTTACGCGCTTGTTTATTTCTCAACTTAATTCTATTTTGAGAACCTTTTCTAGTCTTAGACATCCGCCGTTGCAAACGTCTCAAGGACTTTTCACTTTTACGAAGATGTCTAGGGTTGGCGACTGTTTCTCCGTTGCTATCTGTATAGAAGTGGTTTAACCCCAGGTCAATACCAATAGTTTTACCAGTTGGTTCTCGCTTTTCTACTCGTTCATGGTCAATGCAAAACTGGCAATAATAGCCATCTGCACGACGCACAACCCGCACCCTTTTAAACTGTTTCCTGTGGTAGAAATGCAGGTCACGAGTTCCCCAGAGTTTAAAGGTTCCTGCTTGAAACCCATCGGAGAAAGTGATATACCTGCGGTCTTCAGAAAGCTTCCATCCACAGGTTTTGTACTCAACAGAGCCATGCGTTTGTTCTTTCTTGAACTTTGGAAATCCCTTTTTTCCTGGCTTATTTTTCTTGCAGTTATCAAGGAACCGAGCAATAGCAGACCACGCTCTTTCAGCACTAGCTTGACGAGCCATCGAATTAAGCTTGGTAGCATAAGGAAAATCGGGATTAGCAGCAAGCACAGCGCAATATGCGCTCAACTCGTATTTACCAATGCCCTTATTATCCATCCAGTATCGAACACAACTGTTGCGAACAAAACGAGCAGTACGGATAGCTTCATCCAGCTTTCCGTACTGCTCGTTCGTTCCTTCCAGTTTGGCTTCAAATACCAGCATTTTTACGCTCAACTCAATGGCGTAATCATAACATGGATTTGCGAAAAACTCAACTGTTCCCTCTCCCACGCTTGCTTGAAAGCAAGTAATGGTCGTAGAACGTTTCATTTTTCGCCCTCGATTCATCTCGCCGCCAAATCACAGATTATGGCGGGAGCCTTCTCTCCGAATAAGGTAAATATCATGTATAGTGTCGAAAACCCTTTGGACAAGGCAAAAGTGCGGGCGGGTTTAGTTGGTACTGGGAATGCGGCAAAGCTACGGGCTGAGGCCTTGGTGCATGATGAGCGATCTTCTCTAGTCGCGATCGCCGGACATACACTAGAAAACACAACAGCCTTTGCCAAAAACTACCAGGCTGAGGCTTTGAGTTCTTGGCAACAGCTTGTTGAGCGAGAAGATATTGATTTAGTGGTGATCTCCAATGTGAATCGAGATCATGGGACGATCGCTCGTGCAGCACTCAATCATGGTAAACACGTGATTGTGGAATATCCTCTATCTTTGGATGTAGTAGAGGCTGAGGAACTGATCACCTTAGCCAAAGCCCAAAATAAACTGCTACATGTGGAACATATTGAACTTTTGGGTGGATTGCATCAATCTTTAAAGCAACATTTAGCAAAAATTGGTGACGTTTTTTATGTTCGCTATAGCACTATCAACCCCCAAAATCCCGCACCTCGCAAGTGGACTTATAGCCATGAGCTTTTCGGTTTTCCGTTGATTGGTGCGCTTTCGCGATTACATCGGCTCATGGATATCTTTGGTCAAGTCTTGACGGTTAATTGTCATAATCGATTCTGGGGTACAGAAACAGAATACTACCAAACCTGTTTTTGTATTACCCAACTGTGTTTTACTAATGGACTGTTAGCACAAGTAGTTTATGGCAAAGGTGAAACCCTGTGGCAAGCAGAACGCAAGTTTGAAGTGCATGGCGAAAACGGGGGGTTAATTTTTGATGGTGATACAGGATGCTTGATTCAGGCTGGAGTATCAACACCTATACAAGTTGGAACTCGTCGGGGTTTGTTTGCCAAAGATACTAGTATGGTGTTAGATAATCTTTTTTATGGTACTCCTTTGTACGTCATCCCAGAGGAGAGTTTGTACACCTTAAAGGTGGCTGATGCAGCTAAAAGAGCTGCTCAGACGGGGTTGACTATATTTATGGCAGATTTTTGAGTTGTAGAGAAGCGTTGATGAAAACCGAACTGATTGTTATTTTATCCCAGCGAGAACTAGAAAAGATGCGTCAGGCTGGACGCTTGGCAGCCAAACTATTACAGCATCTTGAACCTTTAGTCAAGCCAGGGATTAGCACCCTCGAACTCAATGATGAAGCTGAACGTTGGACGCAGGCGCATGGAGCCAAAAGCGCACCTCTGGGCTACAAAGGCTTTCCTAAATCAATCTGTACGAGTGTGAATGAGGTAATCTGTCACGGAATTCCCAATGCCAAGCAAATCCTCAAGGAAGGTGATATCATCAATATTGACGTGACGCCGATAGTTGATGGCTACCACGGCGATACTTCCAAGACATTTTTGGTCGGCACCCCTTCCCCAAAGGCGCAAAAGCTGGTAGAGGTGACACAGGAGTGTCTGCGTCTAGGGATTGCGGAGGTGAAAGCTGGCGCACGCATTGGGGACATTGGCGCAGCTATTCAAGAATATGCGGAGTCCCAGGGCTTTTCTGTAGTTAGAGATTTTGTGGGACACGGTATCAATAATGTTTTCCATACACCACCGGATATTCCTCACTACGGGACGCGGGGTAAAGGTAAACGTCTCAGAGCCGGAATGGTGTTTACAATTGAGCCAATGATTAACGAGGGTACCTGGGAAGTCGAGATGCTGAGTGATGGCTGGACTGCGGTGACTCGCGATCGCCTGCTTTCGGCTCAATGTGAGCATACTTTAGCGGTAACTGAAGATGGGGTGGAGATTTTAACCCTTCCTGATTGACCGGAGACGGAGCCTCTCCGGCTCCGCTCTTGTCTGCGACACGCTGCGCGATGACAACCAGAGCGAAAAAAATATGACAATTGCGTAAGTCCTACAAGATATAAATATACGCTAATTAACAAAAGGATTTTCAATCTTTAGTCCAGCAATTCCTTGAAAATCGCCAACATTTCTTGTAACTAGAGATGCGTCTTGACTTAGTGCAGAAGCCGCAATAATTGCATCAGGAAGCTTAATTTTATACTGTTGTTTTAACTGGATTGTCAAATTTTCAATTTCTCGCAACAATGGAACCAGTTTAAACTGCGATAGTAAATCTTCGATTGCCTGTTCTTCCTCATTTGATAAGCCTGAAAAACTCAGCAACTCAATGCGGACAATCGGTGAAACGAAAACTTCATGCAAATCCAAAAAATTTTCTGCAAAGAATGAACTAACCTTTAATTCATCCGCAAGATAGTAAATAAAAATATTTGTATCATAAAGATATCTCATTCATTCCATTCCTGACGTAGAGTTTCTAAATGTATCAGGATTGCTTGCTTCTTATGCTTTAAAAGTCCCTTGGCTTTAGTTATTTTTTCGTAGTCCTTTTTCCAAAGTAACAGCATTGATTCTGGTAAATCTACCGTAATTGAATCTTCATCCTGAGAGACTAGATAATGTCTTGGTATTTTGATTATTGGCACAGGTTTCTCCTTTTGTTTCTTTTAATGCTTGTAGATAATATGTTTCAGTTTTAACCGCTTTCAAATTTATAATATCAAACCTGCTTAGAGGATGTTTCCAATTTATTGGGGATACCTTCACAACCGCCAGGAATAGTAGCTCTGGTTTTTTCTCCACACCAGGCGCAGCAGTAGTAGCGTGCAGATTCAGAGAGGCGTTGCACATTGCTAAAATCGGCATCTTTGATGACGGCGCCAGTGTGTTCGCCAGTTTCGTAGTTTGGTGGTGCGGTGCGGCTGCGGGGTGATGCTTTTTCTACTGAACCATAAAATAGACGAATACCGTTGAGGTCAGCATTACAGAGTTTGGCATCATATAAAATGGTGCGGGAGAGGTTAGCTTTGACCAAATCGCTACCACTGAGATTAGCGCGGACAAGATTCGCTTCGCTTAGATCAGTCCAACGCAAATCGGTATAAGAAAGGTCTGCTCCGGCTAACATGACGCCTAAATCGATGACGCGCACACCATCTAGGCGATCTTCGGCGTAACCGCCACTCCCGTTGAGAATGGCTCGACCTAAACGGCGATCGCGCTTTAGGGGTGTGAGTAATTTAGACCGGGAGAGAAACCGGAGAATTTTTGCTTTCCCACTACCATCAACACTACTAAAAATTGCCGCTGTGCGTCCTTCGGCGATCGCTCTTTCTTGCGGCCAGTCTTCTAATAATCCTTCTTCATCTAATACCAAATCGGAGATGCCTTGAAAGTAGGAATCTATCGTCTGCTGCTGGGTGATGATATTTTGCTGAATTGTCAGATTGTTTTGCTGAATTGTCAAGTCTTTAGAAATGACGTATTGTCGCCAAGCAACATAAACAGCGATGATAGCAATGGAAATTTGCCCCAAAGCACCAAACCATTCTGCCAATGTACCAGAAGCATCCCAGTTAATTTTCTGTACCCAAGCCAGCAGGTAAGTCCCCAAACCTGTAAACTTCAACAAGCCAATTATCGCTACTACTACTCCCAAAAACGCGACTAACAATGTACAGTCTTTGACTGAAAACCACTGTTTGACTAGTTCTTGCAACCAAGGACGGAGCATCGCTAAGGATAACAGCAAAGTTACCAGAGTACCCAAAATGCCAATTAACCAAATATTAAGCAGCAGTCCCAGGATAGTCAAGGCGATCGCTCCCAGGGTGATTACCAATGCCCTAGGTTGTACTGAGAATTGATTGTTACTTGGTTGCTTCAGGCTGGAACGGGTTTGTTCTGAAGCAATTGTATTTTGCGGAGATTGCAAAGAGGCAATTGCTGCTAAAGTTTGAAGTCTTGCTAACCCCAATGGCGTCAGGCTATTCTCATTTGTCCCACCGTCAAAATCATCTGGGTCTAAGTCATGTTCCGGGATGGGTTCTGGGGTTGGTAAATTGGAGGAATTGGATTCAATCATCATTCTTTCTATTTTGCCCCAGCAGACTCAGTTCAACACCTGTTTTATGTTAACTGCTACATTATACATCTGACAAAAGGAGGCGCAATTTTTTATCAAAATGATACATCCTCCCAGGGACTGAGAAATTAAAAGATATCCAATTTGTAGGGTGCGTTACCAGCAAAAAACTCTGGAAATACCCACAAATTATTGGTACTGACGCACCCTACCCTCAGCCAATTTGGGATAATTTATTTTTTGATCTTCCTTTAAGGATAATTGCATAATTTCTCCACTCGATTTGTATATTAGTCTACTGTTTAGATTTTCTTATAACAAAATTTATTAAAATTTTAGCCAATCAATTGCATAATTCCCGCTGAATATGGTATTCTTTAGCCAAAGTTAACCAGAAAAAGCCTTGAAAACTTAATATAAATAGCGCATCTTCTGGCGCTATTAAAATTAAAATAGGTTTTATCATAATACTAGAACTTCTGTATGTACAATATGGTCTTTTGGCGTTGCTTGATTGCCTGGGGTTTTATGACTTTCTTGACATTGGGCTGTAGTGATATGGCAAACTCATCGGCAGAAAATACCAAGCAAGTTGTACAAAAAAGTAATATTACCCAGATGCTTATAGAAGCACAAACTAACCAAAAAGCAGAAAGTTTGCTGAATCAAGGTAATAGTTCGTTAGACGCACATCGCTACGACAATGCGATAGAAGTATACGACAAAGCAATTGGTATTAAACCGGCAAATGTGGAAGCATGGATTAATCGAGGAATTGCATTAACAGCTTTGCAAAGGTACCAAGATGCACTCGCATCTTACGACAAAGGGATCTCCATTGAACCTGACAAATATGAAGCGTGGTATAATCGAGGGATTGTGTTAACAGCTTTGCAAAGGTATCAAGATGCACTCGCATCTTACGACAAAGCGATCGCCATCAAACCTGACAAATATGAAGCCTGGATCAACCGAGGAATTACACTGACAAAGTTGGAACGCTACCAAGATGCACTCGCATCCTACGACAAAGCGATCGCTATCAAGCCAGATCAGCATGAAGCATATTATAATAAAGCTTGCTCCTATGCCTTACAGAGCAATGTCAAATTAGCAATTGAGAATCTCAACAAAGCAATGAAGTTGAATGCTAGTAAATACCAGAAATTAGCAAAAACTGATACAGATTTTAACAATATACGTCATGAAAAGCAATTTCGGGAATTAATTGAATAAAATTCTGATGAAAAAGCTATTAATTACGGGTGGTAGTGGGTTTTTAGGATGGAACCTTTGCCAAACAGCAAAGCAAGAATGGGAAGTTTATGGAACTTATTTTTCCCATAAAATAGAAATACCCGGCATCAAAATGCTGAAGGTTGATTTAACTGATTTGTCCCAATTAAAGCACATATTTAATGATGTCAGACCGACAGCAGTAATTCATACTGCAGCACAATCTCAACCTAATTTTTGTCAAACTCACCCCCAAGAATCACACGCAATTAATGTCACAGCTTCCTGCAATATCGCTGGACTTTGTGCGGATGCTTCTCTTGCTTGTGCTTTTACATCAACAGACTTGGTTTTTGATGGTTTAAATGCTCCTTATAGTGAAACAGATCCCGTGTCTCCTGTCAACCTATATGGTGAGCAAAAAGTCATGGCTGAAATTGGTATGCTAGAGCGATATCCTCAGACTGCAGTGTGCCGAATGCCGTTAATGTTCGGCACAGCAACACCTACAGCTAAAAGTTTTATGCAGCCATTTATTGAAGCTCTCAAAGCCGGAAAAGAACTAAACTTATTTATAGATGAATACCGCACGCCTGTAAGTGCCAAAACTGCAGCCCAAGGACTTTTATTAGCACTAGAAAAAGTTAACGGACTAATTCATTTGGGCGGAAAAGAACGAATTTCTCGTTATGATTTTGGGCAATTATTAGTAGATATATTTCAACTTCCTAATTCTGGCTTAAAATCTTGCCGCCAACAAGATGTAAAAATGGTAGCACCCAGACCAGCGGATGTTTCTTTGGATAGTTCCAAAGCGTTTGCATTGGGGTATAAACCTCTATCTTTAAAAGCAGAATTAGAAAAGTTAGAAGTTAAATCCCGATGATCCAAGTTTTCTTTCAAATTATGGACTTAGCCTTTAGGTTTTAATTTTGGCTTGGAGATCTCAGGCGCAGAACTAGTTTCTGTTTTGTCTTGTTTTTTGACAATTACCTTGGGTTTAACTTTTTGTGGAATCTGTTCATTCCCAGCATTTTGTCGTTTATTTGCTAACTTACTTTTAAGCGCTTCCGCCTTATCTTTCTTCCCAGCTTTCAGGTACTTTGGTGCTTCTTCCTGAGGTATAGCAACTAAAGAATCAAAACCAAAAACATCACGACCAGGGATAAACCTGGCTTTGATACTGACAAACATAGCCTTACCCTGCTGTTCCTTTTCTGCTTTTGGATTAAATCTAAAAGGATTGACCAGCGCATCTTTCCATATTAAGGGAATATGACTCGCCTTCATGAAATTAACTTTACTAGTTAGTTCAGCTTGCTTAATGTACTGGAGCCGTTCATCACTGAAATTCTTCATCACGGTGATACATGGTGTTCTACAAACCGGGATAAATTGCCATAGTCCAGATAGCTTAAATTCAAAGTCATTCAATTCCCTGGAAACTGAACTTTCTATAACCTCTTTCTCGATTAAATCCTCTACCATCTGTTTCTCAAAAGCAACTAATTGGAAAGCAATCTTATGTTGCTGTTCCTTCCCTGGATAGTGCGTAACTTTCGGATAGACAATCAATTTCTGTTTGCTAATACCTGTAGATTCTATATACTTCCGTAGTCCGTTGAAAGCATTTGATTTACTCCCTGAGCCAATGGGGTATAGATTGTATTGGTATTGTCCGATAGTAATATTTGCTATGTATTTATTTTTATCATCTTGAAATATAAATTGGACATCGCCCGTGACAACGCCAATTGCTTGAAATATACCGGTGGGTGAAACATCCTGCTTGGTTTCTTTTTGTGTTTGTTCAGTAGTCATTTGATAAAATACCTGATTTTGTTAGTTGAAAAGCTACCTATCAATTACATGACTTTATTTTAAGTCTTATAACCTTTACATCCGCAAGATACCAAAGTAAAGGGTATCGGTATCTCAACAAAATCAACCCCGCTCACGGTTTTTGTGGAGGAGGAGACTGGGTTCGCCGATACTATGCAACTGGAGTTCAGGAAGGGGACGCACTCGCTCAACAAAAAACGAATAACCATGACGCTTCTTGGGCTAGACAAATCAGATTTCGGGTCAGATTTGTCAAGGAATGAGGAGTTTCAATTCCTCACTCCTCACTCGTAACTCTTTACTTTATCCTGAATAAGCCTCCATTGGTGGACAAGAACAAACGAAATTCCTGTCACCAAAAGCCGCATCAATTCTACCCACACTTGGCCAGAATTTATGTTCTCTTGTCCAAGGTGCAGGGTAAGCAGCTTGTTCGCGAGAGTAGGGATGAGTCCATTCTCCGGTAATTAAACTTTCGGCAGTATGGGGTGCATTTTTCAACATGTTATCATGAGCATCCACCTTACCTGATTCAATGGCGGCAATTTCTTGGCGAATGGCTATTAAAGCATCACAGAAACGATCTAATTCTTGTTTAGATTCGCTTTCTGTGGGTTCCACCATGATTGTACCAGCCACAGGCCAGGAAACAGTGGGTGCATGGAAACCATAGTCCATCAGCCGTTTAGCGACATCATCGATTTCGATACTGGCTGATTTTTTGAGCGAGCGCAAATCTAAAATACACTCATGGGCAACTAGACCATTTTTCCCTTTGTATAAAACGGGATAATAAGTTTCTAGTCTCTTGGCGATGTAATTAGCGTTGAGAATTGCCACTTTGGTTGCTTCTCTTAAGCCATCAGTGCCCATCATCACAATATACATCCAAGAAATTACTAGGATACTAGCACTACCCCAAGGCGCTGCAGCCACCGCACCAAATTGTTTGGTATCAGAAATCTTCTCTGGGACAGTCCCCAGCGATGCACTGAGCCGGTCGTTGTGTCCCCAATCCCCAGTCCCGATTACAGCATGTCCCGGTAAAAAAGGCACAAGATGGTCAGCAACGCCAATGGGTCCCATACCGGGGCCACCACCGCCGTGGGGAATACAAAAAGTTTTGTGTAGGTTCAAGTGACAGACATCGGCGCCAATATCTCCAGGACGACAAATTCCCACTTGGGCGTTCATATTCGCCCCATCCATGTAAACTTGTCCACCGTGACGATGAACAACAGCACAGATTTCCTGAATTCCCTCCTCAAACACACCGTGAGTTGAGGGATATGTCACCATCAAAGCAGCGAGTTCATGACTATGTTTTTCTGCCTTGGCTTTGAGGTCATCTAGGTCAATGTTACCTTGATCATCACAGGCGACTGCAATCACTTTCATCCCACACATCACCGCACTCGCCGGGTTAGTACCATGTGCGGAGGTGGGTATTAAACAGACGTTGCGGTGTCCTTGTTTTCGACTTTCGTGATATTGACGAATCACCAACAAACCAGCATATTCTCCTTGAGAACCAGCATTTGGTTGCAGAGAAATCCCCGCAAACCCAGTAATCTCCGCTAACCACGCCTCAAGTTGCTGAAAGAGGATTTGATAACCCCGCGTTTGCGAAGTGGGTGCAAAGGGATGAATATTCCCAAATTCAGCCCAAGTTACTGGTATCATTTCCGCTGTGGCGTTTAACTTCATCGTGCAAGAACCCAAGGGAATCATCGATGTAGTTAAAGATAAGTCCTTAGTTTCTAGCTGATGTAGGTAGCGCAACAACTCAGTTTCTGAGTGATAGCGGTTAAAGACGGGGTGGGTGAGGTAAGTACTGGTACGGAGGTTGGGAAGATGGATGGAGGGAGTTAAGTCTTCTAGGGTGAAGGGGAGGTGATCAAGTCCTGCAAATATTTGCCAGAGGTCGATTAAGTCTTCTGGTGTGGTAGTTTCGTCTAGGGAGATACCGACAGCAGTATCATCGAAAATCCGCAGGTTGATATTTCGTGCTGTCGCAGCTGCGATAATTGTGTCTAGGTTGCTTGTTCCCAACTCTAGGCGCAGGGTATCAAAGAAATATTCCGAACTAATTTTGTAACCTAGGCGCTGTAATCCTGTTGCTAATATTACCGTTAATTGGTGAATATTTTCCGCAATTTCTCTGACGCCTTCAGGACCATGATAGACAGCATACATACTCGCCATCACCGCCAATAATACCTGGGCGGTGCAGATATTACTCGTAGCTTTTTCGCGGCGGATGTGTTGTTCGCGGGTTTGTAAAGCTAGACGTAATGCAGGCTTACCATTGACATCTTTCGATACACCAACAATTCGCCCTGGAACTTGCCGCTTATACTCTTCTTTGGTAGCAAAATATGCCGCGTGGGGTCCCCCAAACCCCAGCGGAATCCCAAAGCGTTGGGTGCTTCCGACAGCGATATCAGCGCCAAATTCGCCAGGAGGCGTCAGCAAAGTTAAACTTAAAGGGTCAGCCGCTACCGTCACCAATGCGCCCTCAGCATGTGCTTTGGCGATAAAAGCGCGGTAGTCGTAAATAGTCCCATCACTAGCAGGGTATTGGAGAATAGCGCCAAAAATCGGTTGCTGGAAATCAAAGGTTTGATGGTCGGCGACAATGATCTCAATACCTAGGGGTTCAGCCCGTGTTTGCAACACATCAATGGTTTGAGGATGGCAGTCACGAGAGACAAAATAGCTATTAGCTTTATTTTTGCACACTCCATAGCTCAAGCTCATCGCTTCTGCGGCAGCGGTGGCTTCATCGAGTAATGAAGCATTAGCAATTTCCAAACCCGTCAAATCGATAATCATCGTTTGGAAATTGAGCAGCGCCTCCAGACGCCCTTGGGCAATTTCCGGTTGATAGGGGGTGTAAGCAGTATACCAACCAGGATTTTCTAAGATATTACGCTGAATTACCGGTGGGGTGATACAGTCATAATATCCTAGACCAATAAATGAGCGGAAAACCTGATTAGTATCAGCAATTTTTTTTAACTTTGCCAGTGCGGCGTATTCAGTTTGCGCTTCTGGTAACTGTAGCGGTTGGTTCAGCCGGATAGCCTGCGGTACTGTTTGGTCAATGAGAGCATCCAGGCTCTCAATTCCCAATACCTCAAGCATTTGTTCGATATCATTGGCGTTAGGTCCAATGTGTCGTTGTGCGAAATTCTTGGATTTCTTGCTCCTTTCGTCTAGGATTTGGCGATCGCTAGATTTAGGAATAGAGACGTAACTTACCACAAATCGCTCTCCAGACGCAACTATTTAATATTTTGCAACAAATACCTTTGACAAATCGGAGTTTACTTAAGCAATTTATTTAAATTTCATAATCTATTTGCGGACACTGGGGAGATGGGAGGAAGCCCAGATGAGCCAGATGAGGGAGATGGGGGACAAAAAAATGACCCTTAACTCCGCGCCTCCTAACTCCTACACCCCTGCTACCTGGTCGCTATACTCATCCGCTGTCAAGGTATCCTCATTAGCTTCATCAGGGTCATTGATGCGAACTTTCAAGAACCAACCTTCTCCGTGGGGGTCTTCAGCTATTTGTTCTGGTTCATTTATCAAGGCTTCATTGCGTTCTACAACTGTGCCGCTAACAGGTGAATTTAGGTCTTCAACGGCTTTTACAGATTCAATGTTACCAAAGGTATCTCCCTTGGTAATTACCTCGCCAATGTCTGGTAGCTCCAAAAACACGATATCACCCAATTGCTCTACAGCAAAGGCGGTAATGCCAATAGTGGCAATTTCCCCATCTACGCGCACATATTCGTGAGAATCCAGGTATCTCAAATCCTGAGGATATTCAGACATATTACTTCCCCTGACAGATCAAAAAAATTATTGTTCCAAAAGAAATACGAGTCGTATCTGCTAATTAACCATGAATGATTAACTCAAAAAACATTATTCCTTAAAACTTGTACGGTTGTTAGGAAACTCCAAAAAATCACAGGACTTAACATCGATCATCTGAAGGGAAGCAAGGCCTTGCGCCCCTACCCTCTCTGTCCCATTCTTTTTTCAAATTGGTATTAGTTGCTGATCCGATTTTTTGAGCGATAAAAGGGACGTTTAACCACAGATGTGGAGTAGGTTTTGCCACGAATTTCCACTTCTAGCTGTTGACCAACGGCTGCTAGTTGGGAAGGAACGTAGGCTAAAGCAATGGGATATCCAAGTGTTGGTGAAATTGTACCACTAGTCACTTCACCTATTACTACTCCTGACGATAATACTGGGTAGCCGTGCCGGGGAATGTTACGCCCTGGGGTTTGTAAACCTACCAAACGGCGCTCTACTCCCGTGGCTTTTTGCTCTGCTAAAACTGACCGACCGATAAAATCGCCTTTGGTATCAAGATGCACCAACCATCCCAAACCGGCTTCTAAGGGGGTGGTATTATCGTCGATATCTTGACCATAAAGCGCCATTGCAGCTTCTAAGCGCAAGGTATCTCTTGCACCGAGTCCACAGGGAATGACACCAGCATCATAGAGACTTCGCCACAATTGTACACCCACTTCTGGCTCCACCATCACCTCAAATCCATCTTCCCCGGTGTAACCTGTGCGGGCTAAGAAACCAGGTTTACCCAGCACCGTTGTTTCTAAATGACCAAAGGCTTTAACTGGTTTTAAATCTGCTTGTACAAAAGCTTGGAGATAGTTAACAGCTTTTGTCCCTTGGACAGCAATTAAGACTTTTTCCGCCGAATTATCTTGGAATTTTACTTCATTTAGGTCAAGGTGTTGCAATAACCATGCTTTATCTTTACCCGTAGTTGCCGCATTCACAATAATCGCTGCCCGTTGTTTACCAGTGGCGTCTTCACCTTGATAATAGACAATGATATCGTCAATAATGCCAGCTTGCGGATTTAACAATACAGTGTACTGGGCTTGACCAGGTTGCAATCGACTCAAGTCTGAAGGAACTAAACCCTGGAGTTGGGAAATCAGATTTTGTCCCTGGAGAGTAAATTTACCCATGTGGGAAATATCGAACATACCCGCTGCAGTTCTCACAGCCTCATGTTCGCGGCTGATACCACTATATTGTACCGGCATTTCCCAACCGCCAAAGCTAGTAAACCTTGCTTTGACTTCTACACCCAATTCATATAAAGGAGTTCGCGCCAGAGATTCGGCGATTTCGGTTTCTTGATTAGCCACAGGTAATTTTGCGATCGCACCTCAACATCTATATATACTACGGGATTGTTTCCAGTTTCGCAGAATGGGGACTGGGGACACTTCGGCAAGCTCAGTGCATCGCTGGGGATTGGGGATTGGGGATAAATCACAAATGACCAATGACCAATAGTTACTTATTTTGCACCTTTGCGCCTTTGCGCCTTTGCGTGAGCTAAAAATTATTTCCCTACGGGACGCTCCGCGAACGGTAATCTTCCAGCGGTTCGGGAGTAATATCTTTTTCAGCTAAATATTGCTGAAATGCAACATGAGAAAAAGAATAAACTCCCCGCGCTTGCTCTACCAATAATCCATGTTGAGCAATCATAGATTTTAAAATTGTTTCGCTGTCTATTTGCAATAATTCTTGGTCTGTATTTCTCTGCTGCAAATTGTGAATATACTCGGTAATCTGCTGCTGAATAAACTTTTGATTAAATAAATAATTTCCTTGCTCCCAGGTAGTTTTGGCAATTTTTATCAGTAATTCTTCTTTATGCTGTGGTCTAAGTTGATAAACTTGCTCTCGCTGAATATGACGTTGAGCATCCCATTTTTTCAGGAATATATCCAATCCTTCTTGATACACTTCTGCAAGCCGAACCGAAAAATCACTTCTTTGCTCAAAAATCAAGCTCATCAATGTAAGCATTAGGGGATTAGTTGCTAATTCTTGCAGAGTTTTACTTTCTTGGATTTTCGCTAAAAATCGTTCTGTTTGCACAGGATTTTTCACCTGAAACCACTTCGTTGCAAAATCAGTAATCTGCTGATGATTAAAATCAGCAATTTCCACTTCTGTGAACTGCTCAAAAATATATTCCTGTGCAGCAATTCGAGAGGTGATGATAAAATAATTGCCATAAAACCGCGTTGTAAATCGGCGAATTTCCGGCAATACTCGGTCAAGATCGGCTGCTCTGACTTCATCTAACCCATCGAGTAAAACCATTACTCGTCCTTGATTTAACAAAGTTTCCACTGTCTGCGGTTCCACAACTCCACAATTTTTCAATTGTTTTGCAACGTATGACTTTAAGCCTGGTTGCTTTTTAGTCTCAGCAAACTCTTTGAGACTAATAAAAATCGGTACGCGATCGCCTCTCCATTCACCCAAGTTACACTTAATTGCCAGCCATTTCAAAAATGTGGTCTTTCCCGTTCCCGGTTTACCTAAAATCATCAGTTTGTCGTACCGTTCTACCACCGCTAGTCCGGGAAACCATTTTTTTGGTTTACTATTCAGGTTCTCTGTGTCAATATTTTGTAATAATTCTTCAATATCTAAGCGCCTGCGTCCACTCACTCGCTCCAGAATGTTGACGCTGGTGTAAATATTCGTCAACCTCATCGGCTGCTCCATATCTAGCACCCGCATTATACCACACTTGTTGTGAATATTTTGATAGATTTGTGCGCGTACAGTCTGGACTAGACTTTCCAGTTGAGAAATGCTCACAGTCTGTTCAGCTTCAGGAAATGACGAAAAAGTGATAATCTCTTCCCAATCTAGGTTAAGTTTTTGGCAAATTGTCACAAAAATGCTGCGATCAACTGGTTTACCTTGAAAAAACTTGGTAACAGGCTGACGGCTAATCCCCAATTCTACAGATAACCCCTGCTGCGTCAATGAATGACGGATCAGCGCTGCTTTGGCTTTACTAATTCCCTTGCTTGATGCTTCGAGCGATCGCCTAGTCATACCAATTTTAGATTTTAGATTTTGGATTTTGGATTTTAGATTTATCTTTTCCCATCGAAGACAGGAACGAAATGAAAATCTATCTTTTCTCTGCCCATTCCCCCAATCAATAATAAATCATACATATCTGATGCACAAGTCATACATAAAACATTCACACATCTGGATGTAAATCATCCAGAAAAATGCGAATCTAGAGATCTAGATATTTGACATCTCTTACATTACTTAAATTAATACTATGTTATGCTGTCACCCCAGGAGGACTTATGAGTGGAATTAACGTCACAATAGATAGTCCTACCGCAAAAGACGTAATGCAAGAAGCCTTAGAGCGAATCGCCTTGGGATTTCAGGATTATCTAAATTCGCTACAGCCAGATGAAATTACTTGTTTAGCACAGCAACTAGAAACTACTCATACTCCGCCCAAATATTCCAAAGCAGAAACTGACGTTGCTGTCAAGCTGGGTGCTAATCAAGTTAGTGATGAAGAGCGAGGTAGATTAGAGATTGCGGCGATTACCAAAAATTTTAAATTTAGACACGAGTTACTCAAGTCTTCACTAACGGCGCCACAGGTGGCTGAACTGCTGAATACCACTCGTCAAACGCCACATGATCGCCTAAAAAAGAATACCTTAATTGCTGCTCAAGATAATGGAGTCTGGAAATTTCCTACTTGGCAATTTGATCCAGAAGGGCCAGATGGAGTGCTAGTAGGATTACCTGATGTTTTAAAAGTTCTGAATGTTCCCGCTTTATCGAAAATTAGTTGGTTGACTCGACCAAACAAAGGTTTGAATGGGCTTACCCCAATAGCAGCTTTGAAATTTGGTCTGATAAATGACGTGATTGCTGAGGCTAGAACTGTGGGAGCTTCATTTATAATGCAATACAGTTCAGTTAAGGAAAATTGTCGTAGGGGCACGGCACGAATAAAATTGTCATTAGAAGAAAAGATTTTGGATGTTCCCTACAGTGTATATCATTCGAGCCTAACTGAACTGTATTGATTTATAATGTTGTCCGGCATTTTTTTACGTCGAATTAATGTCATCCGTAAAGTTGAGGTTAAAAATGACGATCAACACTAACTTAACATCTCTTTATGAGAGTGAATATGAGCAATGGTTAGGGCAAACGATTAACCTTTTAAAAGAAAACCGATGGGATGAGTTAGACAAGGAGCATTTAATAGAGGAGTTAGAAGAATTGAGTCGGCGAGACAAAAAAACCGTTGAAAGGTTGCTCGAACAGATTATCAGACATTTACTTCTTCTCCAATATTGGACTGCTGAATATGAGTATAATGCCAATCATTGGCAAGCGGAAATTATGAGTTTTAGAACACAAATTAATGAAGATTTAACTCAAAATTTACGAAATCATCTACAGGAAAACCAAGCAAAAGTTTATGAAAAAGCATTAAAATATGTGAGCCAAAAGACAGGATATGAGATAATCTTTCCAGAAGACTGTCCTTATAGTCTCGAACAATTATTTGAGATAAACTGGCTACCAGAAAGAGGGTAAAATCAGTGCGGCTTCTTGTGGAGCAGGATGCTTTAAAAGCAATACGCCTTGCTGAGTTGGCTCAAGCGATTCAGCAAGGGATTGACAGCGGAGAATCTACACCCCTAAATATGGATGAAATCATAAAATTGGCAAAACAACAACGGCAGAAGAGAGAATCCACGTAATGGCGATAGTTCTCAAAAAACCGCTGGCGATATCCAAAGTCTTTTTGAAGATTCACAAGACGATGAGTACAAGTCGCCTTGAAAACCCTACCCTCATACCCCATACCCGAAAAAATAGTTAAATTTGCTCACCTGCTCGACTGATAAACGTATCAGGGATTACACTTAAACAAATAAAAATTTCCGGAAGTGCGTCTAAGACCTTGAATTTTGGAGTATGTAGGGCTGTCAAGTCCTGATTGTACAAAATACATCAAGCGTCTTAAATATTAATTATCCCCAGTTTGTCAGTACACCAGATCAGGAGTGATAAAGGTGGTACAACTAATCCTTCCACCACCTTGCTTGAGCAAGCCGAAACCAAAATTTTATAACTTAAAGAAAGGTACAGAAGTTGTGCGAATTTTCCGTTTTTGAGCAAACTTGTGCATTACGCGCCACCGAAAAGATGGTATCCAAACTCAACCCTCAACAACAGAAGGATTTAGCTTCAGCGCTGATACATCAACGCAATTTCAATGAAGCCGAAAAGCGTTGGATTCGACCGAATTCTCATCGTTGGTCTCTGAGCGATCGCATCTTATCAGCTTTAGCTTA
Organism: Gloeotrichia echinulata CP02; assembly: GCA_038087035.1. Lineage (NCBI taxonomy): Bacteria > Bacillati > Cyanobacteriota > Cyanophyceae > Nostocales > Gloeotrichiaceae > Gloeotrichia > Gloeotrichia echinulata. The sequence continues at coordinate 5,477,679 of CP051187.1, read as the reverse complement.
AACCGCAAGACACCGCTCATAGGAATCTGTACAAAGCTACCCAAGGATAGACAATACTAGACAACTACGTTTGCAAGCAAAAGTTTTCTGTCTACTGAATATGTATGAATAAAGCTCCCACAGATATTTCTTGGGAGCTTTTTAAGTGTGAAACAGTTAATAACTAAAATTTACCGATGATAATTGGTATAATCGTCTATCTTCAGAAAGGACATAATATTAAGCTAACTTGTACTCAGGAATACAATCGGCGGATGACAAATTTTCACTTTACAACTTAGACAAAATTTCTGGCAATAACTGAGCAGGTACTTTAGATAAAGCTAAATTTTGTCCTTGTATTCCTAATTCGTTATGGAAAGCACGAATTGTTTTCACCACATAGGCGAAGGTAGTGTGATAGGTCTCTGGTTGTTGGCTTAATCCATATAAAGCTTGCAAATGGTTTTCTAATGCTGCTTCTAAATGTTGAGAACGTGTTGCTTTATCGCCATTAAAATACTTATCTGTGACTAGTTGATAATGGGCTAATCCTAAATTATTATGAGTAGCAAATAAATCAAAACTTAAAGCGGTAGTCTTCAGTGAGTGAGCTAGAGTCAGGGCTTCTTCGTAAGCGGTGATGCACAGTTGTAAATACTTTTGTTGCACTTGCTTACTTATCTGGGATAAATTTGCTAAATGCCAGTATGCTGTACCCAGATTATTTTGTGTAGCGGCGCAGGCGCTGGGAACATTAGTGGGAGTGCGATATTGGAGGGCTTCGCGGTAAACATCTATCGCTAGCTGGAGATTTTCCATTGGTTGTTCGTATTGTGCAAGATTCCAGTAAGCTGTGCCGATGTTGTTTTGAATCATGCCATACTTGAGTGGTTCTTGTTCTGGTCTGTAGTGAGCAAGTGCTAGGTTGTAAGCTGCGATCGCATTTTTTAAATGCACAGTCGGTTGATTGTATTGCCCAAGATGCCAGTATGCAGTACCTAAATTGTTCTGGCAAGCTGCGTACTTTAATCCATCCATTTGGGCTGTACGATAGTTGAGGGCTTCATTGTAGGCAAAAACTGCTTGTTCCCAGTTTTCGGCTGGGTTGGAAAAACGCGCTAAATCACCGTAAGCTGTGCCTAAATTATTTTGCACACGCCCATAAGTTTCTGGGTGTGTCTGGGGTGATATCAGTTTTAACGCCAACTGATAAAATTCTATTGCCTGCTCTATGTAAGTTTTTCCCTCTTCCGAAGCGGATGGTATGCGGTATAGCATCCAGTAGAGTGTACCCAAATCATTCAAGATATCCGGTAATTGCGGTGAGGTGTCATCATAGGAAATTGCCTCCTGATAGGCGATAATTGCCACCATCAAGTTTTCTATAGTTGACTGTCCTTGTTCAATGCGAAGGCGATATAAGTTGCCCAAGCGATGATACGCTACTGCTAGTATTTCCCCTTCAGCTTGTTGTGAATGTAATTGTTCAATTTCAATCAAAATTTGCTGCGCTAGCGAATTATCCTCTCCATCTTCAGCACTCTTGGTGTCATTTGTGCCGAATACTAATTCTGTTAATTCCTGGCTAACATTAGATAAATACGGCAGTGAGGTCCTATTATTGACATTAGATTGAGCCAAAGTTTCTTGCTGTTGTACCTCAACATTCAATAATTTCAATTTTGATGTAGTCATTTCTTCAGATTTACGTCCACCATGTACTGGTGTATCTGTTTCAAAATTGAAATTTTCTTGGTACTCCAATTCACCAGCAGCTGCTTTCATTTCTGCTTGGATAATCGCTTCTTCAATAGTCGATTTCTTAACCTTTCCTAAATCCAAACTTCTAGAATTAGAAACCTGTTCTGGATCACCTGAGTTGTGTATCGTTGGTGTCGGTTCCCCCGCAAAAGCAAACACACCAGTACGACAACGCCAAAACTGTGGCGCCGATTGCTGAATAGCAGACAACCAAGGACGCGATACCCACAACAGCAGGCTAGATTCTTGGAATTTATCGGCTTCTTGAGTACACAAATATTCTTCGCTTAAACGGAGATAGTGTAAAAATAAACGCTGTACTGCTACTGATTGCTTGGTTAGCTGTTCCACACCGACAATTTGAAATGCAGGTATCGGTAACGGTCGCCCTGGGGTGTCCTTTGATGCTCCAACAATCGGCGGTGGATAATTACTCAGCCATTGATTTATTTGAGCTATGGGATTGGGCTCGTTTAAATTCAACCGCAGAGTGACTAATCGTGGGTAGGCTGGTGTGCTATCTTCTTGACCATCCAATGTTTTATATAGCACTTGCCCAACTGGATAAGCCAATGTAGAATGCAAACGAGCAGCAACTTGATTTCTTAAGTGCAAATCATCACAAACTGCCAAAAACAGTTGTCGTCGTAAGCCCAGACTTAAGGCAAGTTTTAGACGTTGATAAACTTGCCGATTCCAAGCAAAATTATCTGTGTGTACAGTATCATTCACGCTCATGGCGGCTACAAAGCCAAAACACAGTGTACATCTCCTGATGGGGTATATCCAAGCAGGTGAAAAATCAAACTAAACTAAGCTACAACACATCTTGATTGCATAATCACTTCCTGGGGTTGAAGACTTATGACTTTTCACAGTCAATAGTTAACAGTCAACCGTCAATATGATGAAATATGCTTGTTTAATGTGGAACAGCTTATGACTATGGTTTTCAAGTAGATGTTGTTCTGTTCAGGATAAATCCAGGCTTTAAGGTCTGGAATTTTAAGTATCTAATTATACTTATACTATTTGTAATTCTAACAAAAAATAAAAAAACTAGGCTCATACCTGATGGGGAACCTGAAAGATCCAGGACTTACGCTAGTGTCACATTTAAAGAATGGTGCGTGACGCCACAAGTCAAGTAAGCTGCGTACAATATTTATCGAAGCGTCACGCACCCCAATACTGCGTAGGTTTTGCTCAAAAAACTTAAAATTCGTAGGTTGGGTTGAGGAACGTAGCAAGCTAGCCGTAGGCTAACCCAACATGGACGGGGCTTTGTTGGGTTACCCTGCGGGTTCTCCGAAGGAGTACGCAGAGCCTCAACCCAACCTACGATTTTCCTTAACCGAGCAGTATTGTCACGCACCCTACCATGATTAATGTGCCCCCAGAGTAGATCCTAAGATCTTAAAAATTTAATCTTAGTCATGTTCTGCCCACTTTGCCGAGTAAACGGAGAGTGGGCACCTGATCGCAGCGTTAAAATTATTTCTATTTAACCAACATGGGAAACAGAATAGGCGACTACAATCAAGCCGACCACCAAAACTGTCGCCGCGATTCCCAAGAAAATATAGGTTCGCTTTTGCCCTGCATTGGGAGGTTCTGCCGTATAAATCTTCGGTTCACGAGCAAAATTATTCAGACGACCACCTTCTTCAGTTGTATAGGGCATGGATTAATTCCTTCTTAATTATTGTTTATGTAATCTTAACATTGGTGGGGCATGGGGCATGGGGCATGGGGCATGGGGCATGGGGCATGGGGCATGGGGCATGGGGCATGGGGCATGGGGCATGGGGCATGGGGCATGGGGCATGGGGCATGGGGCATGGGGCATGGGGCATGGGGCATGGGGAAGAGTTTTTTCTATACAATGCCCAATCCCCAATGCCCAATGCCAAATCCCCAATGCCCTAACTATTAATTGTCCCAGTCAAAGGTGAGCTAGCGCTGGCGTAGTTTTTGATGGGCATTCTGCCGGCAAGGTATGCGAGACGACCGGCGACTGTGGCCAGGTTCATGGCGCGGGCCATAGCGGCGGGATTTTGAGCTAGAGCGATCGCACTATTAATCAATAAGGCATCTGCCCCTAATTCCATTGCCTGAGCGGCTTCTGATGGCGCTCCAATGCCAGCATCTACTACGACGGGTATGCCGGCATTTTCAATGATAATCTGGATATTAGCGGTTGTTTTTAGTCCCTGTCCTGAACCAATGGGCGCTGCTAAAGGCATGACTGTGGCACAGCCTACATCTTCTAAGCGTTTGGCTAGCATGGGGTCAGCGTTGATGTAGGGTAATACAGCAAAACCTTCTTTTACCAGTTGTTCTGCAGCTTGCAGCGTTCCAATGGGATCGGGAAGTAAATATTTGGTATCTGGTATCACTTCTAACTTGACAAAGTTATTATCTTCCTGTCCTAATAGTTTCGCCATTTCTCGCCCCAAACGGGCGACGCGAATTGCTTCTTCTGCGGTTTGACAACCGGCGGTGTTGGGTAACATCCAGATTTTTGTCCAATCCAATGCTTCAGCTAAACCCTCATGTCCGCTGGCTTTGGTTTGTACCCGCCGCACTGCTACGGTGACAATCTCACAAGCACTGGCGATCACACTTTGCTGCATTTCCTCGATGTTGCGATACTTACCAGTACCTGTCATCAATCGAGATTGGAAGGTTTTACCAGCAATGATTAGTGGTGAGTCCTGAGTCGGGAGTGGGGTATCGGGAGTGGTAAGTGTCGCAGAAAAATTTACCGGGTGAGTCAGCATGGATTTGGAGGTAGATGACTTAGTTTGAAACCGAGAATAATGGAAATGAGTCAGTAGGGGGTCAGACTTTTGCTCCCAGATCAAATCAGCAATTAATGCGGCTGTGATCGGCGCAAGCAGAATCCCATTGCGATAATGGCCAGTGGCTAGGGTTAAATTTTTACAGGGGCTAGGGCCAAGAATCGGTAATTCATCGGGAGTAGCTGGGCGAAATCCCCACCAGAATTCCTGGATGGGGTAATGCTGTAATGGGGGATATAGCCGGATGGCTGCTTGGAGTAAATTTTGAATACCCGCTGGGGTGTTGTGGGGGGTAAAGCCAACATCTTCGCTGGTTGCGCCAATGATGATTGAGCGATTTCGCCTCGGTACGATATAACTATTTTGTCCAAACAAAACCCTTGTTAAAGGTAATTCCGGCAGAGATTCCGGCACCCGTACACTCAACATTTGTCCTTTTCTGGGTAGCACGGGTAGGGGTAACAATTCATTTGACCAAGCACCCGTTGCCAAAATATAATGTCCGGCACGAATTAGACCAGCATTGGTTTGCACACCCACAACCTGTCCCTGCTGCTGGGGAATTGCTTCGACGCTAATACCTTGTTTAAGTTCTACGTCTAGGGACTCGGCGGCTGTCAACAATGTCCGCACTAATGCCCGATTATCAACTTGTCCATCTTCAGGATACCACCACCCACCAACTACTTCTGCTGCCAATCCTGGCTGATATTGATGAATTGCGTCTTCATCTAACCAATATGCAGGGGATGAGGGGGATATTAGTCCCCCATCTCCCTGTGTTACGCTGTCTACCGCCTGTTCATAAACAGGTGCTAAGATACCGCAGGGCCAATAGCCAGTATTTAAGCTAGTCAGTTCTTCGAGTTGGCGCGTCCAGTCTAAATATAAAGAACGCGATCGCCAACATAACGAACGCATGGCACCACTGGAGATCTTTTCTGCATCTGGTGCTAACATACCGGCTGCAGCGTGGCTAGCGGCGTGAAAATCGCGACAAAGCACGGTGACACTTGCTCCGCGCAATTTGAGTTCAACGGCGATCGCCAAACCAATAACGCCGCCACCAATAATTAAAACATCACTAGTCATTAGTCATTGATCATTAGTTACTTATCATTAGTACATAACTAATAACTCATAACTAATAACTCACTAAAATCACTTAACAGGCTCTACCACAAGGCTCGAATCGGTTGGTTATTTTGGCTTGTATCATTTGATGATGTATCTGTAGATTGAGTCTCTGTAGATTGAGCGTTGAGGGATTGACTATCTGTAGTAGTTGCGTCTGGGGTATTCTCCGTAGCTGTGCTGGAGTCATTATTGGTGGAGGTGTTATTTTGAGCAACACTCCTTCTACTTTCAGTCGTGGAATCATTATTCCGTTCAGCAGCTGTGCTATTAACATTAATATTAGCCGGAAGCACGCTGGATTTTCTGTTGCTCACAGGAACGCTGGCACTTTGCCCACCCATCGGAAAGTTGATGCCGAGTAATGTACCCAGTAAAATCGCCAAACCGCCAGCCATCAGAATTAGCGGTGTCCATCTACCCATCTTGTTTTGCTCCTTATTAACCTTCTGGTGTCCACTTGATTTGGGAACTTTCTCCCCAAAAACCTGCAAATTTTGTTACTCTTACATCGCCCAAAACCTCAGTTTGACAGGCTAACCGTCGGTCTGATGTGGGAGAATGAGGAGGAAGCGAACGCCGCGTTTTGTCACGCCAATTCGCCGCCGACACTTCACCCTCAACCTTGACCGCACAAGTACCACAGCTGCCAATACCCCGACAGTTTATGAGATTAGCACCGCCATTGTAGAGGTCAATACCATTTTGCAGCAAAATTTTGCGTAAATTCACATTGCGATCGCACTCAATTGTTTGGCCTTGAGCTAGTACCCTGGGCATAGTTTTAGATTACCAAACTGACTTTTTGTTGTATATTGGCACATTGCCTCAAAAGTTGTCTCGCAGGTCTCAGTCTTATGACCACAAATCCCTCACATCAACTTTGGCTCTATGACACCACACTACGGGATGGCACACAGCGGGAAGGCTTATCAGTATCCATAGAAGATAAGTTACGCATTGCCAAAAGGCTCGATCAACTAGGAATTCCCTTTATTGAAGGCGGTTGGCCTGGTGCCAATCCGAAGGATGTACAATTTTTCTGGCAATTACAAGAAAATCCGCTAAAACTTGCAGAAGTTGTTGCTTTTTGTTCAACTCGTCGCCCCAATAGTACTGCAGCTACCGAACCCATGCTACAAGCAATTTTGGCAGCTGGTACTCGGTGGGTGACAGTTTTTGGTAAGTCTTGGGATTTACACGTGACAACAGGTCTGAAAACGACTTTAGACGAAAATTTGGCGATGATCCGCGATACGATTGAGTATCTTCGTTCTCAGGGGCGGCGTGTCATCTATGATGCCGAACATTGGTTTGATGGCTATAAGCAAAATCGAGATTATGCTTTACAGACATTAGAGGCGGCGATCGCAGCTGGTGCTGAATGGCTTGTCCTCTGTGATACCAATGGCGGTACTTTACCCCATGAAGTTAGTGAAATTGTCCAAACTGTGGTAAGAGTGACTGGGGACTGGGGACACTTCGACAAGCTCAGTGCATCGCTAGGGACTGGGAAAGACACAAACCTCTTCCCAATTCCCCAAATTGGCATTCATACTCATAATGATTCAGATATGGCGGTTGCCAATGCCTTAGCTGCTGTTATGGCAGGGGCAAGGATGGTACAGGGTACAATTAATGGTTATGGTGAACGTTGTGGGAATGCTAACCTCTGTTCGTTAATTCCTAATTTACAACTGAAGCTCGGTTATAGTTGTATCGCAGAAGACCAGCTCACCCAACTGACAGAAGCTAGTCGCTTTGTCAGCGAGGTAGTTAATCTCGCCCCTGATGAACATGCACCTTTTGTAGGATTGTCGGCTTTTGCTCATAAAGGTGGTATTCATGTCTCAGCGGTAGAACGTAATCCCCTGACTTATGAACACATTCAGCCAGAACAAGTCGGAAACCGTCGCCGCATTGTGATTTCTGAACAATCTGGACTCAGCAATGTGTTGGCTAAAGCTCGCACTTTTGGTATTGAATTAGAGCAGCAGAAATCAGAAGCCCGTCTACTTCTTCAACGCATGAAAGACTTGGAGAGTGAAGGATATCAATTTGAAGCTGCAGAAGCAAGTTTCGCTCTGTTGATGTATGAAGCTTTGGGAACTCGTCAGCAGTTCTTTGAAGTTAAAGGTTTTCAAGTACATTGTGACTTGATTGAGGGCAAAGAAACTACCAATTCTGTAGCGACAATTAAAGTAGCTGTCAATGGTGAGAATATTTTGGCTGCAGCAGAAGGGAATGGACCAGTTGCGGCTTTGGATGCTGCTTTACGCAAGGCTTTAGTCAACTTTTACCCCCACATTGCAGCCTTTGAATTGACCGATTACAAAGTGCGGATTCTCAACGGACATACGGGCACAGCCGCCAAAACCCGCGTGTTGGTAGAATCAGGAAATGGTCAACAACGCTGGACAACTATAGGCGTTTCCACCAACATTTTGGAGGCTTCTTATCAAGCGGTGGTGGAAGGATTGGAATACGGTTTATTGTTGAATTTTCAAGCAGAAACCAAGGTGATTAGTAAAACGTAAAATTCAGCCCGCAAATCCAGCGTATTTCAGATCAATGAGATACGCTGGTAGGGGCACGGCAATGCCGTGCCCCTACGAGTGTATTAGACTCAAGCGAGAACCGCTATATTATGGCGAACCACTACTTAGCTGACTTGAGCGCTTTCCAGCCTCCGGCTGGAAACGAGACTTGTCTTGGCAGTTAGCAGTGTATACTAACGGTTGACGATAGTAACGCAAACCGATAGTATAGTGATTGTTAGTTTTAAATCTGAAGAGACAAAGCTGCTCTTTGACAACTTTACATCTTCTGAGTATCCGCCCAATATCCAAAAAACTGCTTTACGAAAACTGCTGATTCTTGACGCAGCAACATCAATTAACGATTTGCGTGTTCCACCTGGTAATCGCTTAGAAAAGCTAGTTGGTGATAGAAAAGGGCAGTACAGTATTCGTATTAACGATCAATGGCGAATCTGCTTTGTTTGGACCGACGAGAATAATGCTTCGGAAGTTGAAATAGTTGATTACCACTGACACATAAAAATAATTATGAATAACAACCGTCTGCCAAATATCCACCCTGGAGAAATCCTACAATTAGAATTTTTAGCACCCATGAATCTCACACCTTATCGATTAAGCAAGGATATAGGTGTAGCTCAGACACGGATTAGCGAAATTTTATCTGGAAAACGCAGTATTACAGCAGATACAGCTTGGCGTTTATCCCACTATTTTGGTAACAGCGCTCAATTTTGGCTGAATTTACAAACTCAATATGATTTACGCCAGGCTCTTGAAGAAAATGCAGAGGTTTACAATCAAATCCGTAAAATTTCGGTAAATAATGTAGCTTAAGTTACTCACTGCCGAGGCAGTGCTAAAATTTGTGGAAAAATTCTTAACCAAGACTCTGCACCCCTTTGCGCTGTCTCTAGGTGCCTAAAAAATTTAGAATCAGAAGTTTGTGCTGAAAGTTGTACCAAGTCCTGATATGGTTAAAAAGGTGGTTGCTAGGCGGTAAATCCAACATCAGGAACCAAATTGCGAATCTGACAGGAATGATCACTCCCACACCTAAAAAAAGCGATACTCTTTGAGAGTCACTCTGTGGACGCAATTTGGGCAAACACCGAGAAGTCCATCCACAAGCTCAACGACACTCCTCTAGGTAAAACTTTCCCAAGCTTGAGCCACCACTTTACACAGCCAGCGTCTTTGCTGCTTATCTAGCAGGGGGTCATCAGCTAGCACCTGGGCGGTTAATTCTTCCAAAGATTGACCCTGAGAACGGACAATTTTAATCACTCCGGCGATCGCCGCTGCAACTAGTTCTTCATCAATCGGCTTTTGTCGCAGGGCAACAATTTCTTGAGGGCTGTCTGGAATGCGATAATTCATGGCGTGGGTTTAGAGAAATAGAGAATGAAAAATAGATTTGACAAAATATTAAATTTTCTTCACCGAATCTTTATGGAACTGATAGCGGGGAGTTTAGCGTATTTTCAGCCTTATACAAATCTGTCTTAGTGAGTAGATTTATCGGAGATTTGAAAAAAAATGCAAGAAATTCTTTATTTGGAAGTTCCTACTCCCGATACCGCTGCTGTACGCCATTGGCTACAAGCAGACTTTGAACCTGGAAATGGCGAAAAAATACTGACCCCAGAAGGCTTTCGTCTGAAAACTCAAGATGCAACTACAACAGTTGGGGCGACTATTTCTGAAAAGTTACCAAAGGAACTTTCTGTATTTATTTGGTCGCTACAGCGAACTACCTATTTAAAAGTATTCCGGTGGACAGATAAACCCTTTCCTCATGAGCAACAAATCCTACAACGGCTAACTACTCAAATCAGAAGTAAATTTCCCCATCAATACCCAGAACCGCCAGCAATTGATCTGTCCCAACAATCAATATTTGCAGCCCTGGCGCCCTATTATCCCCTGACAGTCAAATACTTTGAAAAAATGCCCAATGGGGAATATGACCTCAAACGCGCCTATTGGTGGGAACAACGATGGCGTGAAGGTGTACGGAATCCCCAGCAGCCACGTCAGGTGGTATTTTCCCATAAAGGGGATTGGGGAAAAGAAAATCCTCATCCCCAGTACGATATCATCTACATCGGTGGCGCTTTAGGCGCAATTCATGCGGCGCTGATGGCGAAATTGGGGTATAAAGTATTATTGATAGAGCGTCTGCCTTTTGGGCGGATGAATCGAGAATGGAATATTTCTCGCGATGAAATCCAAAGTTTAATTAACCTGGGTTTGGTGACTTCCGCAGAACTGGAAACCATCATTGCGCGGGAATACAAAGATGGATTTAATAAGTTTTTTGATGCCAATAATCCTTCTAAATTGCGATCGCCTGTCTTACATACTCCCACAGTCTTAAATTTAGCCTTGGACTCCGAAAAATGGCTGCAAATGTGCGGGCACAAGCTGCGGGCTACTGGTGGTGAAATCTGGGATGAAACAGAGTTTATCAGTGTTCATATAGATAATACACAAGTTATAGTAAAAGTCAAGCATTTGCCTAGTGAAAATGAGAAGCAAGTAACTGGGCGATTGCTAGTAGATGCAATGGGCACCGCCTCCCCCATCGCTTGGCAATTAAATGGTGGTCGCGCTTTTGACAGCGTTTGTCCGACGGTGGGAGCGGTAATTGATAGAGGATTTGACCCTGGAGTTTGGGATTCTCAGTATGGAGACGTGCTATACAGTCACGGCGATATTTCCAGGGGAAGACAGTTGATTTGGGAATTATTTCCCGGAATTGGCGAAGAATTGACGATTTATCTATTTCATTACCACGAAGTCAATCCTGAAAATCCCGGTTCCTTACTGGAGATGTACGAAGACTTTTTCACGATTTTGCCAGAGTATCGCCGATGCGACATGGATAAACTTGTGTGGCGAAAACCGACATTTGGCTATATACCCGGACATTTTAGTGTCGGGAGTAGCGATCGCACCGTAGCCTTTGATAGATTAATTGCCATCGGTGACGCTGCTTCACTGCAATCTCCCCTGGTATTTACTGGCTTTGGTTCCCTGGTTCGCAATTTAGAACGCTTAACAACCCTTTTGGATGTCGCCCTTAAGCATAACCTCCTGAGTTTCAGCAATTTAAACCAAATTCGCGCCTACCAAAGTAACGTTTCCGTCACGTGGCTATTTTCCAAAGGGATGATGGTCCCCACAGGGAAATTTTTACCACCCCAAAGGATTAACGCCATGCTGAATACCTTCTTTGGGCTATTGGTAGACGAACCCCCAGCAGTAGCAGATAATTTCATCAAAGATAGATGTGATTGGTTAACCTTTAACCGCCTCGCCATCAAAGCAGCTCGCAAAAATCCAGAGTTGTTATTGTGGATTTGGGAACTAGCAGGACCAAGGGATTTGATCAGGTGGCTTGGTAATTATTTTAACTTTGGTCGTTCAGCGCTAGTCAGCGCTGTGCTGAGTGGATGGTTCCCCCGTTTCCTGGAGAAAATTGGTACTTGGTTGGAACCTCGTTATCCCGCATTTTGGTTAAAGCTGTTGACTATTAACTACGCTATCACCACAGGCAAACCGCGATCGCCAACTCAAGTAGCACAACTCAACCCAAAAGAGCTGATTCCAAATAATCTGGGGTGAGGAACTGTAACTTAATTACTACCCACATGTAGACATTACTGGACAAAAATGGGGAGTATTTGCTCACGCTAACCGTATTCTGATATTCTCAGACTAGGTAAAGCCGCCGTCAACCGATTTTGATTACAAACGTAGTTGTCTAGTATTGTCTATCCTTGGGTGGCTTTGTCCAGATTTCTATGAACGGTTAGCTTAACCCGTCATTCATCCCACACCATACCCGAAGTTGGTGTGGGATGAATGACGGGATAAAAACGAGACGCCCTCTAATTGTTTTTTACCGCAGGTAAAACAGATTAGAGGGCAGTTGAGTTTTTATCAATATCTTGAGATAAGTAATCACTTCTTGCTATTGTATCAGTGACGACAAAGCCTAAAATGCTGGTCTAACATAGTACCTTCTCACTTTGGGAGAAGGTACGCCAAGAAAACTGAAAATATGGGGTTTTATAGGGAAATGCAACCGTGTATGCGTTGCTGCCTCCTGTAAGTAAAATTTTCAAGGAAACTAGTTTGAACTTGGAATTTTTTAAGACCAAGAGTGGGGCAGGGCACGTACCTCACTATAAAATGCTGTGGTGGGAAAAATGGAGTACCACGTTCGCGTAGCGTCCCGCAGGGAAAGAAGTTCCTGATATCCTTAATAGGACTCGGAAGCCTACACCACATTGCTTGCAATTGGTGTAGGAGTGTCACACAAAAAAGGCGATCGCCTCCCCAATCCCCAATCCCCAATCCCCAATCCCCAATCCCCAATCCCCAATCCCCAATCCCTACACCACTGCTTTTTCTAAGATCAACTTAGAACGCTTCACCTGATCAGGAATCGGAACAGGATAATCGCCGGTAAAGCAAGCGGAACAGAAACTATTAGTATCTTCCCGTGTGGCTTCTAGCATTCCTTCCCAACTGAGATAGGCCAGGGAATCTACTTCCAGTTGCTGGGAAATTTCTGCTACTGACTTGGTAGCAGCAATTAGCTGGTCTTGGGTGTCCGTGTCGATACCATAGAAGCAGGGGTGAGTCACAGGGGGAGAGGAAATTCGCATGTGGACTTCCACAGCACCGGCGTCACGTAAAGTTTTCACGAGTTTGCGGCTGGTGGTTCCCCGGACAATGGAATCATCTACAATGATGACGCGCTTACCCTTTAGCACATCTTTGAGGGGGTTAAGTTTCATGCGGATACCAGACTCGCGCATGGTTTGGGTTGGCTGAATAAAGGTGCGCCCAACATAGCGATTTTTAATCAGTCCTTCAGCGTAGGGAATACCAGAAGCTTGGGAATAGCCAATGGCTGCGGGTATTCCCGAATCAGGAACACCAAAAACTATATCCGCATCAACAGCAGATTCTGCTGCAATTCGCCGCCCTAAACGCATCCGATAACTATACAAACTTTCGTTGTGCATGATGCTATCAGGACGAGCAAAATAAATCATCTCAAAAATACATAGCTTGCGCTGGGGCTGTTGATTCCAGTGGATGGAAGTCAAACCGGCTTCAGTAATCCAAACTAATTCTCCTGGTTCCACCTCTCGCAGGTACTCAGCACCAATGATATCTAAACCACAAGTTTCTGAAGCCAAAACGTAACGCTCAGGATTACCAGCCAAAGTGCCAATGACTAGGGGACGAATCCCATGAGGGTCACGCACACCCATAATACCAATGGGAGTGCCAATAACTAAACTAAAAGCGCCTTGACAGCGGTGAAACGCCCGCATACAACCATCTAGCCAATCTGCAGTGGCGTTGACTTCTTCGGCGATCGCAAAAGCAATCATTTCTGAGTCTGTTGTCGTCACTAAGTTGCATTTGTTCTTCAGCAACTCTTCCCGCAGCTGCACAGTATTGACTAAATTGCCATTATGTGCTATGGCTACTGTACCTAAGTCAGTTTCGACAACAGCCGGCTGGGCATTAACTTTGCGGCTAGAACCAGTGGTGGAATAGCGGGTGTGACCAATAGCTAGGTTTCCCGGCAACTCGGTTAAAATAGATTCATTAAAGACTTGAGACACCAAGCCCATATCTTTGTGCAGGTGTACCTGTGTACCTGCAAATGTGGCAATCCCAGCTGATTCTTGACCCCGGTGCTGGAGGGCATACAATCCAAAATAGGTCAGTTTAGCAACGTCTTCTCCTGGTGCGTAGATACCAAAAACACCACAAGCTTCTTCTTGCTTGTCGGGATGATTTTCATGACTGTGAACTTCTTCTGGCTTGTGATTCTGCTGGGGATAATCATCCGAAGTGACGGGATGAATGGGAATCATGGTAGCTTTGCTCCTGGTGCGGGTGTCAAGTCACTGGGATAACCGGTCTGTGGAAGCCCCTACATTCATTAATGGGAATGTATGGGGGAAACCCACGGGCGATTTTATTCGCTGTCCCCTTCCGGGGTTGAATCTAGTCAGGTTAAAGCTTGAACTCGCCTCCGCCTTTAGGCGTAAGGTTCCTGACTGGGATTATGTCGATAGATAGTGGCAGATGTCTTAATAAATCTTTAACCATCTATTAAAACATTATCGTATTTATGCTCATTGACGTTAATAATCAAAAGTTCCTAACTTTTCTAACTAGGGGTAGTAGCTGGGATAGTCAAACGTCTGGCGATCGCCTGGGAATAGCGATCGCTCACATCTGTGATGCTAAGGTTGATTAATGCTTGGTTTTCAGTGGTTAAAACCCTTAAACCCAAATCAGAATTAGCAACCGTGCCTAGCTTTTGCCATTCTTTCCCCAGGTGTTCCTGTAAATAGGATTCCCAAATTCCTTGCTGTTCTAATCCTACAGAAACTAAAATCCGTCCACCACCTTCAGCAAATAAGACTTCATCGAGGCGAACTGACTGATTTATTGGGATTTCTAATGTAATTTGAGCGCCAAGGTTGCCAGAAATGCAAGATTCTGCTATGGCAATAGCTAACCCTCCTTCAGCACAATCATGGGCTGAACGTACCCAACCCTCACGAATTCCTGCACGACAAACTGCCTGTACGCGACGTTCTAAGTCAAAATCTACCCTAGGGGGAATGCCTGCAACCGTATTGTGGATAGTAGCTAAATATTCTGATGCTCCCAAAGTTATTTTGGATGTCACAGGCAATCCTAATAAATAAATTAAATCACCGACTGCCTGCCAACCTTGACCACAAATTTTGCTGATGTCAGAAATCAACCCCACCATCCCGACAACTGGGGTAGGATAAATAGGTTGGGGGTTGCCTTGAGAATCTAGGGTTTCGTTATAAAGAGAAACATTTCCCCCAGTGACAGGTGTAGCCAATTCCCGACACCCTTCAGCTAAACCACGACAAGCCTCTGCTAATTGCCAGTAACCAATCGGTTTTTCTGGACTGCCAAAATTGAGATTATCCGTCACCGCCAGGGGTTGGGCACCCACACAACTCAGATTGCGTGCTGCTTCTGCCACTACAGCCTTAGCACCCTCATAAGGGTCAAGATAAACATAGCGCGGATTACAATCCACCGTCGCCGCCACACCTTTGTTACCGCCTCCTTTCACGGTTGACGGGGGTTCTAAAGGACGTAACCGCACCACCGCCGCATCTGCCCCACCTGGTAAAATTACCGTATTATTCTGCACCTGATGGTCATACTGGCGATATACCCAGCTTTTAGAAGCAATGGTGGGTGTATCCAGCAAAGTTAACAAAATATCATTCCAACTGTGCAAATTTCCTTGAATTTTGATCCCAGCAGTTGTGCAGTCCGGTAAGGAATCAGGCTTCCATTCCCAAGCTTTAACTGCATATTCTGGCGGTTCTGTCAATAATTCTCGGTGATAAAGTGGCGTATTTTCTGCCAAAGCATCGGCGGGAATTTCTGCAGCTACTGTACCTTGAAAAAGAATCCGCACAATCGGTTCTGCAATCACAGTCCCACCGACTACCGCATGTAGTCCCCAACGGTGAAAAATATCGATTAATTCTTGTTCCCGTCCCTTGTGGGCGACAAACAGCATCCGTTCTTGAGATTCTGAAAGCAGGTATTCATAGGGAACCATACCAAATTCTCGCGCCGGAATCTTATCTAAATCTAGTTCAATACCGACACCACCTTTAGCAGCCATTTCCGAAGTTGAACAGGTGATCCCAGCAGCCCCCATATCTTGGGCTGCGACAACAGCACCAGTTTTAAACGCTTCTAAACAAGCTTCAATTAACGACTTTTCCAAAAATGGGTCGCCCACTTGCACAGCGGGACGATTATCTATAGACTGATCGCTTAATTCAGCACTGGCAAAACTTGCGCCTCCCATACCATCGCGTCCGGTGGTGGAACCGACATATAAAACCGGGTTTCCTATACCAGCAGCCCCAGATTTAACGATTTCTGGCGTTTCCATCAATCCCAAGGCCATCACATTCACCAAAGGATTCCCAGAATAAGCGGCGTTAAAGTAAACTTCACCGCCCACGGTGGGTACCCCAACGCAGTTAGCATAATGTGAAATTCCCGCTACCACACCTTGAAATAACCTTTGGGTTTTAGCATCATCCAAGGAACCAAACCGCAGGGAATTTAATAAAGCAATGGGACGGGCACCCATTGTAAATATATCTCGCAAAATCCCACCCACTCCCGTTGCCGCGCCTTGAAAAGGTTCGACAGCTGAGGGGTGGTTATGGGATTCAATTTTAAAAGCTAGTTGTAGTCCATCGCCTAAATCGACAACACCAGCATTTTCACCAGGACCTACCAGAATCCTCGGTCCGGTCGTGGGAAACTGTTTGAGTAAAGGGCGGGAATTTTTATAACAGCAATGCTCTGACCACATTACCCCAAACATACCCAGTTCAGCTTTGTTGGGATGACGCCCTAAGCGTCGGACAATTTCTGCATATTCTTCTGGCTTGATACCTTCTGCGGCAATTTCTTGAGGGGAAAAGGGAGTAGGAGACGTGGCTGTCATGGAAATAATGCACCAAGGGGACAGAGCATTATTCTACCGATTTACTTGCTCATAAGATGCAGTTTTAGGAATGCAGATAATTGTTCTTTGGACATTTCCCGTTGAACTACTTGAATCACCAAGTTATAAGTTTGTTCGTCTGATAAATCTAAACTGTAGCCATTCAAGGTGATGAAGGTATCCATCACGGCGAAAGCAGTACGCTTATTACCATCGATAAACGGATGGTTCATCGCTAGATGGTACAGATAAGCAGCTGCTTGTTCATAAATTGTTGGATGCAAGAGTTCACCGCCAAAAGTAGCTTGAGGTTGCGCTAGTGCGGAATCTAGTAAGCCTTCGTCTCTAATACCAAAAGTGCCACCAAATTTTTGAATCTGGCGGTGGTGAATCTTGATAACTTGGGCATTAGAAAGAAATTTAGGAGTCTGCAAGGCGGCGATATACCTCTTCCCTTTTTTGCTCAGAAATTAAGTAAGCCTGCCATACTTCGTTATCTGTAGCAATCTGATTTGAGGTATTATCCCATAATTTGTCTTTGCTGTTTTCGGTTTCATGGAAAGATGCAGCAAAACCAGGAATACTCAATAATTTTTCAGTTACATCTTGTTCATCTGTTTTTTGTAGGTAAGTCAGAAAAGCAACTGCGATTTGCAACTGTTCAGGAGAAAGCTGGCGTAATTGGGTTTCTGCTGCCAATAAATAGGTGCTGTGCTTTTGTTCTGCTGCCATCATTACTCATTCCAGTATTTTTACTATACCGAGGTAAAAAACATTTATATAGTATAGAAATTGTTAAATAATTTAAACATTTTAATTATATGCATATTTTTCAAGTATTGTTTGGGCAAATTCCAGCTTGTCATAATCCTGATCCAATACAATGGCCTATTATAATTTCTGCAATTGGCGGAATTTTAGTTTTTTCTGGTGTCGGTGCTACTGTCATTGCTTCTGTGGCAAGTGCTGTGGTAACAATGCTGGTGGCAGGATCTAGCTTTGAGACCATTGCAGGAGCAACAGCATCATTACTTCACACAATTTCTACAATCAACGTATCACTGGAGTTAGTTGCTCGGTTAGTGAATGCCGTTAAAACTATTTTAGGATGCTAGTAGGGTGGGCATAGCCTTACCTACAAATACTACTCTTCCCCAGTCACTAGTCCCCACGACTAACCTCCAGATTCTGTAAAATCAAATCTGCTCTTGGTGAAAAGCCGTCACCATATTCTCCTGGGAATTGGCTAATCACATAAAAAGCCTTACCATTTTGTTGACCAATATACACATTACCCACTATATCTTTACCCTTACTAAAAACAATCTTTTCTTTCGCCCACCGATAGGAAACATTTTGCGTCCGACTCACAACCCGCCACCCATTAGATGCAATTAATCCCTTCTTAGCATTCACAAAAACTCTTACCTGTTCTAGGGTTTTGAGATTTTTCAAGAAAGCAACATGGACATAGGCATTTTCATTTTTGCTTCCGCCAAAATTGGCAATAAATCTCACTCCGGTTCCTTCACTAGAACTACCCCCTTCAACAATAAAATCCTGCACAGGAAAATAGGTAGTGAATAAATTACTGAACTTGTTGTACAGTTTCACGGTAATCGGGATTTTTTCCCCTTCAACATAAATTGTGGCAGATTTAGTGGGCGGTCTCTTTGTTTTTGAGTTATAACTAACGAAAATCGCAGTGGGTGCAGTTGTTAAGCTGTTGCTATGGGAAACTCCGTTCTGTGCTGGTATAGCGCAACCCAAAGATCCTACCAAAAGGATTGTCCCAGCTATTCGATTGACAAAATTCAGATCCATTTTCCTTAAGGATGTCTAGTATTTATTAGAGAAAAATTTTGTAGTCTAGAGTACAGTTATTATTGTCATAGTATGCATTGGTCTGCCTCAAGTGAGAAATTTGTGAAGTAGATACAGTTTGCCTGTAACAGTCAAGTGATGACAATCACAAGTGTAGATGACTAAGATCGTCTCGCCATACTTTCTAAATGGGCATAATTACTACAACTGAACTCTAGCCGAGTCATTAATAGGGAACACACTAATTGCCGACAGATTCTCACAAAGAACTGTCGGCTTTTTGTATTTGGTCACTGGTCAAGGGTCAAGGGTCAAGGGTCAAGGGTCAAGAGTCAAGGGTCAAGGGTCAAGGGTCAACGGTCAACGGTCAACGGTCAACGGTCAACGGTCAAGGGTCAAGGGTCAAGAGTCAAGAGTCAACGGTCAAGAGTCAACGGTCAAGAGTCAACGGTCAAAAACAAATGACAAATGACAAATGACAAATGACAAATGACAAATGACAACTGACAAATGACAAATGACAAATGACAAATGACAAATGACAAACCCATAAAATTTCCCCACAGATGGTTGTTAACTTGACACAGAGCGTGCCAGAGCCACAACCAAGTGTGGGGAGGGTATGATCAAATTAGAAATGTTATGGGTATATGAGTGCTAAGATTTCGCACTCTCTCTAGATAGACCAAAAGACCACCAATGGAACTAGCGCACACTTTGGATCAAGACATTGCTTGAATTATGTAATCAAAGTATGGAGCTGTTTGGGCGGCGTCTTCGGCACTGAGTAACTCAAGGGAGGCTTTTTTCAAAGAATTGATGGCTTCTACCATTCCAGGTACGGGAACACCCAAGGAATTGTACATTTCCCGCACGCCAATCAAACCAATTTGTTCAATTGGTTCTTTGTCACCAGCAAGTACGCCATAGGTAATTAGGCGCAAGTACCAGCCAAAGTCCCGGATACATAGAGAACGCTGGCGTTCTCCGTAAGCATTACCACCGGGGGAGATAAAGTCAGGACGTTTCTGCCAAAGTTGTTTAGTTGCTTCCTGAACTATCTTTTTTTCGTTTTCCGCTAGGGTAGAAGCAATCCGTGTCCGCTGTACACCGGTCTGCAAAAACTCTTGGATAGTCTTGAGTTCACCACTGCTGGGGTAACGCAGTTCGTCGTCGGCTTTGAGAATTACTTGGTTAACTACAGTCATGATTATTGCAATCACGCGAAATAATATTACTTGTTAGTGTGAAGTACCCCAACCTGCTTCGCTGAGGTTGGAGCTTGCCAACTTCAACTCAACTCAGGGACGGTCTTATTCGTCGTGCGGAGTTTCCCGTCTCAACCGCCGTGGCCTCTTTATGCAAGCATAATTTGGTCTTACACAGCGTCCACAGGCAGACACCCGTCTCCCCCAGGTGTATACTTTACGTACAACATGGCTTGGTCTATACTTTTACCGCAGAACTTAATCATGCGAACCAGTGGTCATGTTCTTTCCCCGAACTGCCGATTTATCTGCGGCAAGAGGAGGCAGTGCGGTGGGCGGGTTCCCCGACATAGAGCAACTGCCGTTGGTAACTCTACTTTGAAGTTAGCCTGTCTGTTCAATACGGTCGGGAGGGTCAGCGACCATCTAAATCATACTGTATTTGGCTACTGTTAATAGTTCCAAATCACATAGTCAAATATAGTCAGACTTATGCAATTTAGCTTTAAGCGACTCTACTTTCAGCATGGACACGCTTAAATAGTGGAGTTATCCGCCTTGGATGTACTACCAGACACCCCCTATCCCTTAGAATAGACTGGAGACAGTCAAATCCTTCAGGATTACTTTTTCTGCCGATGTTGTACCCTGCGTTCACGTCGGCATGAATCTTCAAACCATCTTTACTGATATACCACGCACGTTTGACACGTTTTCCTGAGAATACATGCTTGATCTTGTTGTTAGGTTGATAAGTTGGGATGATGTCCCAATCAATCGCTGAAGCCTTACTTGTGTAAGATTCTTCTGCTACCTTAACGGTAATACCGACTCTAACTAATTTATAAGTCAGCATTTCGATAAATATTGCGTGTGGTATCTGAGTAAAATTTTGGTTTGTACGTTTACCTAAATTAAGACGTGTTTTCCATTGTTCGTTTTTCCCGATTGAGACGTGAGTTACACCAAGAGATAGAAGTTCATCCACAATCATTTTTGTGGCTTGATGTAAATATGAAGAAACAAATTGATGGCGATTACGAACGATGTTTGCAATTCGCCTTGACCGAGCTTTCCTATTGGGTAGAAAACCTCGAAACTTGGCAATCTGCTTGTTATAAAACTGGTTGGCTGATTTCAATGGTTTACCATTTACAATAATTGGTTGTATTGCTAGATCATTGAAAACAATCGTCGCTAGATTATCTAAACCAATATCTATCGCCGCATTCAGTTCAGGATTCAAACTACAAAAAAACTCTGACAACTCGGTAATTTCATAGACTATTTCGATAACGAAGCATCCAGTTTTTGGGATAATTCGTACCTCACACAAGTCCTCAAACTTTAGTCCAGGCTTTACTGGAATCCTGATTGGCGACATTGATGGGATAATGAAACCTTTATTAAATTCTCTTTTACCAATTGCTTGATTATTGAATTTAACTACGTTTTTGTCATCAACATAATTAGGTGGTTTTGGTCTACCAGTGAACTTAGTTGGTTCAAGTTTATAAGCCACTAATGCTTTGTAGTAAGCAATCCACGCATCTGCATTCTGTTTTAATACGAGTTGAGCTACTTTTGCGCTTATTGCTTTGTAGTTCTCGTTTTGTTTAAATAAAGTGTCTAAGCTAGCTTGTGATTGAGTTCCCCATCCGTAGAAAAAACCTTGACGCTGAGTGAATTGAGCAGTGTTGTAAAGCTGCCGGGAAATAGTGGTAATGTCACTACAATAATCAAACCAGTCATGTCCTTCTTTGATTATGTGCTTTTCTACTTGACGCATATTTATACTGAGCGTAGTCAAAGTATTGATCAACTTTGGCAATGAAATTAGTATATCATTCAAGATCCAGTAAGATATGCTTGACTAGAAAACTTAATCAATCTGTTGGAGAATTTAAGGCTTCTACAATTTTTTCGGTTTTGCGCTTTGCCCTGATATCTTTTTCGGGTCGTAATCAACAATTACCGTACCCGTGGGAAGTTGCTCTGTTGGATATGGTATTTTACCTGCTTTGTCATGTCGCCAAGCGGTAAGGTACGAAATCCCCAAGGTTTTAGCATAATCAGATAATTTCATTAGGACTGTCTTTTAGACTATATCTGACTATGCTAGACTATATTTTGTTTAAAGTTTTATCATACATCTTCTGGCTGTCTTTCGATGGAAAGATTTACTCAAAGATGTAATCGTCGTAGCCCACTCCCTATACCCACTCTGCTACGCTCTTAGTGGGGACTAGACCCTATCGTCAATGTTTGGGAATTGGGGATTGGGGAGAATAATTAATTACCATTGCCTATTCCCTCTTGCATCTTGACTCTTAACTTTTGACTAATGACTAAACTTCTTTGGCAACAGGGTGATTTAATTGAAGTGACGATTACGGATTTGAGTGACATGGGTGATGGCGTGGGACGTTGCGGGGACGATCGCGTAGTTTTTGTCCCAGATGCTGTACCAGGCGATCGCGCTGTTGTCCGTTTAGCACATGTTAAGCCTAATTATGCCCACGGGAAACTTAAAGAAATATTGCAACCATCGCCCCATCGCATCCGACCGAGTTGCATTGTGGCTGATAAATGTGGTGGTTGTCAGTGGCAACATATTAACTATGAGTTCCAAGTAGCCGCAAAGCGTAATCAAGTTATCCAAGCTTTGGAACGTATTGGCTCTTTTGTTCAAGCACCAGTAGATCCTGTGCTGGTAGCTGCTTCATCTAGTGACTATCGCAATAAAGCTACCTATCCTTTAGGAAAATCAACAACCGGACAAGTACAAGCTGGTTACTACCAAAAAGCTAGCCACCAATTAATCAACTTGAATCAATGTCCAGTTCAAGATTCAAGATTAAATCCCATGCTAGCTGAAGTTAAGCAAGATATCCAAACGCGGGGTTGGCAAATTTATGACGAACATCGTCACCAAGGACAAGTTCGTCATCTTGGGTTACGCATTGGACGCCGCACTGGCGAAATATTACTGACTTTGGTCGTCAAGGACTGGAATTTAGCGGGAGTTGAAACCCAAGCCCAGGAATGGTTAAAACGCTATCCCCAGTTGGTGGGAGTGTCGTTAAATCGCAATAGCGATCGCACAAATGCTATCTTTGGATCACAAACCAGTTGTATTGCTGGTGTGCCCTACCTGCGAGAAAAATTTGCTGGATTGGAATTTCAAGTCCGCCCAGATACATTTTTTCAGGTTTATACTGAAACAGCAGAGGCACTATTAGAGGTGATTCAGTCGGAACTGAATCTTCAAGGGTATGAGATGTTAGTTGATGCTTATTGTGGTATTGGGACTTTAACTTTACCCCTAGCCAAACAAGTCCGTCAAGCTATGGGTTTGGAAGTACAACCAGCCGCAGTCGAACAAGCAATTTTGAATGCCGAACGCAATGGAATTCATAACGTTACATTCCAAGTTGGGGCGGTAGAAAAAATCCTGCCAAATTTAGGAATCATCCCAGAAGTGGTATTACTTGATCCGCCGCGCAAGGGGTGTGATCCTGTTGTCATCGAAACTTTACGGCAATTGAAACCATCTCGGATTGTTTACGTCAGCTGTAAAGTAGCCACCCTCGCTCGTGACCTGAAATTACTTTGTCAAGGTGGGCTATATACCATTAAAAGGGTACAACCTGCAGATTTTTTTCCCCAAACTGCTCATGTGGAAGCAGCTGCATTTCTTGTGCTATCACATTGAGACAAGGGAACTGCAATCCTTTACAAATCCACAAATTTTCAATTTGTAGTCTAGTGCATAGTAAAAATGCTAAAATTGAATTAAGCTAAATAATGTAATTGATTTTGTTTAAAGAATTTGATGTTGCATAGGCTCTTAAAAGTGTGAATGGGGTTGTTTAAATTACAAATCGGCAAATAACAGAGTATAACCATACTCTTGCCAGTTTCTAGCATCTTTTGAGGAAGTTGCTATACACCTGACCTATCTTTTATGGCCGTTTTATATATAACCAATCCCCTTTCATAAACTGAGTCCATGCTCCCCAGCATTTTAAAAATTTAGTTTTAAAGACGCAAGTTTGAAGGCAGCATGACCACCTCAATTTTTATCAGGGTGCCTGTGACAGCAAACTGATGTCTAGCTAACTGAAGGCTATGGGGTTTCTCTTGTGATTACCATTTCGCTCCGTCCTGTTGGACGCTATTGGGGTACGATTAGTTTCGCCTCAACTCTATATCTTTGTCCAATTTTAGATTTATTATTGGCAGAGATTCCCGCTAAATTGCAGGCAGAACTGCGGCTAGGACTTCAAGAAGCCTTAGTAAACGCAGCAAAGCATGGCAATAATCTTGATCCTAGTAAAACAGTTGTAGTGCGGTTTTCGTTAATAGACAATCAATATTGGTGGGTAATCTCAGACCAAGGAAGCGGCTTTACTCCGTCATCTGAATCCGATGATATCGATCCTATCGACTATCTACCACCAGATGAAGCAGAAAGCGGTCGAGGGCTGTGTCTTCTCCATCAAATTTTTGATCAAGTACAGTGGAATCGCAAAGGCACAGAATTAAGGCTTTGTAAACAGCTGGAAAACCGCCCCCGCCTATCTCTGCGACGTTGAAGAGAGATGAGGGATGAAAACCATGTGGAATTTATCACATATATCTGCCACATCACACACATCTCCTACATCTCACACATAGCACATATCTGCTACATCTCATACATATATCTGCTACATCTCATACATAACATATATCTGCTACATTTCACACATCCGATACATGTCTCAGTCCTTTATCACCGTGACTGGGACAGCTAGGTGCAGAGATCGAGCGATCTAACCAACCACTGGCCTGTTCTAATCGAGCCAGAGCTTCTTGCGGCTGATCTTTCAGCAAAAACACAAGAGCGGCTGCTGCTTGTTCACTAGCGCGGGAATTGCGGTTAGACTTGAGACGATGCCAATCATCAGGAGAAATACTGAGCCTTTGCATCAGGGCTTGGGCTAGTTCCAAGGTGCTAAATTCATTCAGTTGGCTGGTTTTAGGTAGCTGGCTAGATTGTGTCATGATTGATTATTAGTGCTGAGTTCTGAGTCCAAATGACTGCCGTTCCATACTAGTTTACAACTTGTGCATGAAGCCGCCTAAACAACCCCAGCCACCTGAAGAAAATCAACAACCAGATTTTGAACAAGAACTCGAACAGGTAGAACAATCGCTCATAGCCTTAAAAGAACGTTACGCCCAAGTGCAAAGCGATCGCCAAAAAAAGGCAGAATGGCAACAGCGCCGCCAGCAACTACAACAAAATAAGTATCAACCGCCAGAAATCAAAGCTGAGTTAAGACAAATTAAACAGCAGTTGGAACTGCTAGAACTTAATTTAGAAAGCCAGTTATTTTCTTGGACTAGCTTCAAGAGACCTTTTTGGCAAGCCGTCCGCTTTGGTGGAATGGGCGTTATCATAGGCTGGATATTAAAGTCCTGTGCTGGGTAAATTATGGTAAATCGACGGATTGCAGAAATATTACGAAGTGGTCAACCTGATGAGTCCCTCCTGGTTCAAGGCTGGGTACGGACAAAACGTGAGTCCAAAGGGTTTGCTTTTATTGAACTTAATGACGGCTCATCATTAGCTAATTTGCAAGTCGTCATTAATCAGGATTTACCAGACTACGAAGCGTTATTGAAACAAATCAACACTGGTGCTTCCGTGGAAGTCACAGGGGTACTGGTGGCTTCTTTAGGTAAAGGACAGCGGATTGAATTAAAAGCCGACTCGCTGAAAGTCTACGGGGAAGCTGATCCCGACACTTACCCACTGCAAAAGAAACGCCATTCTTTTGAATTTTTGCGAACTATTGGACATTTGCGATCGCGCACTAATTCCTTTGGTGCAGTTTTCCGCGTCCGCAACGCCTGTTCCACAGCGATTCACCAATTTTTCCAACAAAGAGGCTTTTTGTGGGTACACACACCCATTATCACCGCTAGCGACTGCGAAGGCGCGGGGGAACTATTTAGCGTCAGTAGCTTAAATTTCCAAAATATTCCCCTGACGCAAAATCACGCAGTAGATTACAGTCAAGATTTTTTTGCTAAACCTACATATTTAACAGTTAGCGGTCAGTTGGAAGCGGAAGTCATGGCGATGGCGTTTACTAACGTCTACACCTTTGGCCCTACCTTCCGCGCCGAAAACTCTAATACTTCTCGCCACTTAGCAGAATTTTGGATGGTTGAGCCAGAAATGGCTTTTTGCGACCTGGAAGGCGATATGGATTTAGCTGAGGCGTTTCTCCAACACATTTTCAAATATGTCTTAGAAACTTGCCCAGAAGACATGGAATTTTTCAATCAGCGTATTGATAATACCGTATTAGCTACCGCCGAGAATATTATTAATAATCAATTTGAGCGTCTAACTTATACCGAAGCCATCAAACTTTTAGAAAAAGCCGATTTCCAGTTTGAATATCCGGTAAGTTGGGGCTTAGATCTACAATCGGAACACGAACGCTACCTAGCTGAACAAGTGTTCAAAAAGCCAGTAATTCTCACAGATTACCCAGCGCAAATCAAAGCCTTTTATATGCGCTTAAATGACGATGAAAAGACCGTCCGCGCAATGGATATTCTTGCCCCCAAAATTGGCGAAATTGTTGGCGGTTCCCAGCGCGAAGAACGCCTAGAAGTCCTAGAACGCCGCGTACTGGCGCAAGGAATGAAACCAGAAGATTTGTGGTGGTATCTGGATTTGCGTCGTTATGGTACCGTTCCCCACGCTGGGTTTGGCTTAGGTTTTGAGCGACTCGTGCAATTTATCACGGGGATGGGAAATATTCGGGATGTGATACCGTTCCCACGTACACCTCAAAACGCTGAGTTTTAGCACCAGTTTCATCTAATTTATCGTTAATTTCTCGTTCCCAGGCTCCAGCCTGGGAATGCTATTTTCTCGTTCCCAGGCTCCAGCCTGGGAATGCTATTTTAGAGGTTCTACCTCTGGTCAATTCAAATGACTCAAAGGTACTGAGTTAATCAACTACACGCATCAAAATATAAAAGTTCGTTGCTGAATATTTTTTTAGTCAGGTAAAGAAGGAAACTTCTAAGTACCAATGTTACTGTAATTATCAAAAAAATTAAGTATTTTTGAGGACATCATTATCCAACAAATGCCTTATCATTGTTGGGTTTCCTGCCTCAAACATCAGGACAAAACTCAAAAGAAAATGACAGTTAAAGAGTTGAATTTTTGACACTGCCTATGATATCATTTATGCGAGGTAAATTGAAATAATGATACTGGTATTCAAGGAAAAACTACTCTGAAAACAGAATTTATCATCATCTATTGCTGATTGGTTGATTTCGGGATGATATCAGTTTGGTTCCATTCCATGAGTAAGCAGCAAAGTCTGGAGGTAGTGATATTGATAAATTTTGTAGCTCCTAGCTTTGCCTAATAACCTATGGGGATTATTCAACGATTGAACTCGTTTGAATGTAATTGTTGTCTGCCAAAATGATTCATCAAACTAAAAGCTGACCACTAAGTATTACAAGACAGTTAATCACGGACGGGAAAATACCTATACCCCTGTCCCCTATCCTGTCTTATATTTTCGACTTAGACAGCCATAGGCGATCGCCCACAGCCAAGCTACTCATGGGAAAATCCCACAACCAAACATGAAAATCTCCTTCCCTAGCCCCTAGTCCCTAGCCCCCAGTCCCTGTTTTCAAGACAGAGACAGCATTTGCAGATGCTGTCCCGCTTGTTTTTGTTCTATTAGTGACGGTATTGTGGAAAGAAATTGTGCAACGTAAAAGCCCTATCCCAGAAGTTGAACAGGAAGCTACAATGGCAATTCCCAGTAAACAGGTGACATCTACTACCAATGGTGGAGATAACCGACCCACTAAAACACTGATCCAGGTTTGCATCCCCAAAGAGTTGCACCAAGAACCAATCATTTCGCGATTAGTTTCTCACTACGGCGTCACAGTAAACATTGCTGCTGCTCAGATGGACGCCAACGTGATAGCAGATAGCTGCTTTGTTCTGGAACTACGAGGAACAGTCTCCCAGATTGAAAGCGCCTTAATCTACCTGGATGAACTGGATGTTGAAATTTCGCACCAATCAACCCCCGAAGAAGATGGCTGGTAGATGTTGTTAGAAGTTAGAAGTTAGAAGTTAGGAGTTAGGAGTTAAACAACTCATAACTCTTAACTCTTAACTGTATTTAAGCCATTTGATTTTCAATCGCCCACCGCGCTAGTTCAGTGCGGTTGTGGAGATTGGTTTTGCCCAACATATTGGACACATGGCTTTCAACGGTACGCTGGCTGACATTTAATTCTTCAGCGATTTCCCGGTTAGCTAAACCCCTGGCTACAAACTGTACAACTTTCAGTTCGGTTGGGGTTAACTGGACATCGAAAGGAACCTGGATACGGGAACCGTTTTCCCCTCCTTTTGCTTGGTGTTCTTTCCAACGGATAGTTTGCTTCAGCGAAGATTCTACTTGCGCTACCAGTTCTTCTGGCTCAAAAGGTTTGACCATATATACGTCAGCACCTTTATTTAGACCCTTAACTCGGTCTGCACTTTGTCCCTTAGCTGATAGGAAAAGAACGGGAATCCAACTAGTACGTTCGTTTTGCCGGACTTGTTCCACAAAAGTATATCCGTCCATTTCGGGCATCATCACGTCGCAGATGATCATATCTGGAACATCCTGTTCTAAAATTTCCAGAGCTTCTCGTCCATTTTCAGCGGTGATGACTTCATATCCCCGGAATTCCAAGTAATCCTTCACCAGCAAGATGAGGTTAGGGTCATCATCAATCAGTAGAAGTCGTTTGTGATCTTTCATGCTGGGCTCTTTCATAGCAGTGGCACTTGTCGCGCTTCGGTCCATCAAGGTCTTGTATAGTTATCCTCTATGGTGGATTATTTGAGATGTTGTCGTTCCTTTCCCACTTAACTTGCCATTGCTTCTCGGAACTCTCAGAAGTGGTAATCACTTTTGGGAGACTGCTAGCTAATTGGCAAAAGTCCAGTAAGGATACGTAGAACAGTAGTATTTATAATGCGTTATTATATATCGCTTTGAAACTGGCGGGTGAAAAAACGCTGATTAAATAATAATCTTTCCGGTTCACAAGTTAAGTATTGGCTCAAGATGACCCCAGCTCAAAACCAACCCCCGCTTCAGAGCGTTTACTGCTCTACTATATCCTTCGGATGTTAAGCCTCTATCAGATGTTGACAAGCGACCAGAGAAGTTTAAGACATTAGATGGGTTAAAAATGCAAATTCTTCAACCACCATTATGCCTATCAAGTGTTCTTGGATGATCCGCTCAATAACTCCTGGGCTTGCTTGGCGATACCAGACACCATCCGGGTAAACAACCATTATCCGTCTAGAACTACAAACTCGCAAGCAATTGGCTTTAGTTCTAAACATGCAAACGGGATAACTGTTATGCGACTTGTCGAGTTTGAGCTTCTGGAGCCGCTTTTTTAAGTATTCCCAGAATTCCAGACTAACTTGTTTTGAGCCGCAATGAACAATTGTCTGGTCAGCACAATGAAAAATGTGTAGCTGAGTTTTTGCACGTCCTAAAGTTTCTACACAATGACTTAAGAGTTGATTGCCTAGATATTTAGTAGTTACGGGGATTTGACTGCTGGACTGGATCACTGTATTGTTACTCATCGAGCGGCTCCCTGATTACAGTTCTATAACAATTTCCTCGCTTTGCAAATAAAGTTGGCAAAGATTGGGATTGCGGATTGGGTTAAAGCTGTACCCTTGCTTGTCACCTAGTCCCCAGCCCCCAGTCCCTGACCAAGCCAATTTTAGATTTTAGATTTTAGATTTTAGATTGTTTCGGTTCCTTGCAGGCCCCTTGTGGGCGGAACAAATCCAAAATCCCAAATCCAAAATCCTTGAGCAAGGTACCCTTGTGGTCGGGGTCAATCCAAAATCCCAAATCCCAAATCCAAAATCGTTTGACCATATAAAAATATTCGTCAGATGGAGAACAGAACCAGTAAGCTCTGAACAATTAGGCATTTGTACCTAAGTAAAGACGTGATCGCTGAGTTCGGGAACCCGTACACTAGGAATTCTTGCCATGAGATGCTGCCTTTCGCTAAATTAGCACTCAGGAGTCGAGAGTGCTAAATCGGGAGAAAATTCGTATGGCAGCTGTATCTCTAAGCGTTTCAACAGTTAAACCTCTAGGCGATCGCGTTTTTGTGAAAGTGAGCGCCTCTGAAGAAAAGACCGCAGGTGGTCTGTATTTGCCCGACACCGCCAAAGAAAAGCCCCAGGTAGGGGAAGTAGTTGCCCTAGGACCTGGTAAGCGTAACGACGACGGTAGCCGTCAAGAATTGGAAATCAAAGTGGGAGACAAGGTGTTGTACTCCAAGTACGCGGGTACAGACGTTAAGCTCGGCACCGAAGAATACGTCCTGCTTTCTGAAAAAGACATTTTAGCAGTAGTTGCGTAATAGTCATAAGTCATTGGCTGATGACAACTGACAACTGACAAATAACAATTGACACTGGACAAATAAGACTATGGCAAAACGTATTATCTACAACGAAAACGCCCGTCGCGCTCTAGAGCGAGGTATTGACATCTTAGCTGAGGCTGTAGCTGTTACCCTAGGTCCCAAAGGCCGTAACGTGGTACTAGAGAAGAAATTTGGCGCACCACAAATCGTCAATGATGGCGTTACCATCGCCAAAGAAATCGAATTAGAAGACCACATTGAAAACACAGGCGTGGCTCTGATTCGCCAAGCCGCTTCTAAGACCAACGACGCCGCAGGTGATGGTACAACCACCGCCACCGTTTTGGCTCACGCGATCGTCAAAGAAGGCTTGCGGAACGTTGCGGCTGGTGCAAATGCAATTTTGCTCAAGCGCGGTATTGACAAAGCAGCTGGTTTCTTGGTAGAGAAAATTGCTGAACATGCTCGTCCCGTAGAAGATTCCAAAGCCATTGCTCAAGTAGGCGCAATTTCTGCTGGTAACGACGAAGAAGTCGGTCAGATGATTGCTCAAGCAATGGACAAAGTAGGTAAAGAAGGCGTAATTTCCTTGGAAGAAGGAAAGTCCGTCACCACCGAACTAGAAATCACCGAAGGGATGCGCTTTGACAAAGGCTATATCTCTCCCTACTTTGCTACCGACACCGAGCGGATGGAAGCCGTTTTCGATGAGCCTTACCTGTTGCTCACCGACAAGAAAATTGCCCTAGTACAAGACCTCGTACCCGTACTTGAGCAAGTAGCGCGTGCTGGTCGTCCTTTGGTGATTATCGCCGAAGATTTGGAAAAAGAAGCTTTAGCAACCCTGGTAGTTAACCGCCTACGTGGTGTGCTGAATGTGGCAGCTGTGAAGGCTCCTGGATTTGGCGATCGCCGCAAAGCTATGCTAGAAGATATTGCCATCCTCACCGGTGGTCAATTAATCACCGAAGATGCTGGTCTGAAGCTGGATAACACCAAGCTCGATAGCCTGGGTAAAGCTCGCCGCGTCACCATCACCAAAGACAACACCACCATTGTGGCTGATGGTAACGACGTTGCTGTTAGGGCGCGTGTTGAGCAAATTCGTCGTCAAATTGACGAAACCGAATCTTCCTACGACAAAGAAAAACTACAAGAACGCCTGGCTAAATTAGCTGGTGGTGTCGCTGTAGTCAAAGTGGGAGCAGCCACTGAAACCGAAATGAAGGACAAGAAGCTGCGCCTAGAAGACGCCATCAACGCTACCAAGGCGGCTGTAGAAGAAGGTATCGTTCCTGGTGGTGGTACAACTTTGGCTCACCTCGCTCCTCAGTTGGAAGCTTGGGCTACCAGCACCCTCAAGGATGAAGAATTGATTGGTGCTTTGATTGTGGTTCGCGCCTTACCTGCTCCTCTCAAGAGAATTGCGGAAAACGCTGGTCAGAATGGTGCTGTCATCGCTGAACGCGTCAAAGAGAAGGATTTCAACATTGGCTACAATGCTGCGACCAACGAATTCGTCGATTTGTTTGAAGCTGGTATTGTTGATCCCGCAAAAGTAACCCGTTCTGCGCTGCAAAATGCGGCTTCCATCGCGGGCATGGTGTTGACAACCGAATGTATCATAGTTGACAAGCCAGAGCCTAAAGATGCTGCTCCTGCAGGTGGTGGTGGCGGTGGTGGTGACTTTGATTACTAAGGTTATTTAACCCCCTATTTGTGAAAACAGCTGCTTCCTCCGGGAGGCGGCTGTTTTTTTGTGTGTCATCCTCCAGGCGTTTCAATCGAGAAAATATAGCTAGGGATTAGGGAATAGGGACTAGTCCCGCGATTTCAAACTATTTGTTTAGCCGGATAAATTTTTAGATACCCCTAAATCCACACGATATGATACCAGCTGTAGGGGCACGACAATGCCGTGCCCCTACGCGAAATCTACATGTGTCAGCGTTTTAGTGGTATTGTATAAGACTTTGAAAACACGCCCTAGGGGCTATAGGAAGAAGGGAATAATACCATTTCACCAAAACTCTGATACATATAGAAGCCAGTAGGGGCACGGCACAGTGATTACGTTTCAGCCATTTTAATTTCTATCATATCGCTTTCCTAAATTACATCACCTCTAAACACTCTTTTATTCTCTGGACACCATCTGCGCCTGGAACGGTTCGTTTTCACAACCCAAAACCCATGAGCGAAAAATACACAAACACAACCCCCCTACACACCCTGAACCCCCTAAATCGATTTTCCGACAGAGCAGGCGATTATGTAAAATATCGCCCCAGCTATCCAACCTCAGCAATTGATATTATCCTCGAAGGATTAAATACAAATTCGCGAATTGTCGCCGCAGATATTGGTGCTGGTACAGGAATTTCTTCACGAATATTAGCTGAACGCGGAGTTAATGTAATCGCTATCGAACCAAACGCGGTGATGAGAGAATCTGCTGCATCTCATCCCTTGGTAGAGTTTCGTGATGGAACGGCAGAATTTATCCAATTAGTAGATAAATCTGTTGATTTAGTAACTTGTTTTCAAGCCTTTCATTGGTTTAACCCAGAACCAGCTTTATCGGAGTTCCGCCGGATTTTGAAACCCACAGGACGGTTGGCGGTGGTGTGGAATAACCGCGATAAAGATGATGTTTTCACCTCCGAATATAGCCGTTTGGTACGTGAAGCATCCAACAATCACCCAGCAGAATCGCGGATGCAGTTAGTGGAACCGCTGTTAGCAACGCCTCATTTTATTAATATCCGCGAACATAGTTTTATTTATCGACAAGAATTAGATTTAGCTGGACTTATTGGACGTGCAAAAAGTGTTTCTTATCTACCAAGTGAAGGTTTAGCATACGAACAACTTCTTTCTAGTTTGCAGGATTTATATCAGCAATTTCACAATGAAAACGGCTTTATTTATATGGTTTATCGTACCAGTGTACACCTTGGGGATGTGGTGAATTAAATCTCAGATAAAGATGTAAAAATACTAAGCTAATGCAATTTTAGTATAACCAGGGTGGGCAAGATTTCCACCCAACAATAGGGTTTAGCATTGCTAAACCCCTACAAATTACAGGTAAAATACAAGTTAAATCTCCAGTAGTATTTTTTCAGCTTCTAACAACATCTTCCATCTATCTTTAGAAGAGATATAATCTAACGTTTCTTGGTTTTTTTTGAAGTTTTTAAGACGAATAACCCAATAAATTATGTGTCCAGTTGTTCTATCATAATAAAATTTTTGTTTTTTCTCCCAACCAAGAAATTTTTTTGGAGATATTAAATAGTCTTTTTTTTGAACATTAGAACCATTGGGATGCTTGACAAAATCTTTAACCAATACTTCAATTTTCTGATTATATAAAGAGCAGAATTGTAATAACTTTTTCTCTTCAAAAGTCAAACCAGGACAATCAAAATCAAATTTTCTTTCTACAGCTTCACGTAAAGCGTTAGACATTGACTTTTCTCCTTGTATATTAATCCCATTTTACTTATACAATTATGCTTGCCGCCTCCCAATTTTCACTGCAATTATCATCAAGATATAATCAAGATATAATAGGTATCGCACCGAGATGCGATACCAAATACAAAATTATGAGTGAAACTCTAGCAAAAGAAGTTTCTCATGCTTGGCATGGCAAACTTAACTTAGTCTACGCCCATCGCCAAAATTCGACCCAGCTAATTTACAACCACCAGCAAGCACCCTTGAAAGTGCAACGCCCATTTTATCCAGAGGGCGACAAAGTTTGTCATAGCGTAATTTTACATACTGCGGGGGGCGTCGTGGGAGGCGATCGCCTTTCCTCAAATATCCACCTCCAACCAAATACCCAAGCATTAATCACTACAGCCGCTGCTAGTAAAATCTACCGCAGTAACGGCTTACAAGCTAGGCAAAATATCCAAATCCAAGTTGATGCTGGTGCTTGTTTAGAGTGGTTTCCCCAAGAAACAATTTTCTTTAACGGTGCTAGTTATCGCCAAGATTTACGGGTAGAATTAGCACCCGGAGGTAGTTTTGTCGGCTGGGAGATTACGCGATTTGGTCGTAGCGCTAGAGGGGAGAAATTTTTAGAGGGAGAATGGCGATCGCACACCGAAATTTACCAGCAAGGTGTTCCTTTGTGGATTGACCGTCAATGGTTACCGGGTAGCGAAGAAGTGTTTCACAGTCCCCACGGCTTATTGGGAAAGCCCATCGTGGGTAGTCTCGTTTGGGTTGGTAATGCTGTTTCCGCCGAAATTGTCGCCAAAGCGCGTAATTTGTGGCTGGGTACAGGTGAAGCTGGTGTCACGCAGTTAGAACATGGATTTTTATGTCGATATCGCGGTGATTCTACATCTGAGGTGAGAAACTGGTTTACGGCTGTGTGGCAGATGCTACGAGTGTCTTTTTTGCATCGAAGTTTTTGTATACCTAGAGTTTGGCAGGTTTGAACCCCAGAAAACACAGAGGAGGAAGAAATGCAATTGACGCCGCAAGAGAAGGATAAATTATTGATTTTTACGGCTGCTTTGTTAGCAGAAAGACGTAAAGCAAGAGGGTTGAAATTGAATTATCCCGAAGCGGTGGCTTATATTTCTGCTGCTATTTTAGAAGGTGCGAGAGATGGACAAACTGTAGCAGAATTAATGAGTTATGGTACTACCTTGTTAACGCGGAATGATGTGATGGAAGGTGTCCCGGAAATGATTCATGATGTGCAAGTGGAAGCAACTTTTCCTGATGGGACAAAGTTGGTAACAGTGCATGAGCCAATTCGTTAATTGTCGCACAAAGGAGCAAAGGAGCAAAGTATGATTCCCGGAGAAATCATCACACCAGAGGGAGAAATTGAATTAAATTTCGGTCGTCCAACTACCAAATTAATCGTAGCAAATACAGGCGATCGCCCAATTCAAATCGGTTCCCATTTTCACTTTTTTGAAGTCAACGCCGCTTTGAATTTTGACAGAGAACAAGCCAAAGGAATGCGTCTCGATATTCCCGCCGGGACTGCAGTTCGCTTTGAACCAGGTGATGAAAAAGAAGTCACTTTAGTTCCTTTAGTTGGTAGTCGTCAAGTCTACGGTTTCAATGCCAAAATTAACGGAAACCTCTAAAAACCTTTGCGTAACTTAGCGCTTCCCTTTGTGCCCCTTTGCGTTAAAAAACGGTATATTTATTTTTTAACGCAGAGGAACGCTGAGGTAAACGCAAAGGTACGCGGAGTTAGAGTTTGTTCGCTACACGTTTGATGCCTTCTTTGAGGTGGAGAACATTAAAATTGAGGAGAAGACCGAGTTTACAATTAGTGAGTTTCAGGTAAGTTAAAAGTTGTACAGAGTGAATTGGTTTGATAGATTCCACAGATTTGACTTCAATAATTACTTTATTTTCTACCATTAAATCCAATCGGTAAACACAATCCAATTCTACCTCTTCGTATACCAGGGGTAACGGAACCTGCTTACCAACACGAAATCCCTTCTTCTTCAATTCATAATACAAACACTCTTCATACGCTGATTCCAACAACCCTGGCCCCAACGCAGTATGAACTCGCATTCCACAACCAATTATTACCCCACTCAAATCATTCTCATCCATACTCAGCGTACCTCCGCGTTTACCTCAGCGTTCCTTTGCGTTTAAACTCAATTCTAACCTCAGTTTTTAGGAGTATATTATGCCTTACAGAATGAATCGCCGCGCCTACGCCGAAACCTATGGACCAACCGTAGGCGATCGCATCCGACTTGCGGATACAGAATTATTTATTGAAGTTGAACAAGACTTCACAACCTACGGTGATGAAGTTAAGTTTGGCGGTGGTAAAGTTATTAGAGATGGCATGGGACAATCCCCTATTTCTAATGCTGATGGGGCGGTAGATTTAGTGATTACTAATGCTTTAATTCTCGATTGGTGGGGAATTGTTAAAGCGGATATCGGCATTAAAAATGGGAAAATTTTCAAAATTGGTAAAGCAGGTAATCCCTATATTCAAGACAATATAGATATTATTATTGGACCGGGAACTGAAGCTTTAGCCGGTGAGGGAATGATTCTCACGGCTGGTGGGATCGATAGCCATATTCATTTTATTTGTCCCCAACAGATTGAAGTGGCGATCGCTTCTGGTATTACTACCATGATTGGCGGTGGTACCGGACCTGCTACGGGTACAAATGCCACTACCTGCACCCCCGGACCCTGGAATATTTACCGAATGCTACAAGCCGCTGATGCTTTTCCGATGAACTTAGGATTTTTAGGCAAAGGTAATGCTAGTCAACCCCAAGGGCTTGTAGAACAAGTGGTAGCGGGGGCAATGGGGTTAAAGCTGCACGAAGATTGGGGAACTACTCCGGCAACAATTGATACTAGCCTCACTGTTGCCGATGAATATGATATTCAGGTAGCTATTCATACAGATACCCTCAACGAAGCGGGATTTGTCGAAGATACTATCGCCGCTTTCAAAAATCGTGCTATCCATACCTACCACACGGAAGGCGCTGGGGGAGGTCACGCACCGGATATCATCAAAGTCTGTGGTCAAGCCAATGTTCTCCCCTCTTCCACCAACCCCACACGCCCTTACACCGTCAACACCTTAGAAGAACACCTGGATATGTTGATGGTATGTCATCACCTCGACTCTGGAATCCCGGAGGATGTGGCTTTTGCTGAGTCCCGCATCCGTCGCGAAACTATCGCCGCTGAAGACATTTTGCACGACTTGGGCGCTTTTAGCATGATTTCTTCTGATTCGCAAGCTATGGGCAGGGTAGGTGAGGTAATAATCCGCACATGGCAAACAGCCCATAAAATGAAGGTGCAGCGTGGAAGCATTGCAGGAGATGGGTTAGCCGATAATAATCGAGTCAAGCGATATGTTGCTAAATACACGATAAATCCCGCAATTACTCATGGCATTTCTCAGTATGTGGGTTCAGTGGAAGAGGGGAAATTCGCCGATTTGTGTTTGTGGCGTCCGGCGTTTTTTGGCGTCAAGCCAGAAATTGTGATTAAGGGCGGTTTGATTGCTTGGTCACAGATGGGCGATGCTAACGCCAGTATTCCTACACCGCAACCAGTGCATATGCGACCGATGTTTGGTAGTTTTGCTGGTGCGCGTCACGCTACATCATTAACTTTTGTTTCACAGGCGGCTTTAGAAAGGGAAATTCCGCACCAATTGGGTTTACAAAAAATAGCGGTTGCGGTTTCGGGAACTCGCCAATTAACTAAGCGGGATTTGAAGTTGAATGATGCATTACCTCAAATTGAAGTAGATCCGGAAACTTATGAGGTTAGGGCTGATGGTGAGTTGCTGATTTGCGAACCCGCAACAGTTTTACCAATGGCGCAGCGTTATTTTTTGTTTTAATTTATGACCGAGCAATCTATAGATTACGATAGTCCTTGGAAAGAAGTTATTGAGTTATATTTTCCTAACTTTCTGGAATTCTTTTTTCCCCTAGCTTACGCCGAAATTGACTGGACACGACCTTATGAATTTCTCGATACGGAACTCCAACAACTAGAACCAGATGCAGAAATTGGGCGGCGTTTGGTCGATAAAGTCGCCAAAGTTTGGCTGTTGGATGGGGAAGAGGCTTGGGTATTAGTTCACGTAGAAGTTCAAGGAAAATATGACAGCCAATTTCCCGAACGGATGTACACCTACAATTACCGCTTGTTTGACCGTCATAAAAAGCGAGTCATTAGCTTGGCTGTGTTAGCTGATGAACAAGCCAATTGGCGACCTTCCAGCTACAGCTATCAACTTGGGGGATGTCGTGTCAGCTTAGAGTTTCCCGTAGCGAAACTGTTGGATTATGAACAAAGCTGGGAAACCCTAGAGGAAACTACCAACCCCTTTGGGGTAGTTGTGATGGCGCATCTAAAGACCAAGGCGACCCACCGCAATCCAGAGAGTAGGCTACAGTGGAAATTAAGCCTAGTCAGAAGGCTGTTTGAGAGGGGATACAGTCGCGAAGATGTTCAGCAATTGTTTCGATTTATCGACTGGATCATGGTTTTGCCAAAAGAGTTGACAAGTAGTTTCAAAACAGTAGTGAGAAGTTACGAGGAGACAAGTAGAATGCGGTATGTAACTAGTATTGAACGCCTCGCAAAAGAAGAAGGAATTCTTCAAACAAGTCGAGAAAATGTGATTGAAGTTTTAGAAACACGGTTTGCAGAAGTGCCAAGTGCTATTGTGGAAGCTATCAATGGGATAGGAGAACCATCAGTACTAAAAACACTGCATAAAAGAGCGATCGCTATTCCTTCGGTGGCAGAATTTCAGCAACTCTTGGAGAATATTGGCTCCCAAACATGAGCATATAGGATGAAGGATATGCTGGCGATCGCTATTCCTTCATCCTGCAAAAAGCTCAGATAAAAATGTTAAAAATATCATCCCAATTAAGCATTTCTGCTACCTATTAACTTGGATGAGATGAGTGGATTTTATTGCGAGTTTCTCGAAATCTCTAACTCCTAACTCCCCTCCACAGTCAATCTACTCTATAACAAGGGGTACGTCGCCTATCCCTCCATATGCCTTATCCGTATGTATTAGTATAATAAAAGACTAAAATTGCGTCGTTATCTGCTGTATTCAGTTTTCAAAGTTTACCAGCCATGATTCAATGAGTTAGTAATTAATCTAGCTCTCTTGAAGCTAATCTAAAATTAAACAGGGATTTAATACTTATTTACAGGTAAATAATGTTTCTGGAATGGGGGGGGTAAAGTCCAGAAAATATCAACAAATTGTTACAAATACAGCTAATATGGCAAAAGCTTACGTCAACTATATATCTTACTGCTATATGAATTCCCCATCTTCCCGCCCTGACAAAATTTTGGTTGTAGACGATTCTCCAGATAACGTGTTTTTGATCAAAACTATTTTGGAGGAAGAAGGCTACACAATTAGCACCGCAGAAAATGGTGCTTCCGCATTGACGCAACTGGAAAATTCCCCTTGTGACTTGGTTCTACTGGATCTAATGATGCCTGGTATGGATGGTTACGAAGTTACCAGACGTGTCCGTGCAAATACGAAATTACCACAATATATCCCCATACTGCTGATTACTGCCCACGATGCGCCGAATGTCGCTCAAGGATTAGACTTAGGTGCTGATGATTTTATCCGCAAGCCTGTAACAGTAGATGAATTGCTAGCCAGGGTGCGATCGCTGTTGCGGTTGAAGCACAGTATCGATGAACGGGATGAAATCGCCCGTCAAAGAGAAGATTTTGTCTCCCGTCTCACCCACGATTTACGCACCCCCTTAGTAGCTGCTGATCGCATTCTGATGCTGTTTCAACAGGGTGCTTTGGGCGCTTTATCCCCGCAAATGCAGGAAGTAATTACGATCATGGCTCGTAGTAATACTAACCTGCTTTCTATGGTCAATACTTTATTAGAAGTTTATCGCTTTGAAGCCGGGCGCAAAACCCTGGCGTTTCAACCAGTCAATCTCGGCCAGTTACTAGAGGAGGTGGTTGGCGAATTGACACCCTTAGCTGAACAAAAAGCACTACCAATCAATCTCGATTTTCCGCCGAATTTAACCATCAGCAAAGTCATGGGCGATCGCTTAGAATTGCATCGCTTATTCACTAACCTTATCGGCAATGCTATCAAATTTACTGACTCTGGCTCAATATCTATCCGCCTCACCTCGGCGCTGGAAAGTGGCAAAAGTTTCTACTCCGAGTTCAGTTTCAATTCTACTGGCACTGACTATATTACTATTGAATTAGCGGATACAGGCCCTGGTATCCCCCCCCAAGAACAAGCTACTTTGTTTCAACGATTTCGCCAAGGTAGTCACAAGAGTGCCGGTAGCGGCTTAGGTCTTTACCTTTCTCGCCGAATTGTCGAGGCACATCAAGGCACTATTCTGGTAAATTCTGAATTAGGTAAAGGTAGCGCATTTATTGTCATTCTACCTATCAAACAGTAAAAAAATGATGATTACTGAATTATCAATTCCCGCTGAAATTATTCGTCAACAACGTCAATTTTTTCAAACTGGTAAAACTAAAGATGTTGCTTTTAGGATAGCCCAACTGAAAATTATCAAACAGGCAATTCTGGAGAATGAGCAAGAAATTCTACAGGCTTTGAAAGCAGATTTAAATAAACCAGAATTTGAGACTTACGCAACAGAAATTTTAGTAACTAAGGAAATTGATTATGCCATAAAACATATTAAAACTTGGACAAAACCCAAAAAAGCAGAAGTTCCCATTGACTTTTTTTCATATAGTGCCCGAATTTATCCAGAACCACTAGGGGTAGTTTTGATTATTGGTCCTTGGAATTATCCATTTCAATTAGTTATTTCACCTTTAGTAGGTGCAATAACCGCCGGTAATTGTGCAATTATTAAACCTTCAGAACTTTCCCCCCATACTTCTCGTCTCTTAGCTGAAATCATTGGCAAACATTTTGATCCTGCATATATTGCATTGCTGGAAGGAGGGAGAGAAACCAGTCAAAAACTCATAGCAGAAAAGTTCGATCATCTCTTTTTTACTGGTGGTACAGCTGTGGGCAAAATTGTGATGGAAGCCGCAGCTAAAAATCTCACACCAGTTACCTTGGAATTAGGCGGTAAAAGTCCTTGTATTGTAGATACTGAAATTAATCTAGAACATACTGCCAAAAGAATTACTTGGGGTAAGTTTATTAACGCCGGACAAACTTGTATTGCTCCTGACTATATTTTAGTAGATAAAAAAATCAAAACTAATTTAGTAGATAGTCTGAAAAAATGCCTTCAGGAATTTTATGGCGACAATCCCGCAACCAGTCCTGATTATGCCAGAATTATTACGCAACAACACTTTGAGAGATTAGTCAATCTACTCAAAGATGGTGAAATTCTCATTGGCGGAGAAACTGAACCAGGAGAGCGTTATATTGCTCCGACAGTAATTCATAACGTTTCCTTGACAGATCCCATCATGCAAGAGGAAATTTTTGGGCCGATTCTGCCAATAATTGAATATTCTGATATTACAGAAGCCATCGCCTTAATTAATTCTCGACCAAAACCCTTGGCTTTATACCTATTTTCCCAAAACAAAAACCTGCAACAGCGTATCTTGCAGGAAACTTCATCCGGTGGAGTTTGTCTTAACGACACAGTAATGCAAGTTGGCGTTTCATCTTTACCATTTGGTGGTGTAGGTGATAGCGGCATTGGCAGCTATCATGGTAAAGCTAGTTTTGACACCTTTTCCCATTACAAAAGTGTTTTGAAAAACTCCTTTTGGTTAGATTTAAAATGGCGATACGCTCCCTATAAAGGCAAATTGCCTATAATAAAGCGGCTATTTGGCTAGTTTAACCGGTTTTGACCTCATCGACCATTAACTACGTTCGCGTTAGCGTCCCGAAGGAAGAATTCAAGGTTTCAATGAGTCCACTTAGCCTAGACCCCTTGCGGTATCTAAGCCAGAGGTGGTTCTCTACCCAGTTCTCCCTAACTATAACGTTCCTCTGCCCAAGGTTCGCCACGGAGATGGTAGCCATTGCGTTCCCAAAAACCAGGTTGTTCGCGATCTAGAAACTCCAAACCATTAATCCACTTGGCGCTTTTCCAAGCGTAGAGGTGGGGAACCACTAACCGCATCGGACCACCGTGTTCTGCTGATAAAGGTTCACCAAAAACTTTAAAGGCAAAAAAGTTTTCTTCCTTAACAAAATCTTCGATAGAAATATTGGTGGTATAACCGCCATAGCAATGTTCCATAATGTGAACTGCTTTGGGATCTACCTCAATTAGACCCATGAAGTCTGTCACCTTAATACCAGTCCACTTAACATCTAGTTTAGACCAGCGCGTTACACAGTGGAAATCCGCTGTAAATTCGTGTTGAGGTAAAGCCATAAAGTCAGCCCAGGTAAAGCTGACAGGTTTTACCAAACCCCAAACCCTCAACTCCCATTCCTCCGTACTGATTTGCGGGGTCGCACCATAGGTTAATACTGGAAAACCCTTAGTCAAGTATTGACCAGGAGGAACGCGATCGCTATCTTCCTGCTGCGGTTTCTGAAAAAATTTTCCTAGCATATTCGTAGAAAAATAAAAACCCAGTTATTTTGGCAATTAGTCCCCAGCGATGCACTGAGCGGTCGTTGTGTCCCCAGCGATGCACTGAGCGGTCGTTGTGTCCCCAGCGATGCACTGAGCGGTCGTTGTGTCCCCAGCGATGCACTGAGCGGTCGTTGTGTCCCCATACATATTGATTATTCTTCTGCTTCCTCGTCTTCAGCAGTTGGATAGACGAATGTAGAGCGTCCAGTCAAAATCGACTTACCTAGGGAAAGAGCTTTTTTAGCTTCAACGGCAGCTTTGTGCCTCCAGGTAGCTCGGCGTTTATCTCTTTTGGACTTCGATGTTTTCTTCTTAGGAACAGCCATGATAGCGGATATCG
This sequence comes from Gloeotrichia echinulata CP02, assembly GCA_038087035.1. Lineage (NCBI taxonomy): Bacteria > Bacillati > Cyanobacteriota > Cyanophyceae > Nostocales > Gloeotrichiaceae > Gloeotrichia > Gloeotrichia echinulata. The sequence goes on along the minus strand of CP051187.1, from coordinate 5,434,853 downwards.
CAATTCTTGACAACCTTTTTATTCTAAGCGATCCATTGACTTCCACAAGTACAAAAGTCAAAACAATCCCCAATCCCCCTTACTACTAGTCTGTCAATTTTGTTTTTAGGACTTACGTATTGACAAAAAACACAAAATATGTTAATAAAAAACCGGAGATTTCGTAGGGGTTTAGCAATGCTAAACCCCGAAAACGCGGGTCTGTTTACCATCAAAGTAATAATTAATCAAAGCCTGAAACAACGTATTTTGGTAAAAGCATACCATGCCAAATTTGTACAGTGCGTAAGTCCTAGTTTTGAGGGATTTTTGGTAGTGTGAGCGTCTCGCTCACGCGGGCAAGATGCCCGCACTACAGTCCATCATTTTTATCTTGACAGAGTACTACTTAGGTGTTTGCACTGAATTAGGGATTTTGGAATTTTGATCAAACAACAGAAGCGATCGCGCAGTTTTAAAATAAGTTGCCCACTTTTGGGGGTCGGGGCGATTACGCCATTTGGGACGACTTACATCTAAAGCTAGAACTGGTGCGATCGCTCCCTGATTTTGTACGGATATAAAAATTGAAACATCTGTCACCAGAATATCTTGGTCGAAGCTTCGTTGAGCCGCAGCCCTAGCCGCCGCTTCTGCTCTTCGCAGAATGGTTTCGTAGTTTTCCTCCGGTAGGCGGTCAATGGCCAAGTCAACTCTAGCTGTATAAGCTCGAACAATTTGGGGCGCGATCACTTCAGACGCCAACCACGCAGGAACTACAGATGACAGCAAAACTATTAGCGGAACTATCCGAATTTTTGTGGCAATTTGGCTAATAACTGAAAAGAAAATGATCAATGATAGTTGGTGAGCAACATTCCTGCTCATAAACTTATAGCTCCTGACTAAGGATCGGTAATTTTAATTGGGTGAAAGTATTTTCCGTTGAAAGAAAGTAAAAAATATTACCTTAAAATAGGCATTAAATGAGAATTTTCCACGCTATCAGGGACTTGCAAGTAAAAAATATTCCATCATCAGTGTTGACAATTCACCGTCAACAGTCAACCGTCAACAACTTCCAGTGGTGTTTTTAGCACTTGGAGTTCCCACAGACATAGGTTAGCTTTGTTTATCCAGCAAAGCCAACCGTAATTTTAGGCAAGTAAACAATAACCGACAAAGAGCGGGATGGCAAATTACTGGGCGATCGCTATTGGCATCAATCAATATAATTTATTTCAACCCTTGGATTGCGCCCAAGCAGATGCTGAAGCGCTAAAGGATTTTTTGGCGACAGAAGCAGGTTTTATGCCCCAAAAGTGCCTGCTAATGACAGATACTTCGCCACCGATGGGAGATAGATCCACCTATCCGACCAAGGAAAATATTCTCCTGTTGCTAGAAGATTTAGCAGCAGCGTGTTGGCAACCCCAAGATCATGTATGGTTATTTTTTAGCGGTTATGGGATCAACTACAAAGGTCAGGATTATTTGATGCCAGTAGCAGGAAACCCTGACCTTGTGCAAGAGACTGGCATAGAACTGCGATCGCTGATGCAAAGTCTACAACTTGCCCAGCTAAATGTATTATTAATCCTCGATATCAATCGCGCTTTTGGTACCCAAGCGGATGCTCCTGTAGGGCAAGAAACCATAGAAATCGCTCAAGAACTCCAAGTAGCGACCATTCTCTCTTGCCAACCAGAGCAATTTTCCCACGAAAGTAGCGAATTAGGTCACGGATTCTTTACAGCAGGCTTGTTAGCTGCTTTGCGTTCCGGTCATGGTAGTAGCTTGACAGAACTAGCAAATTACCTGAGCCTTCGCACCCCCGAATTATGTCAACACCATTGGCGCCCCACACAAAATCCTGTCACTGTCATCCCATTCCCACAGCAATCCATCTTGCCGCAATTCGGTAGCAATCACACACTAGCCAACAGCGAAGTTGCTCCAATTATTTTTCCTGAAGAATCCTTTGCTGTGTCTTTTGCGGCTCCCTCCCTGACAGAAAATTCCCCTCCCAGACAAAAAACGGGTAGATCGAAAGAAAATCAAGGAGTAGAAACCACCGTTACCCCCAAATCCAAACAAGGGATCGAAAACTCCCACAGACAAAAACTTCCAGGTACAGCTTCTGAGGGAATTACCCAACCACTTGTTAACCAAAATCAAAAATTTCCTCAGCCATCCCAAATACTCCCAGCTTCCCCAGAAGTAGGTGGAAGCGGAAGGTATATCCCGACTTCTTCGAGATCTTCCCTTTCTCCATCACATTTGAGTCAATCCAAAACCCCATTTTGGCAACAATTTTTATGGTGGTGTGGAGGCAGTATCCTGCTATTAGGATTAATCACAGTAGTTTTTCTCCGCAATCAGACAGGATTTAAAGGTCAACAAATATTAAGAACAGCGCCCAATACCGCTACTAGTGATAGCCAAGTTGTCAAGACAATACCAAATAGCCGCTCAGTTTCCCAATCCACCACACCAACTCCACCAAAAACCCAAAAAAGCACCCAAATAGCTGCTAATTCCGAGACTCAAAAACGAAATCAAGCAGTATTAGAGCTAGCCAAAATGTCGCTCCAACAAACACAAGCTAGCGATTTGAGCGTGGCGATCGCCACAGCCCGTAAAATTACACCAGGTGAACCGCGCTACGAACAAGCTCAAGAAAATATTCAGATTTGGAGCCAGATGATTTTAGATTTAGCCGAGGGTCGTGCTAAACAAAAACAATATACACACGCCATCGCCGCTGCTCAATTAATCACCAAAGACTTACCAATTTATCCCCCAGCACAAGCAGCAATTAACCAATGGCGACTAGAAGCCAAGCAATTTGTCAGCAACAAAACCCTTTTAGACGCAGCTAACGCCTTAATTCGTCCAGAACAGGCATCCACCTACAATCGTGCCATCGAAGTAGCCAAAAAAGTATCACCAGGTCAACCAGGCTTCGACATGGCGCAAAAATCCATTAATAAATGGAGTGAAAAAATTTTAGAAATGGCCAAAACTCGCGCCCGCAAAGGAGAACTGAATGCAGCCATTGAAACAGCCGCCTTAGTCCCAGAGACGACATCAGCCTATGAAGATGCTCAAGAAGCAATCCAAAAATGGCAAGTCAGGCGAATTAAAAATTAGTTAAGACCTACTCTGCGGGCACAATAATAATCGTAGGGTGCGTGACGCAGCGATAAATATTGTACGTAGTCACAAGACTTGTGGCGTCACGCACCATTCTTTAAATTTGACACGTAAGTAAGTCCTGTTAATCAAAAGTCCAAAGTCAAGAGTCAAACGTCCAGATTAAACTCTGGACATTTGACTCTTGACACTTGACTTTTGACGCAACACTCAACAATACTGCGATACATCCTCGCCGCATTCGTCCGCTAGATAGCACAGCGCTCGGAAACGTAAGCCCACTACTTCTTCATATAAGGGGTTGAGCTTACACATGGGAGGAATATGAAATATGGTCTTACCGAACAATTTGACATCGCGCTCAAAAGGACATTGAGCCGGGATCACTTTGCACAAGCGATGAGCTAATTGGCGATCTTGGACTTGAATGCTGTCTACCCGCTGTCGTAGGGGTTGCAAAATATCACAATAACGCTTGAAACTAGAATCTTGCTGCTGGGGTAGATGAGTGTTACTCGCTTCTGATGGATTTATCGATACCCAGCTTGCAAGAAAAATTCTTTTTGTGGTATTATGAAATACCTTCATGATTAGTCCTCTATTTTTGTGAGGGTATTCACCTTTCCAGTGAAGATATACAACGTGGAAACAACCTTTACCGGAAAAATGCTGTCCTAACCCAGATGTGGGCAGAATTGTGTCCGTAGCCACTTAAGTCAGAACATATTTCTTACTACGTCAAGTTAAACGCAATTTCCCTGAAAGCGAAAGTGTAGTAAACAGATCTTCTTCATAACTTGACCCACTTTAAATTTTAGTGAAGACATCTATCTTATGGTAGGTTTTTTGGTAACATTTACAAAACTTAATATAGTAAATTTTTGGCAGTATTTCTCTTGAGTATCAATATCACTGTTGTAAATAATTGGGATCGTGGCTGAATCCGGTACGCTGAGGGAGTCTCGTCACTAAAACATCACTGCTCGCAACGACTCAGTGATTATCATGCAATTTGCAATTCATGGATTGTTCGTGTAGCGACTGACTTACCTGGGGTTAGCCTTGGGCGATATTGCTGGTTTACCCATGAACCGCGCCACCATCGCCTTAGTGGGGTCAGCCTTTTTAATTGCACTGGGTGTTTTGAACTTGCAGGAAGCATAGGAGGCGATTGATGTCAATACCATTGTCTTAGAGGATAGTAGTTGTCACCTTCATTCGCCGAGAACTTTTCAAACATGCTCTAACTTTATTTGGCTCAATCGCTAATTTAATAGTTGTAGAAGCTACCCCTAATTCCTGAAAAAAAATTAAAAATTAAGCAATTAAAATTTAATTTTTGCCTACAAAGCCGCATCAAAAATCTGTTGAGCAGTTAAATTTAGTTGAGGAAAAGTAGGGGAAACAATTGCAGCATTACCTCTAAAATGATTCATTTGGTATTCACCATCAATAAGCTGGCATACAAATATAGTAGGACTTTTAGGATTGCCAATAAAATTACGTCCACCCAACGCAGCATAATCAGCAATCCAATATTCAGCTATACCCATTTGTTCATAATCAGCATATTTTTTGTGGTAATCATCACGCCAATTGGTACTAACTACTTCAATTACTAAAGGAACTGATGCACTTTGGCTGACTGTTGATGATTTTTGCCACAAGGGTTCATTATTAAGATGATCAAGATTTAATAACAAGACATCAGGTGAATAAGCTGACTCAGCTTTAGGTGGTCTAACAAATGCAGTTTTAGGAATCGCATAGGGTAGTGCAAGTCTGTCAAACTCCACAGTTAGTTTACGTGCTAAAAATGCCACAACTTTCTCATGATCGCCTGTTGGTGGTGCCATCTCAACAATTGTTCCATTGTGTAATTCATAGGGTATTCCGTTGTTGGGATACCAGGTTATAAATTCATCAAAATTTACTAGCTTTGATATAACTTGTGTCATAGCACACTTTTTGATTTTGTATTTGTTTCTTGTTTTTCCAAGCTTTTACAGTTTCTTTGTTCTTCATGTATTATCAATTTATCTCACGCAAAGAGTTAGAATCAACACCGCACTTGCCAAAGAAGTACTTTTTGTGGGGATTTTTCGCGAAGTAACTCAGGTCTAAGTGTGGGTGTTGGCATCTGTGCTAATTGCTGTTGGTAGCGCCGCCCAAATACCTATTCCCCCTGGATAATCATCTGGATTGATCAGCAGTGAGTTGTACAGGCGACAAATTTTTCTCTAAAAGCAACTTGGGTTATCTATTAAATCAGCCAACCACGTTTGAGTCCTTGCTCTACACCACCTGCCCAGTCTGTAGTTAAGTGTTTCCGTACACTATCAAACAGATGCCACACTACATGATGATCAATTGGATTCTTAACGTAGTTATCAAGGTATCTATATTCTCTATCGGTGTTTTTTTGTTTACGTAAGACATAAATTTGATCAACTTTGTATTTTCGTAAATTAACTGCATCAGAAAGCTTGAGCCACTCCATCACCACAATATATAATCCGTTTGGATTTCGAGCCTTCACTTCTTCGGCTGCTCTGGATGAGCCTTCTAACATTGTTTTATCAAGATAGGTTTTGCACTCTATTGCAACTACAGGAATATCAAAGAAATGCTCTTCTGAATTACCAGCATTCAACGTTTTACTAAATGCCGATAAGCTTTCAGCAGGTACTACCACTCCGCTGTCTATTCTCTTGTTTCTATTTTGCTCTAATTCTTTGAGAATGTCTGAAGCTTTTTCTTCTGAATCATTTACTACTTCAGTTTGTTTTTCGGAATCTGAATCATCAACTTGTATCGTGGATAAACCAGATTTACTGGTCTGCAAAGAAGCTAAAACTGTGACTCCTATAACAAAATCATGATCTTTTTTCTCAATTCTTGCGTAAGGTGTCTCCAACATTTTGGCGTAACTGGGAGCCGCAAAGAAAATATCCTTGAAAGTATGAGATTTACCCATCAGTGCCCGGTCTCCAAAATCACTCACCATATCCTTAAACAAATAGTATAAAAACTCTTCTAAAGCACTTGAGTGTAAGTTTGATCTAGAGTCAAATTTTTCAGCATAATTCTGTTGATCAATAAAGTTTTTATATTCCTCAAAAAAAGCTACACGTTGTTTTACTGTTTCTATATCAGTCTCATGGCCAATCAGACAAGGACCTACTAAATCTATATTCTGCTTGTGCCAATTATTATATTTAGACCGAATTTCAGCTAAATATTGTTTACTTACAGAATCCTTATACTTGGTTTTATGATTCTCTTTTGTACTTAAATTTGCTCCATGTACTAGCATAATTGTTTATTTTATTTCTGAATATTTTCAGCAATTAATTTTCCTAAGAGTGGCGGTACAGCATTACCAATTTGATTATATTGGCAGAGATGTTTTTCATCTGTTCTACCTTCCCTTTGAAGTAGCTTATGACTTACAACTGTCGGTTTACCCTTAAAGACAAACCAATCTGGAAATGATTGAATTCTTGCGCCCTCTCTAGCAGTAAAATTCCTATTTTTATATGGATGTACAAAATTTGCATAAAATGATGCAGGAATAGTATGACAAAGTTTATGTGGATGTAATCTTCTACTGTTTTGATCGTATACCCTTTCAGAGATAATTCCATTACTACTTCTTTTATAGGGTCTTAAATGGTAGGGAACATCAGCCAGTGAGTCTCCCCAAGACATTAATTCAAAACGTTCTATAGTTCGCCTTGAATGTTTCATTGCTACGTGGTTGTAGACTTTTTGTGAACCAAGTCGGATTTGATGCTGATACTCATTAATAGGTTCTCTATCATATTTCATTTCTTCCTTACCTTCTCTAGCATTTATATCAGGTAAATCTGAAATGGCATCCCATAATGTGGGACATAATTTGAGTGTAGAATCAAAAATTTGTAACTGTTCACTATCTGGAAAATAGTGAGTAGCCTCTGGGAAAGGTCTTTTCATCGGATAACGAGATGCAATAATAAAGAGTCTACGTCTTATTTGTGGTATCCCATATCTAAAAGCTTCCAGGATATTAATGTATACATGATATCCAATTCGTTCTAGTTCTACTTTTATAATTTCAATAACAGGCTCTCCTAAGATGGTCTTAGCCTTGATGAGTTCAGGCACGTTCTCCATAATTAATAACTCCGGTTTGAATAAATTTCCAACTCTTATAAATTCTAGAAAAAGAGAGTTTCTAGGGTCTTTTGGATCACCAGAATTTTTTCTACATATTGAGTATCCCTGACAGGGTGGACTACCTAAAATAACATCAGGTAAATTTTTTTTAAACTCACCAATCAAGTATTCATCTGAAAATTTTTGTATATTTCCAACAAGTACTTTGGCGTCTTTGTGATTATATGCAAACGTTTCCGCAGCCCATTGGTCTTCTTCTATGGCTCCTATAATGATATTTCCTGCCAGCTTAAACCCCAGACTAAATCCACCAGCACCTGCAAATAAATCAAGTACTTTTAGCAATTAGATACCTCCTTTAGTCAATATTTTTATTCAATTCACTCTTATTTGTATAGGATATTTTACTACTAAGACTGTTTCGCCATGTTAAGGATTATGAGTTGGCATCGAGGTATTTTGACACAAGAACCAAAATAACTGTATGACATATACAAAAAATTAAGGGTGGAAGGCAAAGCCACTCCAACCCTTTACAGACGAGGAAATTCTGTCCCTCAATTTGAATTTTGAATTCAAATTCCCTAAGATGCTACCTGCGCTGCAGTGCGAGTGCGCCTTCTTCTCCCATCAGCAACCTTCACCGGCGGTTCATCAGGAATTTGCATCAACAAAGTCACCGTTGGTTGACATTGCAATTCCCGGCGAATTGAGCGTTGTAATTCTCGCTCTAAAGTTGCTTGCAATCCACCCCAGTCTACATCGGTTTGCTCACCTTCTTTCGGTTGGGTAAATTCTGACCAGCGAACGCCCAATATTTCTTCAATGCGCTGTTGTACCCATTTTTGCAGGAGCGATCGCTCGATACTGGTGACGACACCCCGCAGGTGAATTTCTGGTTTCGCCAGTAGTTTACCATGCCAATCAATAGCGGCGGCGATGGTAACAATCCCTTCTGAAGCCATACGTTGTCTTTCTTGCAACACTTTGGCGCTGACCATACCCGAACTAGTAGTATCCACCAGTTCAATACCTGATGGTACTTTACCAGCGACGCGGATGGAATTTTCGGTTAATTCTACGACATCCCCATTTTGGATAATGATCATGTTTTCTGCGGGGATACCCATACTTTGAGCGGTTTCGGCGTGCTTGACTAGCATCCGATGTTCGCCGTGAAATGGGACAAAGAATTTGGGTCTAGTTAAGGCCAGCATCAGTTTTTGGTCTTCTTGACAGCCGTGACCAGAAACGTGAATTCCTTTTTCGCGACCGTAGACTACTTTTGCTCCCTGTACCATCAATTTATCGATGGTGTTGACGACTGCGATAGTATTTCCGGGAATCGGGTTGGCGGAGAATACTACTGTATCGCCTTCGCGAATTCTAATATGGGGGTGTTCTTTGTTGGCAATGCGCGTCATTGCTGACATTGGTTCACCCTGGGAGCCAGTAGTTAAAATTAACACCCTTTCGTCCGGTAGATTGCGGATACTTTGCAAGGGTTGCAACAGGTTATCCTCACACTTGATGTATCCAAGGTTACGGGCATGAGCAATTAAATTCAACATGGAACGCCCGACCACGGTGACTACACGGTTCTGCTTCTTCGCCAGATCCAAAATCATGTTGATGCGATGGACGCTGGAGGCGAAGGTAGTGACAAATAGTCGTCCTGTGGCTTGATAGAATACCCGATCAAGGTTGGGGTAAACGGAACGTTCCGAAGGCGTAAATCCGGGTACTTCCGAGTTAGTTGAATCACTCAAAAGACAAAGCACGCCTTTTTCACCATGTTCTGCTAGCCGTTGTAAGTCAAATTGTTCACCATCGACTGGGGTGTGGTCAATTTTAAAATCCCCTGTGTGGATGACTATACCTAGGGGTGTATGGATAGCCACAGTAAAGCTATCGGCGATGGAGTGGGTATTGCGAATGTATTCGACAAAGAAATGTTTGCCAATTCGCACGACATCACGGGGTAGGACTGATCTTAACTCTGTGCGATCGCGGACTCCCGCTTCTTCTAATTTTCCTTCTAGCATGGCCATTGCTAGTCTCGGTCCATAAATCACGGGGATTTCAAATTGCTTGAGGTGAAAAGCAATCCCGCCGATATGGTCTTCATGACCGTGAGTAACGATCATGCCTTTAATTTTATGCCTATTTTCCCGGAGATACGTCGTATCAGGTAGCACAATGTTTACCCCATGCATCGCGTCTGTGGGAAATGCCAAACCGGCATCTAACAGGACAATTTCCTCATCGTACTCGAAAACACAGGTATTTTTACCAATTTCATGCAAGCCGCCCAAAGGAATAATTTTGAGGGCGGAGTTAGCTTCGTTTTTAGCCATTTTCTCCTGAGATTGTGTTTGTGGTTAATTTAAGTTAAAAGTTAGCGCTCTTGTATTAAAGACAACATTAGCTGTCGATGAACTCACTCTGAAAGCAGCCAATTTTGAATCAGAATCTTGAATTGTTTGTTCAATAAAATGGACTTGATCGCTGAAGGATTGATAGTATATCTATCAGTGGCAACATCCCAATTCTGCCCATTCTTTATATGTATCTTTGGCAACCTGAAGCTTGCTGATGCCCCACAAGTTGCTGCTTAGACTAAACTAAGTTCTTTCAGTACCACCTCTAACTTTTGACTGACCTCTGAGTCAGCGTCGCATAGTGGTGGACGAGTGGAACCAACCTCCCAACCTTGAAGTTTCAAAGCGCTTTTCACCGGAATGGGATTTGTCGTTACAAATAAAGCTTTAAACAAGGGGAAAAGTTGGAGATGGATGTTGGTGGCGACTTGAGTTTTACCCTCACTAAAAGCTTGGATCATCTGCTGTAGTTGGTTTCCTACCAGATGAGAAGCCACACTGACCACACCCTTTGCCCCGATCGCTAACAAGGGCAGGGTTAAAGAATCATCTCCAGCGTAAATCTGAAATTCTTGTGGTGTCAAGCGACGAATTTCACTCGCTTGGTCTAAATTGCCACTAGCTTCTTTAATGCCAACTATATTATCAATTTTAGCTAATCGGGCAACTGTGTCGGCATTGAGATTTTGACCGGTTCGACCAGGAACGTTATATAACAACATCGGTAGGTCGGGACAGGCTTGTGCTACCGCCTGAAAGTGCTGATAAAGTCCAGCTTGGGGCGGTTTGTTGTAATACGGAACTACTTGTAAAGAACCATGTACTCCTATTTTAGCTGCCTTTTGGGTAGCGGCGATCGCTTCTTTTGTAGAATTGGAACCACATCCTGCTATCACCTGGGCTTTTCCTGCTACGGACTGCAATACTTCTACAAACAACTGGTATTCCTCGTCCCAAGTCAGGGTAGGGGATTCTCCTGTTGTCCCACACACTACCAATGTATCTGTACCATTGTTAGCTAGATGTGCTGCTAGTTCTGCCGCTACATCATAGTTGACACTCCCGTCTGGTTTAAACGGCGTAATCATAGCGGTTAAAACTCTGCCAAAATCTCCCACCCTATTTTTACTCCTAATTACCTTTTTTGTTTTTTGTATCTTGGTGGTTTGGTTTTTTCACAACCTATTCGCAAAGTGTTTTGGCTGATGAAACCCACATTTGCGCTGATTTTTTATATCTTTGGATTCCCGAATTATCGAAATCTAATTTTCTATTTTTCTAACTCGAAACGTATGCCTTTGCAGGTCTTAGCAGATTTTTTTCTACCAACAATTCGGCAATTTGTACGGCATTTAAAGCTGCGCCTTTGCGGATTTGATCTCCACACAGCCACAGTTCTAAGCCACAGGGATGAGAAATATCCTGGCGAATTCTTCCCACTAAAACTTCATCTTTTCCAGTGGCTTCAATTGGCATGGGAAAATGATTTGCCTGCCAATCTTCTACCAATTTAACACCAGGAGAATGACTTAAAATTTCTCTGGCTGCATCTGGACTAAACGGAGTTTCAAATTCTAGGTTAATCGCTTCTGAATGGGCACGGAGTACGGGAACCCGTACACAAGTGGCTGTAATTCTGATCTGCTGCGTTCCAAAGATTTTCCGAGTTTCGTTGACCATTTTCATTTCTTCTTCACAGTATCCCACATTATTTAATGGGGAGTTATGGGGGAATAAATTAAATGCCAACGGGTAAGGTAATACCTCGGCTACTGGCGATTGTCCTTGTAAAATAGCACTAGCTTGGGTTTTCACTTCTGCCATTGCTAAAGCACCCGCCCCACTAGCTGATTGGTAGGTAGAGGCAACAATTCGTTGCACTGGCTTGACTTTATGCAAAGGCCATACTGCTACTGCCATCAAGATTGTCGTGCAGTTGGGGTTAGCAATAATGCCTTGGTGGGTGGCTGCAGCTTGGGGATTGACCTCTGGTACTACTAAAGGTACTTCGGGGTTCATCCGAAAGGCGCTGGAGTTATCTATGACCACTGCACCCTGTTTTTGTGCAATGGAAGCCCAAGTTTTGGATGTGGAACCACCCGCACTCGCCAGGACGATATCCACATGCTCAAAAGCGCGATCGCTGACTGGCTCTACTGCTAAATTTTCTCCTTTAAACTTTAGCGTTCGCCCTGCACTCTTCTCTGAAGCCAATAACTTTAAATTCGCTACTGGAAAATTCCGTGACTCCAGTAATTCTAGCAACTCTGTGCCCACAGCACCAGTCGCCCCCAAAATAGCCACACTATAGGATTTAGACAACCTAACTTCCTCCTTTAAGAGGTTATTTGCGATTTATTGGAACCGTTCAAGTTCAAACAAAATTTACCCGTATTTAAATTGTAACAACAGACATTAAATAAAACTTTCTTTAATTTAGCGGCTCTTTTTTAATTTAATACATTTATTTTCTTGATGAAATAAATTAAGTGATGTTGCAATTTCCCCCAGTTCCTGCCCATTTTTTTCAACTTTTTCAAGTATATATTTATTATACAACAAACTGGAGATATATGCGCCTAGGCATTATACAGGTTAGGGACTTGTGATGTAAAGATAAATTTCGTCGCTCAAGTGCTTTGTCAAGACAATTGATGTACTATGATCCAAATGTACGAAAACAAGCACTCCAATAATTTCAGCTATGCGACAAGGCAATAGCTAGGCTATTGGCAAGCAGACCAAAATCAATGGTACAACGAGTCAGGAACCCCACGCCTAAAGGCGGGGGCGCAGAAATTGCCTTAACCTGACCCAACTCACGTTCTTAACTGAACTACGTTAGAGGCAAGAGTTAAAGACCTACCAAGGAGAGTGCGAAGTTCCCTGCTCTAGAACTGAACGATTAAACAGGCTTAACGGGGTTAAACCAGTGTCGTTTGGATAGTTACCGACCTCTAACATTGTCATTCGCGCAGCGTCTCCCCTTGGGAGAAGCTCACATCACCCCGCAAGGGAGGCTCTTGGCTGCGCCACGCTGCGCGAATGGAGCAAAACATTATGCGTACAGGGTTGTAAAGTTTGAAACGGTAATTGTCCCGTTGAAAGTACAAAACAAAGGTACACCGAATGCAGCAACCCCCGTATAATGTGACTGCGATTGAAATCGCAGTTCGACAGGCTCACTGTAACACCTGAGCCTTACCCCCATGCATGAATGCAGGGGCTTCCACGGCGCGTTCGCGTAGCGTCACGAAGTGAGGACTTTGGTGAGGATGAATTGCCTGGTAAGAACTAGGATATCACGGTGTTAGCCCTCTGATAATAAGTCCAACAGTTCCAGGTGTCTAGTGATGACGGAGAAACCCGCAGCAGCAGAACCTTGAACAGGTTTTTCCATGATCAAGGCTGATAGCGGTTCAGCCCTGATGAACTTCCCAGGTGTCAAAGGTAAAGTTATTGCGGTAAAGTGTCAAGTACTTTGCAATTCGCAGTAAACTGGACTCTGCTGTAGGGCGCCCATCCAACTTTGGAATCTGATGATGCTTTGTGGGCACCGCCAATCCCAGTCAAGTGTCATGAAGGGGACTGGGGACTGGGTAAGAAAAAAAACCACAAGGGCCGAAGTTTCGACCCTCCCTCAAAGCAGAAAAATTCCGCCGACAAGGGGCGGGGTTGGTATTGCGAATCTTCCCAATCCCCAATCCCTTTGCTCAACGAACAGAAGCGATAAATCGCGTCTGGTGTGTACTCAAAGTCAAAAATAGCAGAAATACTTTAGAAGCATGAAAGTCACCCAGGAGAAACTTCCCGCCAGTCAAATTGGATTGGAAATAGAGATTACGCCAGAAATTACCAAGCAAACTTACGAACAGGTGATTAAAAACTTAGCTAGTACGCTAAATATTCCTGGGTTTCGTAAAGGTAAGGTACCTCGGCAAATATTGCTACAGCGCCTCGGCTTAACTCGCATCAAAGCAGCAGCCTTGGAAGAATTAATTCAAGATGGGATCGAGAAAGCGGTTCAACAAGAATCCATTGCGGCGATTGGTCAACCGCAATTGCGTTCTTCCTTTGACGAATTGATTACTAATTATCAACCAGGTCAGCCCCTGACGATTCTCGCCTCTGTCGATGTCGAGCCAGAAATAAATCTAGTCCAGTACACCGATTTACACGCCAAAGCAGAGGAAGTCACCTACGACCCAACTCGTGTAGAGGAGGTGATCGAGAAGGAACGTCAACAATTGGGGACGTTGATTCCGGTAGAAGGACGTGCAGCCCAAATTGGTGATCTCGCTGTTCTCGATTTTAAAGGCGTGTTGGCGAAAACTGAAGGCGAAGACGAATCAGCCGAACCTACACCAATTCCGGGAGGCGAAGCAACAGACTTTCAAGTCGAGTTGCAGGAAGATAAATTTATTCCCGGATTTGTCTCTGGTATAGTAGGGCTAAATCCAGGAGAAACCAAGGAAATTTCGGCTCAGTTCCCAGATCCTTATGGTAACGAAGAGTTGGCAGGAAAAGCCGCTGTCTTCACAGTCACTCTCAAAGAAATCAAGGAAAAAGAATTACCAGAAGTTAATGATGAGTTCGCCCAAGAAGTGAGCGAATTCGAGACATTAGCCGAGTTACGGGCGTCTTTAGAAGAGCGATATCAAAAAGAAGCTGAGGAAAAAACCAAAGCGAATAAGCAGGAGGCTTTGTTAGCGGAACTGCTCAAACACGTAGAAGTTGACCTACCAGCAACCTTGATTGAGCAAGAAGTCGATGCGATGCTGACCCAAACAGCCATCCGACTTTCGCAGCAGGGACTGGATGTCAGGAAGTTGTTTACTTCAGATATTATTCCCCAATTGCGGGAGCGATCGCGTGAGGAAGCAATTGAACGCCTCAAACGCTCCCTGGCTTTACGGGAAGTCAGTAAACGAGAGTCTATCGAAGTGACACCAGCAGAAATTCAAGCTAGAGTCACAGAATTGTTAGCACAGTACCAGGATGAAGAAATTGACGAAGACAAACTGCGATCGGTCGTAGAAAATGAACTATCAACCGAAAAAATCGTTAATTGGCTCTTAGAACATTCAACAGTGGAACTTGTCCCTGAAGGTTCTTTGAGTCCTGTAGAGGAAGCAGAAACTGTAGCCCAAAGCGAAGAGCCAAGCGGTGAAGCTACCAGCGACGAGTCTACAAGTCCTGAGTAAAGGAGATGGGATATGGGGAGAGGGGAAAATGACTCCTCACTCCTCACTCCCAACGCTGCTTTGCAAAGGTGGCATAATTAAAATGCCAAGGTGAGGACTTTGGTGAAAATTCTGAGGTTTGGGAGTGTCAAACGAGAATAATTTAGATAAGGCATAATGGTTAAGACATAGCTCGAAGAAAAATCCCATTCATCAAAAAGGCAGCCTCCGCCCTTGGGATTGGCAAAGCCATCGCTGCTTTTGATCCTGTCCTACATATCCTCAAATGTTATTCTATGCTTGTATCGCAGTCGGGAAATTACCCAATCAGCAGTTTGAGTCGAATAGACATTAACTCCCACTTGAGTGGACCGAGTAACATCGTGCCGATGGTGGTAGAACAATCCGGTATGGGAGAAAGAGCATTTGACATCTACTCCCGTCTGCTGAGAGAGCGGATTATTTTTTTAGGAACACCCATAGACGATACGGTCGCCAATTCCATTGTTGCCCAGTTATTGTTCCTAGATGCGGAAGACTCAGAAAAGGACATTCAACTGTACATTAATTCTCCTGGTGGCTCAGTTTACGCAGGGATGGCAATCTATGATACAATGCAACAAATACGTCCTGATGTTGTAACCATCTGCTTTGGACTAGCCGCGAGCATGGGGGCTTTTTTGTTAACAGCAGGGGCCGCCGGTAAGCGGATGTCTCTACCTGACTCCCGAATTATGATTCACCAACCACTTGGTGGCGCTCAAGGTCAAGCCATTGACATAGAAATTCAAGCCAGAGAAATTCTTTACATTAAGGCTAAGTTGAATCAGTTAATGTCCCAACATACTGGTCAACCCTTAGAAAGAATTGAAGCAGATACAGAGCGCGACTTTTTCATGTCGGCAGAAGAGGCGAAGAACTACGGTTTGATCGATCAGGTCATTTCCAGGCAAAATATTCCCTCACCTAGGGAAAACGTCACCATTCTGAAATAAGAGGCTGGTATGTCTAAGTACGACTCCCATTTGAAATGTTCGTTTTGTGGCAAGTCCCAAGAGCAGGTGCGTAAGTTGATCGCAGGGCCGGGAGTCTACATCTGCGATGAATGCGTTGACTTGTGTAATGAAATACTAGATGAGGAGTTACTCGACACAAATGGTGCAACGGCGGCGCAACCGGCACCACGGTCAGAACCACCTCAGAAACGCCGTACCCGCTCTTCCAGTCTCTCGTTGAATCAAATACCCAAACCAAGAGAGATTAAAAAGTATTTGGACGAACACGTTATTGGCCAAGACGAAGCCAAGAAAGTTCTGTCAGTCGCTGTTTACAACCACTATAAGCGTCTGGCGATCGTGCAGTCTAAAAACAATGGCAAAGCTGGGGCGGAAGATGCAGTTGAACTGCAAAAATCTAATATTCTGTTAATAGGTCCGACTGGTTGCGGTAAGACTCTCTTGGCGCAAACCCTGGCAAAAATCCTGGATGTCCCCTTTGCGGTCGCCGATGCGACGACGCTGACGGAAGCGGGGTATGTGGGAGAAGACGTGGAAAATATCTTGCTGCGACTGTTACAAGTGGCAGAGTTAGATGTTGAGGAAGCGCAGCGGGGGATTATCTACATCGACGAAATTGACAAAATTGCGCGTAAGAGTGAAAATCCCTCGATTACACGCGATGTGTCTGGAGAAGGCGTGCAGCAAGCTTTGCTGAAAATGTTGGAGGGAACGATCGCCAATGTACCACCCCAAGGCGGCCGTAAACATCCTTATCAAGACTGCATCCAGATTGATACTAGTAACATCCTTTTCGTCTGTGGCGGCGCCTTCGTTGGTTTAGAGAAGGTTGTAGATCAGAGAGTGGGCAAAAAGTCAATGGGCTTTGTGCAACCAGGAGAAGGTCAAACGAAAGAAAAACGGGCGGCGGATACCCTGCGTTATCTAGAACCGGATGATTTGGTGAAATTTGGCATGATTCCCGAATTTATCGGGCGGATACCAATGGTAGCGGTGGTAGAGCCACTGGATGAAGAAGCACTGATGGCGATTCTCACCCAACCACGGAGCGCCTTAGTGAAGCAGTACCAGAAACTGCTGAAGATGGATAATGTACAATTAGATTTTAAACCAGATGCCTTACGAGCGATCGCCCAGGAAGCCTACCGCCGGAAAACTGGAGCCAGAGCGTTGCGGGGGATTGTCGAAGAACTGATGCTGGATGTAATGTACGAGTTACCATCTCGCAAAGATGTGACTCGCTGCACTGTCACACGAGAGATGGTGGAAAAGCGGTCAACCGCCGAACTGCTAGTACATCCCTCCTCACTACCTAAGCCAGAATCAGCGTAATAGTAAAGAGTCAAGAGTCAAGAGTCAAGAGTCAAGAGTCAAGAGTCAAGAGTTATGAGTTATGAGTTATGAGTTATGAGTGATGAGTTATGAGTAAAATGAGGAGTCAAGAGTTAATTGCAAAACCTACAACTCCCAACTCCCAACTCCCAACTCCTAACTCCCAACTCCTAACTCCCAACTCCTAACTCCTAACTCCTAACTTTTAAAATGCCTTACATTAAAGTTCGTGGCGTTGAGCATTACTATGAGTGGGTGAAAAAACCATCTGCTTCTTCAGTCAAGCCAGTGATGGTGTTTATCCACGGTTGGGCTGGTTCAGCTAGGTACTGGACTACAACTGCTAATGCTTTGTCAGACAAATTCGATTGCTTGCTCTACGATATGCGGGGGTTTGGGCGCTCCCGTGGAAAACCGACCATCGCCCAAGTGAGTGAGTCTGTGGTCGAGTCTCGGTCTCCCCAAGAGGAATCAGCAGCAATTAAAGAGTTAAGTTATGAATTAGAGGAATACGCTGACGATTTAGCAGTATTATTAGATGGCTTGCAAATCCAGCGTGTGTATATCCAAGCCCATTCAATGGGCGCCTCCATCGCCACTTTGTTTCTCAACCGCTACCCGCAACGTGTGGAAAGAGCGATTTTGACCTGTAGCGGAATTTTTGAGTACGACGAAAAAGCCTTTAGCGCCTTTCATAAATTTGGTGGCTACGTAGTCAAATTTCGTCCCAA
The DNA here is from genome assembly GCA_038087035.1 of Gloeotrichia echinulata CP02. NCBI lineage: Bacteria > Bacillati > Cyanobacteriota > Cyanophyceae > Nostocales > Gloeotrichiaceae > Gloeotrichia > Gloeotrichia echinulata. The sequence continues at coordinate 5,416,914 of CP051187.1, read as the reverse complement.
ATGGTTAGGGAAAATACCATTTGCGGATAGAATATTTATGGCGAGGTTTTTACACAAATCCATCCCCAAGGCTGAACGTCAGGCGTTTTTGCAAGATTTTTTGGAAGCTGATTATGATGCAGCCCTAGGTACAATTTTTACTTCCGTTAGTAAGGCTCAGGCAGAATTTATGCCTCACGAGTTCGCCAAGCTGACAGTACCGACACTGTTGGTGGCTGGGGAGTATGACAAGATTATACCAGCTGCTATGGGGCGTCAAGCGGCAGCTTTGAGCGAGAAAGTCGAGTTGGTTGTGATTCCTGATACAGGGCATTTTCCCATGTTGGAAGACGCGCCGACTTACCTGAAGCGGGTGGGGGCGTTTTTGGGAATTGGGAGAGTAGAAAAGGTGGTTAGTTGATGAAGAAGTGTTGAGTAAAAATATTTTTTGTTAAAGAAACTTACGGCTATGAAGAAATTGATCAAAGCCAGTAAGGTACACCCGTAGGGGCACGGCAATGCCCATAGGTGTCAACTTAAGCCCCGGCGAATAGAATTCGCGGCTATACAGGCAAAGTCCGCCTCCGCGGACTAACGAAAAATGCTGAGAGTCTTGGTTGGAATCTGAAAATTAATGAAGAACGACAAATGCAAACTGCTAAATAGTCTAAACTACTGTAACCTAGTAGTTGAGTTTAATGTTGCGGAGGATTGCTGGCATGGATGACACACTGTTACAGCGCATCACCCATAATCCTGATATCTGTCATGGTAAACCCTGTATTCGAGGACTTCGTTATCCAGTTGAGTTTATCCTCGAATTACTCAGTTCTGGTATGAAGAATGAGGAAATCTTGGCAGATTATGAGGACTTAGAGTATGAAGATATTCTGGCGGTTTTGTTATTTGCGGCTCGACTCAGCCAAGTCAAAAGCATTTATAAGATTGCTTCATGAAATTTCTTGTTGATGCTCAGTTACCAGTTCGCCTCGCTCGGTTCCTAAAAGCTTCAGGCTACGATACAATCCACACGATAGATTTACCTCAACAAAATGGTACTTTAGATACTGAAATTAATGCCATATCAATTCAACAAAATCGAATTGTAATTACAAAAGATTCCGATTTTGTCAACTCTTTTTTAATAATTCAGCAACCGTATAAACTGCTTTTAATCACCACAGGCAATATCAAGAATGTAGAACTTGAAAGTCTGTTTTCCGCTAATTTACAATCTTTATTTGAACTGTTTGACCAGCATTCCTACATTGAAATGAGTCGCGATACAATTATTGTACATCAGTAGTAGCCTATGACGCGACTAATCGACATTCATCAGTTCCTCGGCTAACTCTTGGGCAGTATATTGCATAAAATCTACTTGGTAGCGTGATAAAGCATTGATAAATTCTGCCCGAGTAAGTCCAGCAATTTCTGCAGCTTTAGCTTGCGATATTTCACCTATTTCATACCATTTTACTGCTGCTGCAATTCGCATTTCTTGCACGAATTCTTCAGGATTTTTGCGAAGTGCTGAAAATACTGTTTCTGGTAATTGGATTGGTATTGTTCGCATAAATTGATAATCTGATAGTCGTTAAAATATTTTATATGTATATTATAGCGGTTTGTGAGGTACAAGAACCCCACCCCCAATCCCCTCCACCACGGGATAGAGGGGGCTATGATATAGGTTATGTGATTAGGAGAAGCTATGTATGGCGATTTTAAATTGTTGGGGAAAAATTAGAACCCCGACTTGTTGAATAAGTCGGGGTTCTGGGAAAAGTCCAATGATGACAAATAAGTGAGAAAATGGAGAGATGTGATGAGAATAGGAGAAGATTTTGAAAGGCTCTCTCAGGTCAATCCGAATAATCATCGATATTTTCCGTTGCTTCCCTTAATCTTAGTAACCACCAAATTCCAAAACGCTTAAAACCCTTAAAAATTCCAAACTTGGCATTTCCAGCAGTTAATAGAAGGATTAGTATATCAATTGGTATACCTAAGACTGCTAATGCCAAACTGGCAAGACCTATTGGTAAAGCTATGAAAATGTAAATGGCAAACAAAAGTAATAGATACAAAGCTTTCCACATAGAAGTTAGTCGGTTTTAATCTTATTAACTGGTTTCTGAAAACCAAGGAGATGCTGATAAGGAATTTCCAAGAAATAAATTATCCAATCTTGTGGGGTGGGCATCTTGCCCGCTTTTGTCTATTGGCGGGCGAGACGCCCACCCCACAATAAATTATTGGATGTTTTTTATTTGGAAGCAGACTTTAGGTTGGATAGAGGAACGAAACCCAACATATGATTTACTGGTTTTACGACAAGATATTCTGTTGGGTTACGGCGCAAATATTAATTACCCAGCAAAAATGAAAAATCTTCGTGCGCCTAACCCAACCTACGCTGTTGAAATTGTTTAACTGGGAAAGCGTCAATGATTACAAATAGGTGAGAAAATGGAGAGGGCTTGGTGATGCGCTGTGTTTAACTAAACTACATAAGAACAAAAGACTTACACATTTACTTGACTCTCCTGAGAGTCACAGTGGCATCATAAGCACTTGTTTTGTTGGAACCATAATTAGTCCCATTAACAACAGCAGCATTGATATTACTGCTGCCCCATTGAATATTCATTACAGGCGGCTTTTGGCTGAAATCTATGATCCCACCAACAAAAGATTTTGCTCTCGAAACCTGAGTATTTGAGGTTCTGGAACCTTGAAAAGATAATTTCTTGCCTTGAACCCTGTAATATCCTGTTATTGGGTAAAGGTCGGTACGAGTATTCGGTAGATAAAAAACAAAAGTTCCATCATCATTAAATTGCCATTGTGCGCCTAAAAGTCTCTGGGTATTGTTTTGTAACCACTGAGACGTATCAGCGTTAACAGTCAGTCCTCCAATCGTTGTGCTACCAGTTTCTAATGGAGTAATACGAGATATGTTCTGTGTCGAAAAAATTAATTCAGCAAGAGCTGGAGTAGTGTTAAAAATGGCAAATGAGCTAATAGCAAATAACGTAGCGATACTAGTTTTAACACTCAATTTATTCGGAAATTTGAACCACATTATCTGTATCTCCTTTTCTGGAAATTGAAAGTAATTGTCTTGAATCGTCTCGACCATCTATATCAACCTTGCACCCGCATTAATACTTAATTATTAGTCTTATTTATCCCGATACTCTCAGTATATTCCACATAAAGCTAGCCATTAGCTGATAAAAATCAGGATTTACGTTAGAATTACATCAGGAATTAGTGAGGATAGCACTGATGGCAGCCACTGATGAGCATTTCTCCCAAGCAGCTAACCACTGGGATTTGGAAACTCTCTACACTGACTTAGCCTCTGCTAAGGGAAAGCGCCTGACACCAGTGGAAAAGCTACACCTGCGGGGACTACTTTGTGGTTACAGTCCGCTGGAAATTGCCGAAAAGCTCAGTAAAAATTGTAAGGGTGTGGAAACTGACCTTTGTGCAACTGTGTATAAATACGTTAAGGGTTTGGTTGATAAGGGTAATGGGAAGATAGAAAATTGGCGAAATATTTCTGAATGGCTGGAGGAAGCTGGGTATAAAAGTCTCTCGTCTGCAAAAGTTCAGGGATTAGAGTTATTACCTGAGAAAAGTATTATGAATATTACAAATATCAATATTGAACAAAATCAATTAGTAATTGCTTTTAACCTGCGAATTCCTGCTAAATTATCTGCAGATTTGTCGATAGAAAATTTAGGCGAAGATATTTTAAAAGACGTGCGATCATCGTAGATTGAGTTGAGCAATGTAGACGCGGAGCGGCTTCCCGCAGGGGAACTCAACATTCTTCTCAATTCTTCTTACAGCAATTTTCACTCATTTGAACCACAGATCTTCGTAGGGGCGCAAGGCCTTGCGCCCCAAAAGCGTGGTCTATTTACCTGAAAATGGCTGTAAGTTATAGCGATTCTCAGTTGGATGCAATACAAAATTATATCGTCGCGTGTAGGGCGCCGGCAAAACGTGCCCCTACGAGTGTATTGGACTCAACCGATAACTGCTATATTGCAGGTTGTGCAACCAAGTCGATTTTCTCCCTATTTTCGCACTTTCGTCATCAAAGGTTCGTTCGAGAAACTTGGAAATTCCGCCGTGCTTACCAGTACCGACACTCATGGGAATTAATTCTCCATCCACCAATTCGTATTGAGTATCGGTGCCATCGTTATATTTGAGATATTCTGCAAAAGTTAGTTTTTTGGTTGCTGTGGTCATAGCGATCGCCGCTCCTCATCCACTACCCCTATTGTATTATACGGGATGCTGTGCCTCTGTGAAAATCAAAAAACCACAGAGACACAGGGAAATTAACCCAAACCCAACTCTCGTTTCAACAAATTGATGGATTTGGTGCCAATGTAATTTTCGACCTTAATCAACTTGGGTGGACGAATAATGTCTTCCGCAGCTGCTTGCACAGCGGCTTGCACTATGGCATAACTGGCTTGATCGCTGAGAATTACCTCAGCTCGCTTGACGATCGCCTGAAGTTTGTAAGCATCTTTTGGCTGAGAAGTCATCACCAGTAGTTGATCGCCACGTAAACCATGCAGAATCACTTCAGCTTGGCGGCCAATCCCAGAACTGAGGCTAACTATACCAACACAATTTTCCTTCGGTAGGGTTTTGAGCAGGTTAATTTCCTTACTGTAGTCGTAGATATCTAGGGGGATTACACGGACAGCTTTCGGCGCGGCGATCGCTTCCACATCACTGATAAAATACCGACTTGTTACCACCGTAGCAGAGGTTGTTTTCTCTAGTACAGCAGCTAATTGGTCAATAGGGACTAACTGCAGTGGTATTTTTAGGGCTTCCTCCAATTCGTATACCATCAATTCGCCCACACCCAAATCTTGAGATGGTGCGGCTACAAGCACTCGCGTGCTACAACGCATACGCCAATCGATTTCTGCTAAAAATAGTTCTCGTGCTTGGGAGAGTGTACATCCTTGGGACAGTAGCTCATCAAGTGCTTGCTGAACAACCGTGTCTGCTTCTGGATGTTGTTTGAGAATGGGCGATTGTAGTTTACTACCGCCCTCATGACCTTGGGCACGGACATAAATTCCCGAACCTGCTAAACTTTCGACAAATCCGTCATCCTCTAGTTGACGATAAACCTTGCTGATAGTATTGCGGTGTAAGCCAGTCTGCATTGCTAGCGCCCGTGTGCTTGGCAATTTATATCCAGGTGGATATTGGCGAGAGGCGATCGCAAATCGGATTTGATTAAACAGCTGGGTTGATGCGGGAATTTCACTGTCTGGCTGAATGCGGAATTGAATCATCACCAAACCTCCTAGTACCACTACGCGGAATTTATCAAAATCTTGCCCTCGAATCCTTCACTTCGTTCAAGGGTAAACTCCGTGAAGGGTTAAAATTCAAAATGCCTCATTGCCTGGATTGTGAGCTTCGTGAGATGGTATGTTTATTTTTACCCTGCTGCACTCGGTGCTAGTAGCAGCATGGAACCAGCTGCCTATCCTACCTGTTAAATATTTTATTTATACCTTGAATTTTTCTGGGAAAAAATTCTCACTTCTTGACTTTTCCTAATTGATAATTTAATTGGTAATTGGGGATAGGTTTGAGATCCTGGCATAGTTATATCAAATAATCACACAACACTGGTAAAAAATATTATGACCGAGCAAGTAATACATACCACAACCGTGGAAATTTCGCAAGGTAATGTCGAACTTGTGGCATATTTGGCACAACCACAAGGGCCTGGTTCTTACCCAGGAGTGATTGTATTACAGGAGATTTTTGGTATCAACGTCCACATTCGCCAAGTAACAGAACGGATTGCTCAACTTGGTTATGTGGCGATCGCCCCCGCACTCTTCCAACGTATTGCCCCTGGCTTTGAAACTGGTTACACTCCAGAAGATATTGAAACTGGGAGAAGCTATGCGATGCAAACGACAGCTTCAGAGTTATTGAGCGATATTCAGGCGACAATTGACTATCTCAAAAGCCTCCCCCAAGTCAAACCAGATGGCTTTGGCTCCATTGGCTTCTGTTTTGGCGGTCATGTAGCATATCTAGCTGCTACCCTACCAGATATCAAAGCTACGGCTTCCTTCTATGGGGCGGGAATTAGCACCCGTACACCAGGAGGTGGCGAGCCTACTGTCACCCGTACCAGGGACATTCCCGGCACCCTCTACGGCTTTTTTGGCACCGAAGACGCCAGCATCCCTCTAGAGCAGGTAGACAAGATTGAAGCAGAGTTAGAAAAATACAAAATTTCCCATCGTGTGTTTCGCTACGATGGAGCTGACCACGGATTTTTCTGTGACCATCGTGGCAGTTATAATCCTATAGCTGCAGCCGATGCTTGGGAGCAGGTGAAACAACTGTTTGGTCAACTAACCTGACAACCTAAGCAACCGTTCGATACTGTTCGTTCAGGTTGTCCTAAATCATTTGTCATTTGTCATTTATAAGACCAAAGACAAATGACAAATGACAAATGACAAATAAAAATTTATCTTCAAAAGTCATGAATTCCGAATCGAAACTTTCTCAAACAGCCAATTCGTCATTTACAATGGACGATTTTGCCAAAGCACTGGAAAAACACGACTACCAGTTTCAAAAAGGACAGGTTGTACATGGTAAAGTGTTTCAACTTGACCATGATGGCGCCTATGTTGATATTGGTGGTAAGTCGTCAGCTTTTATCCCCCGCGATGAGGCTTCTTTGAGAGCAGTCACCGATTTATCGGAGGTGCTACCATTACAAGCGGAACTAGAGTTTTTGATTATCCGCGAGCAGGATGCAGAGGGTCAAGTAACTCTTTCTCGAAAACAGTTGGAAATTCAGCAAATTTGGGACCGACTGGCGCAAATGCAAGAAAATTCCCAAACGGTACCAGTGCGGGTAATGGGTGTGAATAAAGGTGGTATTACCGTTGAAATTCAATCTTTGCGGGGATTCATTCCGCGATCGCACCTGGTTGAGCGTGATAACTTAGAATCACTCAAAGGTCAAACTCTCACCGCTGGCTTTTTGGAAGTTAATCGCAACACTAATAAACTCATTCTTTCCCAGCGCTTGGCGACTCGTTCGAGTAACTTTAGCTTGTTAGAACTAGGTCAATTAGTGGAAGGTAAAATTACTGGGATCAAACCTTTTGGCGTCTTTGTCGATTTAAATGGTGTTAGCGCCTTGCTTCATATCAAGCAAGTCAGCCAAAAATTCATTGAATCTCTAGAAAAAGTTTTTCAAATCGGTCAACCGATTAAAGCTGTAATTATTGATTTGGATGAAGGTAAAGGTCGGGTGGCTATTTCTACAAGAGTTTTGGAAAATTTCCCTGGTGAAGTGGTGGAAAATTTCGATGAGGTATTCGCCTCAGCTGAAGCACGGGCTAATCGCGCCAGTAATAAACATGCTGAATAGTTAAGTGTTACTTAATAAACGCTTTTGTCGCTAACCACATCTTAGGGACGAAAGCGTTTTTGCGTGAGATATAAATAGGGATTTTTCTTGGCGGTAATTATTTCTCAGGGTCTCCAAACTTTCTTCACTAAAGGCGAATTTGATTAACCCAATCAATTTTCCCCAACTGTATAATATAGGCTCCGAGAAAGCTTGACAAAATTCCTCAGCAAAAAATTCTTTCCACCACCTGGGTGCGTGCTGTCTTTGAGCATCATCATGTTGTTGACGCCAACGCCTGCGCCATTTGACAATCTCTGCTGGGGTAGGTGGCTTTACTCCCACAATTGGCGGAAAATCGGCGTAGCTGACAAACTGGCTCAATCCTTTGGCGTGGACGTAAACTATGTAGCGCCAGCATTGCACGGTATAGATATCTTCAAGGCGGATGTTAAACATCAGGCAAACTGCTTCTTCCGTAACAAATCTTGTGAGTGGGTGAAGTGTTGAAGATTTGTGAACAATTTTTGATGCACGAATGACGAGCGTTTTTGGCTTGAAAGATGATACCATAAAATTAGCCTGTGGAATAGGTAGATTTTTCCCTGTCAGTAGATAGCGGAGACATCATCCCTTTCACGGGATGTGTTTTGTAAATAATGCGATCGCCCTTTAGTTTTGGATGACGTGGGGCGATCGTTTTATCGACTACAATATATTAAACGACTCATATAAGTCATTTGTCAAGCAAATTATGGGAATGATTAGGCTCAAGATTCGAGAATTTGCTGATGAGAACGGTTGGACGCTAAAAGAGGTGTCTGAACGTTCTGGTGTAGTCTACAGCACTCTCAGAACCTACGCCCGATCACCTGGACTAGCCACTGTTGACTTCACCGCAATTCAGAAGTTGGCAAGGACTTTTGATGTGATGATTGAGGAATTGGTGGAGGTAGTACAAGAATAAATGCTTCGGGTTAATCTACTAAATACAAGTATTCGCCAATATAAAAATGGGGCTGATTAGGCTAAGAATTCGAGAATTTGCTTTGGAGAAGGGTTGGACACTGAAAGATGTAGCTGACCGTTCTGGAGTAGCCTACAGTTCAGTTAGAGCCTATGCACGAGCGCCAGGGTTGGCAATGGTAGACTTTACTTCAATAATGAAGATGGCCCGCGTCTTTGATGTTATGATTGAGGATTTGGTAGAAGTGGTAGAAGAGTAAATGTCTGGATTTGTCCAGCTTTTATGTAGCAGTAATTAAACAGCAAAGACGCAAAGACACAAATCTTTGCGCCTCTGCGTGAGACAATCACCAAAACTTATTCCCCATCACCAATATCCCGCTTGGGAGGGCGCTTATAATTAAAAGTGAAACTATCACCACTAGCAATCACGCGCCGCATCTCATCATACATAGGATAATTACCCACACCACTCAAACTCGCCCAACCCCGCGTTCTAGTTAAAGCCACAAATAACTGGTTGCGGAAATTGACATCACTTTCATTGCGAGCGACATGATCACAGCCAATCACATACACAATATCAGCCTCATGACCCTTGGCGCGATTGATGCGAGATACAGTAACACCGTCATCGTGCCAGAATTTATCAGGGTCGTGGTTAGGCCATTCCAACATTAAATCATTTAACTTCACAGCAGTGGGGACATAAACATCAATGTCATGCTCCATTAAAAAACTCGCAACATGAGTTTCTAACTCGATAGCGTCATAAGTCGAGCCTAAAACTATCACTAAAATATCGCGGCTGGGATTGAGACCGTCATGAACAATATTATGCATAATATTCTCAGCCAGAGCCGTCATTTCTTCTTGGCGAGAATCATAAGTTTCAAAATCTAATACAGGTTCTCCCCAAAGTTCTGGAATCGGATTTGGTGAATATTGCGGTTGTCTTGTAACAGTTATTGGCTTACCAATACGCCGAAAGTCTCCCTTAACTTCGTAACCAATTCTATTCCAATCATCTTTATTCGTGATACCTGTGAGCATTCCCTCTGGACGTAATAAACCCATCCCAATTGCATGGGCTGCTGTGAGAATTGGCCCTGGTGTGCGATAACAACGGCGCATCACTTCTGAACGTTTGATACCCCCTGGATATTGCGGTTGCTTATTTAAAAGATTGCTGAGGTTTTCACCAAATACTTCTTTGGCTTTGGGGACTGCTAGAGTATCAAGGCTTTGTGCTTCATCGTAAGCCCAAATTAACCGCCTTTCTTCGGGTTTTTGGTCAGTTACAGGTCGCAATGTTTGATAAGCTAACCAATAGATAGCTTGTTTGTCTTGATATTTCAAATCATCTTCGGCTACTAAATCTTGACCTTCATCAATTAAGATGGCATCAAACATCGGTTCAATTTCGATTTCTTCTAATAGCCGCTTACTCAAGTCTACCAAGCCTCGGGTCGGCTGTTTTTCATTAGTATCTTTGATTGTTCCGCGTCTTTTTCCGTGGTAATCACAAATTGTTCCGTAGAAACCGGGTTGTTCTTTTGCTCCCCAAGCATGAAGTACTTGCAACTTCAAGTTAGTTTTTGGGTCGTAGTGTATCTCACCACAACTGAAGTGACGTATCCACTGATCTAATAACCCAATCATTAAATCGTAGAGCGATCGCGTGAAAAATACTAAAGCAATATCCCAATCTGGATGTTTGAGGTGCATATGGGCTGCTTTCTGACATAGCAGCACTGTTTTACCGGAACCAGCAATACCCCGAATTCGTTGCGGTCCTGGGGGTATTTCTTTACCGATATGTTCTTGCTGTAAATCGATTTCGTAGAGTTTTTCTCGTAAACTGTCAATTACGCTAGCGCGGCTTTTACCTGTAGTTGAGATTCTGTTGCGCTCCGGTTTACGAAATACAGGTGTACCAGCAATCACTGACAGTAACAATTCCCAATCTTTATCTTCTAAATTTTCCCCTGACACGACAACAGTAGATTGGGGAATGCGTTCTAGTAAACCAATTTTGCCTAACTGGTCTTGGAAAATGAGCGAATAGTTGGATAATTGCTCAAAGCCTCTTTGGTGCCATTGTTCTTGGGTAATTAAAGGCAATGTGACAATGACTCTACCAGTAACTTTACGACAAATTGCGCTTTCGCGATCGCAGTATGATATCAATGCGCGTAACTGATGTTTTGCTTGCTGTTGAAGATTTACTTCTGTAGCTTCTGAATTTTGCAATTGCAATTTTCCACCATCAACGCTAACTATTTGGTCAATGGTGACAGCTTTAATTTCCATGACCACTAAACCAAACTCTCGATCCACAATCAAGATGTCAGGCTCTCGAAGAATCTCTCCCACCTGCTTGAAAATGGGATAACGCCAGTAACCGATACATTTCCTTTCAGCAAACGCACTGCGGACAGCATCCCAAACTTTTTGTTCAACAACATCACTAGCTTTTAGTGGTTCTGTTGTGATAAATTTGCTACCCTGTTCTTCATTTCCAACAGCCATTTAGCAAGCACTCCATTAGTTAAATTTGTGACATCAAAATCATGTGAGTAATCCTGCAAAGCTAGCACTGCTTATCTGCTCTTTGCCAGTGCAGATATACGGATGGGGGAAATTTATATCCATATCAAATACGTAAGTATTTTTATTTATTTATATTAATTATTGAATTGTATTTTTGAGTATAGTACGTATGAGGAAACAGGGAAAGGAGCGTAGGCGCAGCGCGTTGTAGACATCGCCTTCTATTGAACATCTAAACTCAAAACTTTTTCTATTAATAAGGACTGTTGTTTTTTAGGCTCTGTATTTTTTGCATTGGGTAGTACACCAGAAACATACAGGAGAGCAATTATTCCCATTAATATCAGTAGCGCAAATAAAATCATATCAATTTGATCGTGATTTTGTATTGAAGCAGGATTTGGTATTGGTGTACTAATAACTTGAGTTTTTTGTGAAGCTCCTGGAGGTGTTATATTATTTAAATCGTTGAGTACGTCGTTGACTGATTTATATCTGTCTCTAAAGTCATAGCGCACCATTTTAGACAAAATGTCTGCTAGCTCCTGACTAACCACTATTTGTGGATTTTGCCAGACAACTTCTAGGCAATTATCTATTGGTAACTCATGAGGTTCTAGACCTGTCAATGCTGAAATAGCAGTCATTCCAACTGCGTAAATGTCACTATTAAATTGAGGCTTTCCCCGATTTTGCTCGGTGGGCATATAACCTAGTGTACCAATTACAGTTTTTGGGTTTAATGAAGTGGTTTGAGTAATAACTTCTTTGACTGCTCCAAAATCAATTAAAACCAACTTACCATCCTTTTTTCGTCTGATAATATTGTCTGGTTTAATATCACGATGAATAATGTTTTGAGAATGAACAAAATCGAGGATGTTCAATAATTCATTTAATAATTTAATGACTTCGCTTTCCTCTAACTTGTTACCTGGTTTTATTTCATTGCTGAGAGTAATTCCCTCAATATACTCTTGTAGTAAATAAAACTCTTGATTTTCCTCCAAAAAGTCAACAAATTGGGGAATCTGCGGATATCCATTTAACTGTTTTAGGGTTGTCACTTCCCGCTGGAAAAGTTCCCCAGCTTTGGCGAACTGTGGGTCACTACTGGGGACGGTAAAATGCTTGGCCGCATACTGGCTAGGAGTTTTCAAGTGTTTCACCAGATAAGTCTTGCCAAAACTACCCTCACCAAGCAATTGGATGATTTCGTAATTTTCACCGATAATGTTTTGGATTCTTGTATTCATCTCACACCACCATGAAAGCGATCGCCCGTCCCTATGCTTGTAAAATTATATTCAATTCCCTCTATCAAAGCTGAGAAACAAGCTAGAACTAGAGGAAGACTGTAAAAACTATAGCACAGGTAATTTATTTTACAATAAAACCCAAAAAAATACGATATACTTGATTGTAGTTTTTCTTTGATCAATAAAGTATTGAGATGTCAAAATTATGCCAAAAAACACATTGCGCGGTATAGTTATAATAATTGCATTAATATTATTATTTCTTTATTTTATTGCCCCTTCATTTTTATCTTTCGTCCCGTTATTAGTGGTAATCGCTTTTGTCGGATTCACTATCAAATTTACTGTAGATGGAATTAAACTAAAGAACACACTACTAAATGATATATATCCAATTAAAGCAGAAATGTTGAATGCCCTGAAAAACAATAAAATTTTAAGTCATCAACAAGATAAAATTAATAGATTAGCTCTTATCGAAAACACTTGTAGTGATAATCAAAAGCTTCAACAATGGGAAAAAAATAAACGATATTACCAATCACTCCCAAACTTACTACTAGCTCTTGGTTTATTGGGAACCTTCTTAGGTATTACGATGAATTTAATTATACTTAGCAGAAATATTGGTGATGAAATTACATTACAAAAAACTTTATCAGCTATTATAGGCTCAATGGGAATTGCTTTCTTTAGTAGTCTTATATCGTTGACTTGTAGTTTTTTTATAACAAAATTCCATCCTTCCTATGATTTAGATATAGAGAAGGATAAACTCCTTGTTTTTTTAGAACATGAACTTGATAATATTTTATTTATAGAGAAAGATAAAATCGATTTACTTATTAAGACCATAGAGACTTATTCTAATAACTTAAGTAGGTTTGTAAATAGCTTACCTGAAAATACTAGAAATTTTCAAAATGCTGTAACAGCAGCTTGCAATACACTTAACACCAGCGCCAATAATTTTCAAACTGTAGTTACTCAGTCTTCCCTGGCAATGCAAACAGGTGCTAATGTTTTAATTAATGCTACTAACAGTTTGGCAGGATTAACAACAACTTACTCAGATATCACAAAAACTCTTGAGAAATCAACGATATCTCTTGACAAGGCTACTTCAGAGTTACACAGCTATACACAGCAAAACCAAGGTATTGGTGATGCTTTGCTGGAAAATTCTTCCGAAATACAAAATTTAATTCAAACTAATCAACAAAACCTTACTGATATCTCTGGGAAAATTGTGCAAAATACCCAGACTCTTTCAGTCGCAACCCAAGATTTTAATACTAATACATATAAGATAACAACAGCCTTAAATCAGCACACAGGACAAATAGTAACCCACAATGATAAATTACAGAATATCGCTGTGGTACTTCAAGCCACTACACAGTCATTTAATAATGACATATCTCAGGTAATAGCCACCTTAAATCAGCACACCTCAATTGGGGAAAACCACAATCAGAATTTGCAAAATGTAGCTAAACAAATTGAACAGTATTCCGAAGTTGTGGGAAGAATACAAGCTAATTTTAAATAACTCACATAATCCTTGATAATATCATCAATGGAGAAATTTTAAAATGCCCAGAAGAACAAAGAGTACGCCTACTACTGAAACCTTCAGCATCTGGACTTCTTTCACGGATCTGATGTCTAATGCTTTCATGGTTCTGACAGTACTTTTATTATTGGTAATAGGTCAGTCCTCGAAATCTCCACCATCTATTCGAGATAAAGATGGTAAACCAAAAATCATTGAACTACGCTCTGAAAAGTATAAATTCAATTCAGGAAGTGCTGTTTTACCGCTAAATTTAAAAAACGATATTAGTGGAAAGAATGGCATAATTTTCAGAGATATTGAAAAAATCATAGAACAAAATGAAAATAATAATCAAAAAATTGATGTCATAGAAGTTATCGGACATACGGATGGTGAAGAGGTTGGTGTCCTGAAATCATGTAATAATCAGAATGGAGGAAATTTAGATCAACAGCTAGAAGCCGTATCTACTCTCAATAAAAATGTTGCTATTCTTTGTCCAGGTTCTAATGCTGATTTAGGTTTGATACGAGCTTTAGCGGTAGTCAAGGAACTTAAAAACGTTCAGATTCAAAAAAAGAAAGGGCGTTTCAAACAACTAAATTTTAGAGCCTATTCTGCGGCACAACTACTTTTACCAGAAGATAAAGGATTTGCCAAGCCAAATAGAAATTCAGATGCAAACAGGAGGCGAATTGAAATCCGCTTTGCACAACTTGGTCAATATACCACCCCTGGAAACAACCCCTAAAAAAGCTAGTAATTACAAATTACCAACGGAGAAGGGGAGATTCGAACTCCCGGAACCTTTCGGTTCATCCGATTTCAAGTCGGACGCAATCGACCACTCTGCCACCTCTCCAGTAAACTGTCAAGCCAGTGCCGCAGCGGGCAATAAAACTGACAGATAATATTATATATCATAATCTAAGCAGATTGCACTATTGAATCTGATCGCTCGTACAAAATTTCTGCGGACTCTACCTGGTAATCATTCCCCAGCCAAACTAGAGAGGCTTGGGACACCACACCCGCCTCTAGGGTGACAAGGGAGAAATTCCGCAGCTTTTGACCGTTATTTTCGACAATTCTGGGCACTCTGGCGGCATTTAAGTAAATTGTCCCCTCTGGACTTCTAAATACTGGTTTTCGCAGCACTTTTTTAGTGTGTCTGAGGGTATGGTGCATGTGACCAAAGGTAACGAGGGGAATGGTTTTACCAGCGGTGAGACTTTGGGAAATCGCTGCACCAAAATCTGGATCGCCAAAGTCCCCACCAATAGGATGCCAATCTTTACCACAGGGGTCTTCTGGGCGATCGCCTAATCCACTAGGTCCATTATGACCGATAAAGATAATTGTCTCATAGGCGGCGCTTTTGACTGCTTTGAAGATTTTGTCTGCGGACTCTTCGAGATCGGTGACTCCATAACGTTCGTCACAGATTTGGGTAAATCTCCACTCTGTCCCACCCCAGGTAAAGGGACGACCCCCGACTACAGTTAATTGCCAATCGGGAAAATCCAGTTTACCGTAACCGACATGGGCTGAACCTAATAAATCCAGTTGTTCCTGCACCCAGTCTTCTTTGGATCGGTCGTAGGGACACTTCTTGCGTCCCCATTCTGTAGCAGTGTACCATGCATCGTGGTTGCCCATCACGGCTGCTTTAGGAATGTCGAGGGAGGCGATCGCTTTGACCACTTCCACCGATTCGTTGCCAAAATCCCCAACAAACAGCGCTAAATCAACACCCAGATGCTTGAGTGCAATACCATCTTCTACTTCCCATTGGTCGTGAACATCGCCAACTATTGCTATTTTCAGGGTTTTTGATTGAGTTTTCTGAATGGTCATGCCACTGTCCTTGCCGTCTATTTCCAGGATATGAAACTCAGCCGGATTTGCACACAATCTGCAACAAGAGTCTATGAGTTTTGGTAAAAACCACTATATTTTTTGGTAAAAACTACTATAATTGATTACACAAGACAAACACTTGCAACCCTAAGCAACTCCTAATTGTGTTTAAGACTGCACTTGCTCAAAGAGACAAAACCCAACCGGGTGTACTACCACTAGATTTATTTGCCGCTATTGAGAGTCTCAAAAAGGAACTCAATGCGGTTATCCTGGCGCATTACTATCAAGAGTCAGATATTCAGGACATTGCAGATTTTATTGGGGATTCATTACAACTAGCAAAAGCAGCAGCCAAGACAAATGCAGATGTCATCGTCTTTGCTGGTGTTCACTTTATGGCAGAAACAGCCAAGATACTCAATCCAGATAAATTGGTGCTGTTACCAGATTTGAATGCTGGTTGTTCTTTAGCAGACAGTTGTCCAGCAGAGGCGTTTGCAGCTTTTAAAGCGGCACATCCTAATCATTTGGTGGTTTCTTACATCAATTGTTCTGCTGAGATTAAGGCGATAAGTGATATTATCTGCACTAGTTCCAACGCTGTCAAGATTGTGCAGCAAATACCCCAAGAACAGCCGATTATTTTTGCCCCAGATCGGAATTTGGGTCGGTACGTCATGGAACAAACAGGGCGAGATTTAGTCCTGTGGGATGGTAGCTGTGTTGTGCATGAAACCTTTTCGGAAAAGAAAATAGTCCAGTTAAAAATTACACATCCCCAAGCGGAGGCGATCGCTCACCCGGAATGTGAAACTTCAGTATTGCGCCACGCCAGTTACATTGGTTCTACAGCAGCGTTACTCAAATATTGTCAAGAAAGTCCAACAAAAGAATTTATCGTGGCTACGGAGCCTGGGATCATTCACCAGATGCAAAAATTAGCACCTCACAAGCATTTTATTCCCGCACCACCGACGAATAACTGCAATTGCAACGAGTGTCCATTTATGCGGTTAAATACTTTGGAGAAGCTGTATTTGGCAATGAAAAATCGCACTCCAGAAATTACTATGTCTGAAGAGATCCGATTAGCATCTCTGCGTCCAATGCAACGGATGTTGGAGATGAGTGTTTAGGTAGATTTTGAGAATTTAAGGATGGGGAGTTAAATTTCCCCATCCCTAGATAATTTCATCACTGACCTTTCTGAGCTTGTACTTGAGCCGCTTCGCTATATTTCCTATACATTGAAATCCGAATCTGAGCTTCTTGATACCGAC